>NZ_JBIPCS010000006.1:0-352595 GCF_044005985.1 Flavobacterium sp. FlaQc-49 | reverse complement strand
ATGTTACACCTGATTTTGCAGCTGTTACTGTATAATCTAATCCTGCTACTAAATTAGCAACTGTATAATTTCCACTTGCATCTGAAGTAGCTGTTAAAGTTGTTGATCCCGAAACTGCTGAGATTGTTACACCAGAAACAGCTGTAGTTCCATTTTTAGTTGTTCCACTTACGGTATAGTAAGTTGGCGTTACAACAATTTGTGTAAAATTCAACGTTTTGTTAGCAGCAATAGCAGTATAAACTGTTGATGCAGGAGTAAATGTTAATCCTGTTTTTGCAATTGTAACCGTATAATCTGATCCTGAGATTAAATTCGCAACCGAATAATTTCCTGAAGCATCAGAAGTAGCTGTTAAAGTTGTACTTCCAGAAACAGCCGAAATTGTAGCGCCAGAAACCGGAGTACTTCCGTTTAAAACAGTTCCGCTTACAGTATAATACGTTGGTGTAACGACACTATTATTAAAATCATAAACTGTAGCATTTGCCGGAACAGCAAAGTTTGCCAGATTTGATGGTAAATAAGTTACGTTACCATTATCCCAAGTATTTAATTTTAAACTTGAAATTGTAGTATATCCAGCTAAAATAGCATTATCAAAACTATATTTTCCTTGTGCATCTGTAATAGCAATTTTACTTAAATATGAATGTGCAATATCTGTCCAAGGTAAAATCAATTCTACTTTAGCACCAGAAACTAGATTTGCTCCATTTTTAACTGTTCCGCTAATTTTATTTACTCCAACTACAATAACATCTTGTGAGAAGTTTAAAGTTTTGTTAGCTATTAAATTAGTATAAACTGTAGAAGCTGGTGTATACGTTTGTCCTGTTAGAGCTGCAGTTACGGTGTAATTACCACCAGACGGTAAACTAATCGTATAAATACCACTTGCATTTGAAACTCCTGTAAAAGTTCCACCTGTAGAAGTAGCTGTAACTGTAACGCCTGAAACCGGAGTTGAAGTATTTAAAATTGTTCCACTAACTGTGTAATAAACAACTGGTGCTCCTTGTACAAAATTCAACGTTTTATTTGCAGCAATTGCAGTATAAACAGTTGAAGCCGGTGTAAAACTTAAACCAGTTTTCACAGCTGTAACCGTGTAATCTAAACCTGCAACTAAATTTGCAATTGTATAATTTCCGCTTGCGTTAGAAGTAGCTGTCAAAGTTGTAGCGCCAGAAACTGCTGAAACTGTAACTCCCGCAACTGCAGTCGCTCCATTTAAAACTGTTCCGCTTACTGTATAATATACCGGAGTAACAACTTGTGTAAAATTCAACGTTTTATTAGCAGCAATTGCTGTGTAAACTGTTGAAGCCGGTGTAAATGTTACACCTGATTTTGCAGCTGTTACTGTATAATCTAATCCTGCTACTAAATTAGCAACTGTATAATTTCCACTTGCATCTGAAGTAGCTGTTAAAGTTGTTGATCCCGAAACTGCTGAGATTGTAACTCCCGAAACAGCTGTAGTTCCATTTTTAGTTGTTCCGCTTACGGTATAGTAAGTTGGCGTTACAACAGTTTGTGTAAAATTCAACGTTTTGTTAGCAGCAATAGCAGTATAAACTGTTGATGCAGGAGTAAATGTTAATCCTGTTTTTGCAATTGTAACCGTATAATCTGATCCTGAAATTAAATTCGCAACCGAATAATTTCCTGAAGCATCAGAAGTAGCTGTTAAAGTTGTACTTCCAGAAACAGCCGAAATTGTAGCGCCAGAAACCGGAGTACTTCCGTTTAAAACAGTTCCGCTTACAGTATAATACGTTGGTGTAACGACACTAGTACTAAAATCATAAACTGTAGCATTTGCCGGAACAGCAAAGTTTGCCAGATTTGATGGTAAATAAGTTACGTTACCATTATCCCAACTATTTAATTTTAAACTTGAAATTGTAGTATATCCAGCCAAAATAGCATTATCAAAACTATATTTTCCTTGTGCATCTGTAATAGCAATTTTGCTTAAATATGGATGTGCAATATCTGTCCAAGGCAAGGTTAATTCAACTTTAGCACCAGAAACTAGATTTGCTCCATTTTTAACTGTTCCGCTAATGATTGCAAGAACTACATTTTGTTCAAAATCTACTGTTTTATTAGTCATTAAATTAGTAAAAATGGTCGATGCCGGTGCATAGCTGTAACCTGATGAAGCTGCTGTCACTGTATAATCAGCCCCGGACGGCAGACTGATATTATAAATTCCACTTGCGTTAGAAACTCCTGTAAACGTTACTCCTTGAGAAGCAGCAGTAACTGTAATTCCTGAAACCGGTTTAGCATTATTTAAAATAGTCCCGTTTACCGTATAGAACGTTTGTGTTCCTTGAATGACTATTCCTGTCTGATTAACCGCGACATTGGCTAAATTAACTGGTACAAAAGTATAAGAAGTCTTTACTGCAGTAATAGCATAATTTTTACCCGGAACAAGATTGTTAAATGTAAAAATTCCTGTTGCAGAAACAATCGTTTGTAAAACAGCATTATTGGCATCACGTAATTCAACAGTTATATTGGTTAATAAAGCATTACCGCTTTTTATAGAACCACCAATACTTACTGTGCCAGCAACAATACTACCGAATGAAGCGTCGATCTGAGTTAACAATGAATTCGGAATTGAACCTCTCGTATCTTGGGAGACCTCCCAAATCATACCACCTGCTAAATTTTTAGCTTTAATATACTGTACTTTTAAATCTATTGACTGTTTATCTTCATAGGTGATAAACTGTTTTAAAGCAGCATTGTATAAATATGGAACTTTGGTTGTATTGTCAAAATATCGCACCCATCCTGCAGTAGCTGCAGTTGGTGTCACTAACATCGTACTCGCATCCAAATAAGCATGTGAATTGGTAACTGGGTTACCTACTAAATCACAAATTTCAATACTTCCGGAACGTTCACATGCAGCTGGCCCGTCCCAAGTACCGACAGGGGATTGTGGATTTGTACATCCCGAAACTACATCTCTTGGTGCGGTAACAAACAATCCCGGTAAATTTGGATCAGTGCCATTATTTTCCACGTGCTCAAACTTTTTCCCATAAAAAGGCAATCCCATAATTAGTTTATCAGCTGGAAAACCAATTACATTTAAATACTGATTGGTTAACTCATCAAGTGATTCTGACTGCGCGGCACCGTAAAGCGGATCGTTTGGATTTCCACTTGCATACAACGGAGCATTATGGCAGGTTTTATCGTACCAGTTTCCGCCAAAATCATATCCAAAATAAGTAATATGGTCACAATATGTTGTGATATCTTCAGTCATTCCATATTGTGATCTGTTGTTTGGTCCTAAATATTGTTTAGATACATCCTTAACATTGTTTCCGGCAGCAATCGTGATTAGTTTGTTTGGCATTGCCTGACGCATTGCTTTTAATAAATAAACTAAATTTTTGTTATCATCCGGACTGTGTTTTTGTACAGGAACTATAGCACCATTAAGTATTTCAGTACCATCTGTTCCCCCCATTATCGGATACTCCCAGTCGATATCAAATCCATCTATAAATGGATAAGTTGTAATAAAGTTTGCCATATCTGCAGCCAGAGCAGCTCTTGCCACCGGACTTGCGGCAATTGGAGAAAGATCCTGACCTTTAGTCCATCCTCCAACAGAAATTAATATTTTCAAATGCGGATACTTTTCTTTTAACTTTTTCAAGTCATAAAAATTCCCTTTTACAGGAGCATCCCATGGAATTCCACCTTCCGTATGCTCAAAGTCAGCATAGGTATCCAAACATTTTAACTTTGTATTCTCCGGATGAGCAGGATCAAAAGTTGTCCCATAAAAAGAATAATTCAAATGCGTTAACTTACTCCCATCTATCTTGGGAACATTAAAATCGCGGGCATAAATAGCCCATTGTGCATAATACCCTACTACTTTTTTGCCATGAGCTGGCTGCGCAAACGCAAGTAAGGGAAACAGCAACAAAAACAGTAATCTGTAACAGTGTTTCATAATAAAAAAATTAGTTAATAAATAAATATTCCAAATCACATTACCGTTACTGCCAAAATTTGACACATCAGTAAAAAAATCAGGAATCTAAGGAAAAGATTGAATTCGTAACACTGTTAAAATGAATATTCAAGCACAAAAAAAATGAATTTCATCAATCTAAATACTTTGCTTTTGGTAATCTATGATTTGTACTTAATTATTTGATTTTCAATCTCAATGTTTCTTTTTATAATTATTTTTTATGTTTTTCAAGTGAGAATACCATAAAAGCCAGCATAGTTTTGCTAGACCATATGAATTAATAAACAATCTCGCCATGAAACTTAACAAAGAGAGCCAAAATCAAATTCTAAGGTTTTTATTTTAAGTTATACTGTAATAATAATTTGGTTTTATTCTATCTTAAAAAAGTAGCCATTCTATCATTCCTACTCCTTTCCATCAAGTTTATTTCTCAAGTAAACAATTTCATCTTTTAAAGTATTTATTTGTTCTTTGTAAAGTGCTCTCTCTTTATCAAAATGAGTTTTAACCTCCTTCATTTCTCCTTCATTTCTCATCAAATTATTCGGATTGGGGCATAATATTGAATTCTCATGAAAATTAACCACATAGCTCAACTCAAGGTTTAAGATTAAAACTATTTTCTGTAATTTATCTAAGCTGATCCTTGTTTTACCAGTCTCAATATCTGAATACGCCGCTTGTGAAATCTCTAACAAAACAGCCATGTATTGCTGAGAATATCCTTTGATTACCCTAATCTTTCTTACATTCTCCCCGACCATTTTTTTATTTTTAAAAATAGGAAATTATTTACAAATATAACAAAAGAAATATGTTTGTAGGAATTTTAAATAATCGATAAAACTTATAAAATATAATCTCGAAAAACGGCAAAAAAAAACCCGACAATACAATTGTCGGGTTCATAATGCATTCCTTCAGGCGAAAACCAAATAACAAATCACCTCAATTCGCAGCATTTATTCGAAATATAAAAACCAGATTAAAAAATAAATAACCAAACTCAATTTTAACCGTCCCAATTTTTTTATTTCTAAATTTTCCATTCTTTAGTTCTAAACCTTAGTTTAAAAAGTTCATCACTTTGAATGATTTTTTATTTCCTGCTCTGTCCGTCACTATAACGACAAACAATTGTTTAGTCGTGAAGTTTCTGTTCTGAATCAGGATTTCTTTATTATTTTGAATGTTTTTATGACTTACTAAAGGTTGTCCGATAGTATTAAATACATCCACCTGAGCAATATCTTCTGTTTCATTTGAAACTGACAAAGCATCATTTTTAAAATAAGCTACTGTACTGCTCTTCGCTTCAATTTTATCCAGAGATAACGTTTTTGCCGCTGCTTGTGAGGCAAAATATGCTGCGTAAGCTTTAGATAATTCAGATGAATTACCACAAGAAGAAGCATCCCAGTTTACAGACCAAGTCATTAAACCTCTTAAAGAAGGATAAGGTCCACCTGGCTGCATCGTGTATGTTCTTCCTGTAAAAGTCGTTCCGGTTCTTAAATAATGCATTGCATTAATTCCTTCTGCCGGCGTTATAAAACCGCTACCTGCTGCACTTGGACAAGCGGGTAATGCAATAAGAACTTTTGAGGCCGGTAAACCATCAAAACGCATTCCGGTTCCAGCAATGTTATACCCTTTTATTATCATATCTGTTAGGGCAGTTACCATGTTTGCTCTTTTAGCTGAACCATAATATTGGCCATCTAATCCATTTTCACCACCTGTATTATACAATTGTACAGCTAACAAATCCAATTCATTACGTAAGTTTTGAATGATTGGCAGGAAGGAACCAAAAGTATCATTATAGGTAGAATATCCTCCTTGTACGTATTGTGTTTCCGGAGCTGCAGTTAATAAGAATCCAGGGCCATAGTGTGCTTTTAATTCTTTACAAGCATCTACTACGTTTTTCAATCTTGGATAAGCAGAAATACCTGCATAAGAAATATCTCTTAAACCTCCTGCATTAAAATTCATCGATCCGCCTTCAAAATCAATATCAACTCCATCAAATTGATACTCATCAATAATTGCTTTTAAACCATTAACAAAAATATTTTTTTGAGTTACATTGTCCAAAACAACATGACCATTTTGACCTCCAATAGAAACAATAACAGGAACGCCACTATCTCTTAAGGATTTTATATCGTTTTTCAACAACTGCTTATTGAAAACGTTATTAGTCAAATATCTAGTATCATTTGTAGTTAATACTGGTGTATAACCATCACGGTTAACAGTTTCTACGAAAGCATAATCAACTACGTTAAACTTACTTCCCACCATTTGAGAAAAATATAAAAATGGAGCACCGGCATTTTCCCAAGAATGCGCATATCCTAAAATAACTTTTGGAGGAAGTGGAATAAATCTGTTGGTGCCTATTGGAGCAATTTTAACCGTATTGTTTAATGTAGTTACGGCAGATCTATTATCAGTTGCTTTGATTACAACCGGATAATCCTGATAAGCTGTAGGTGTAAAATTATACGTATAAGTATTATTTGCACTTGCTGTCATGTTGAACGTACCACCATTGATGGTAATAGTAACACCTGAAACCGATCCGTCACTATCAACCGCTGTAACCGAAATTGGCACAACTTGGAAAGTACTTTGGTACACAGTAGTATTCGATGGTGAACTCCAAGTAATTACAGGTAATTGATTTGGGCAGTTTGCACCAGAACAAGTTAATGTAAAACTATATGTTTTTGAATCTGTTGTTCCGTTTGACGCAGTAGCCGTAACAGTTAAGGTATGACTAAGCGAAAACTGATTTGCTACTGGTGTCCAAATCGCTGTATAAGTTCCCGAAGAATTGGTAGCATTTAAGCTTTGCCCATCTAAACTAAATACAACAGATGAAATTGTAGTAGCATCAGCAGCACTTAATCCAACACTGGCAACAAAATTAATCGCTGATCCTAAATTTATAGCAATCGCCGAAGCTGTTGGCGCAGTAATAGCAACCACCGGTTTAGTCACAACCACCGCTTGTGTATTGAAATTATAAACTTGTGGCGTAGTTGGCATTGCGAAATTCACCAGATTATTTGGAAAATAAGCTACTTCCCCATTCTGCCAAGAGTTCAATTTTAAACTTAAAACCTGCGCATAACCAGCTACAACTGTATTATCATAGCTGAAGTTTCCTTGCGCATCTGTTGTGGCAAGAACACTTTTCCATCCGTGTGTATTGTCTGTCCAAGGCACAACCAATTCTACTTTAGCACCTGATACCGGAGTAGAACCATTTTTTACAGTACCACTAATTAAATTTGTACTGGCCAAACTTTGTGTAAAATCTACTGTTTTGTTACCTGATGTAGTTGTCAAAGCTGTTGAAGTCGGAACGAATGTCAAACCTGTTTTTACAGCTGTCACTTTATAATCTGATCCTAAAGCTAAATCTGAAAAAGTATAAGCTCCTTTAGAATCTGTCGTCGCAGTTAACGTTTTTGTACCCGAAACTGCCGAAATTACAGCACCTGAAACCGGAGTAGATCCGTTTAAAACTCTTCCATTTATCGCATAAGAAGCAACTTTAGCCGTCGCACTTGTATTAAAATTATATACCTGTGGCGTAGTCGGAACTGCAAAATTTGCTAAATTACTTGGTAAATAAATGACTTCATTATTTTGCCATGAATTCAATTTCAAACTTGAAATAATTGCATATCCGTCTATTACTGAATTAGCAAAGCTGTAATTTCCTTGCGCATCTGTTGTGGCAAGAACACTTTTCCATCCGTGTGCATTATCGGTCCAAGGCACGATCAATTCTATTTTCGCTCCCGAAACCGGAACTGTACCGTTTTTAACTGTACCGCTAATTTTATTTGTTCCAACGTTATACTCTGTAAAATTCAACGTTTTGTTGGCTATCAAATTCGTATAAACTGTTGAAGCTGGAGTATATGTTTTTCCTGCTAAAGCAGCCGTTACTGTATAATCTGAACCAGATGGCAGAGAAATACTGTAAGCCCCACTTGCATTAGAAACTGCTGAAACTGGCGCTCCTGCAGAAGTTGCTGTAACCGTAACTCCCGCAGCTGGTGTAGTTCCATTTAAAATAGCACCACTTACTGTGTAATATACGATTGCTGAACCTTGTGAGAAATTCAATGTTTGATTAGCACTTATTGCATTATAAACCGTTGAAGCCGGAGTATAAGGAAAACCTGTTTTAGCTGCTGTCACTGTAAAGTTAAGTCCAGCTGTTAAACCTGTAATGCTATAAGCACCCGTTGCACTGGAAACCGCTGTTAAAACTGTTGTGCCAGAAGTTGCTGTAACTGTAACTCCGGAAACTGGTGTTGTGGTAGTTCCTACTACTACAGTTCCGCTTACCGTATATAAAGGTTGTGTTCCCTGAATAACTACTCCTGTTTGATTAACCGTTACATTTGTTAAAACTACAGGTGTAAAGTTATAGGCCGCTTTTGTAGCAGTAAGCGTATAATTTTGACCTGAAACTAAATTATTGAATGTAAAATTACCTGTTACAGAAACTACATTATCTACCACCACATTACTTGAATTTTTTACCTCTATGGCAACATTAGGTACTAAAGCTGTTCCGCTTTTTACAGAACCCGCTATGCTTACTGTTCCCGGAACAATGCTTCCAAATGAAGTATCTACCTGAGTCAGTAAAGAGTTAGGTATTGCACCTCTGGTATCTTGAGATAGTTCCCAAACCATACCACCAGCAAGGTTTCTCGATTTAATATACTGGACTTTTAAGTCCATCGATTGTTTATCTTCATAGGTGATAAACTGTTTTAAAGCAGCATTGTATAAATAAGGAACTTTTGTAGTATTATCAAAATATCTAACCCATCCTGCAGCTGCTGCAGTTGGTGTAACCATCATGGTATTCGGATCCAGATAAGGGTGTGAGTTTGTAACCGGATTTCCAACTAAATCACAAATCTCTATACTTCCTGATTTTTCACAGGCTGCAGGACCATCCCAAGTTCCTGCCGGTGGTTGTGGATTAGCACATCCGGAAGTAGCATCTCTTGGTGCTGCAACAAATAAACCCGGAAAATTAGGCGTAGTTCCATTATTAGCAACATTCTTAAAAATCTTACCATAATAAGGTAATCCCATGATCAATTTGTTGGCAGGGAAACCGATCACATTTAAATACTGATTGGTTAATTCATCTAATGATTCAGATTGGCTTGCACCGTACAAAGGATCGTTTGGATTTCCACTTGCATACAAAGGAGCGTTGTAACACGTTTTATCGTACCAGTTTCCACCAAAATCATATCCAAAATAAGTAATGTAATCACAATAAGTCGAAATATCTTCAGTCATTCCGTATTGCCCTCTGTTCAAAGGTCCTAAATACTGAGAAACAACATTTCTAACGTTATTTCCTGCTGCGATAGTAACTAATTTATTTGGCATTGCCTGGCGCATTGCTTTCAATAAATAAACTAAGTTTTTATTGTCGTCCGGACTGTGTTTTTGTGGAGGAATAGGAGCTCCGTTAATTACTTCAGTTCCGTCTGTTCCTCCTATAACCGGATATTCCCAGTCAATATCAAATCCATCAATAAATGGATACGTTACAATGAAGTTTGCCATATCTGCAGCTAAAGCAGCTCTTGCCACCGGGCTTGCGGCAATTGGAGAAAGATCCTGACCTTTAGTCCATCCTCCAACAGAAATTAATATTTTCAAATGCGGATACTTTTCTTTTAACTTTTTCAAGTCATAAAAATTCCCTTTTACAGGAGCATCCCATGGAATTCCACCTTCCGTATGCTCAAAGTCAGCATAGGTATCCAAACATTTTAACTTTGTATTCTCCGGACGGGCAGGATCAAAAGTGGTCCCGTAAAAAGAATAATTTAAATGGGTTAACTTGCTCCCGTCTATCTTGGGAACGTTATAATCCCGGGCATAAATGGCCCATTGTGCATAGTACCCTACTACTTTTTTACCGTGAGCTGGTTGGGCTAACGCAAGTAAGGGAAACAACAAGAACAAAAACAGTAATCTGTAATAATGTTTCATAATTAATAAATATTGGTTAATAGAAAGTAAATATTCCAATCGCAATACATCAGCTACTGAAAATCAGCATCTGACAAACAACAATCAGGGTTCAATCAATTGCAAATAGAAAACATTGCAATCGTTGTACTTTAATTCGATTCATTTCTATAAATAAATATTACTATTACTGATTTCGACCATAATCATTAGCGAATAGCATTGATTGATATTTATGTATAACTTCTTTTAAAAAAAAATTGTAATAAATAAAATGGATAAATTTGGGGGGTAATTCATCAATCTAAAATTCTACTTTTTGTCATGTTTTGTTATATTCTCTTATTTGGTTTTAAATGTAAATACTTATTTGGTTACTCTTATTAATTCTTTAACGGACGTAGCTCAGCAGCTTACCAAAATCATCTCCACCAGAAAACTTCTGGCAGAGACAGGAACAATCTTGGTAACTTAAACTAAACTTACTAACTCCTAATTCAAATCAAAATTTTGCATTAATTTTTTCAAACTTTTAAAAACTGCCAATTCAACATCGGCATGATCTTTTGCATCACATTGTTCGATCAGATTTTTCAATTCTTCTGCTTTTAAAGTTGATTTGTTATCTAAAACAAGTACTAATTGTTCTGATGCATCGCTCAATTTCTTAGCTAAAGGCAAAATGGGTTGAACTAAAGGTGCATTTGCACTCAATTCATTTAATGCTTTATTCACTGCAATCCATTTATTTAAGAATGCAGTTACTTTTATTTTATTTTCCAGTGATTTATTTCCCAAATACTGATCTACTGTAGCATCAAAAGCTAAAGCATCTTTGGCATCCGGAGTACAAGCATCTGCAAAAAGTGTAAACGGAGAATACATCTGATATTCTGTTCCGCCTTTATTTCTTTTATATCCTTTTAATGGTTCACAAACATTACTAAAATCATTCAATGCTTCTACATTCTGATTGTTAGCTATATTTCTTAAAATAACATCTTTATTGCGAATGTGTGTCAATCCAAGTTCTTCCAGTCTGAATGAAACCACTTCAAGACGCTTGCGCATATTGGCTACGTCTGTAATATTCTCTGATGACCAAAGTCTTTCTGCAATTGCAGCTGTTCTAGGCCAAACTCTTGAATCTATAGTTGTTGGTGTTGCAAGTTCGGACCACATTGTAGCTTCGCCTCCTAACACTCTTGCTTTTTCTTCTGCTGATAAATTCGCTCCTTTTGGCATCGGATCATTCAAATAATGACTTTCGATTGGGTACATCAAATCGATATAAAAACCATTTGACATAACTGATTTATACCCTTTTTTTACTGCGTCTATTAAAGACTGACCTGCCACAACTCCTTCATTAGGACCTCTCCAGGCATGTATAATAGCTTCTTTTGACATGTTTTTAGTCAAAATCTCTTCCCAACCCATTAATTGCTTACCGTGTTTTTTAAGCATTGGTATCAATTTCATGGTAAAATAAGTTTGTAACTCGTGGTTGGTTGCTAAGTTATTTTTCTTTTTAAATTCTTGAATTTTAGGATTTGAGTCCCAGTCTTTCCCTTCGTTTTCATCTCCCCCGATATGAAAATAAGACCCGGGAAATAGGGGACATACTTCGTCAAACAATTCACTTAGTAATTGATAGGTTTTAGGATTTGTAGGGTCTAATGTTGGTGAAAAAATACCCGCATTTCTCTCAATTCCATAGGTTGCAATAGCAGTTCCCTGAATATTTTTTTCTGTAGTTCCGCCAGTCAGCGTTATCAATTTACTGCCAATTTCGGGGTAAGCAGTTAAAATGGCTGATCCGTGGCCCGGAACATCGATTTCCGGAACTATTAAAATACCGCGCTCATCAGCATATTTAACGATATTTTTTATTTCCTCTTGTGTGTAATACATCCCATCTGAAGCTAATTCTATTAACTTTGGGTGTTTTTTCATTTCAATTCTCCATCCCTGATCGTCTACTAAATGCCAGTGAAAAACATTCATTTTCATAGCGGCCAATCCATCCAAATTTCTTTTCACAACATCTACCGGCTGAAAATGTCTTGAAACGTCCAACATTAAACCTCTCCATGTAAATCTTGGAAAATCTGAAATTTGAGCATTTGGAAAAAAGAACGAAGTGTTATTATTCTGCATGATTTGCAATAACGTTTCAAGGCCATGTAAAGCCCCTAAATCGCTGGTTGCATTAATTGTAATTTTGCCTTTTTTAATATCTAAATGATAACTTTCATCTTCGTACAAACCAATTTTACCACTTTTATCACAATTGATCTGTAATTCAGCAGTAGGAAATTCATTTAGTTTTGTAATAAAACCTTGTTCAAAAAAAATACCTGTTCTACCATCTAAGCGGCGCAAGAAACGAGTGACACCACCAAAAATTCTTGGATTTGGATTTCCGGTAATGTTTACTTTAAAATTTTTAGTTAAAGTAAAATTTCCATCGTTTAATACGATACTCTGAGGCCACGGCATAAGATTTAGTTGCTCTTTTTGAACTTGAGCACTAGAAGTTAAACCCGCTAATAGTAGGACAAATAAATATTTCATTTGAATGTTTTTGAAAGATGTTATCCTGAGATAACATTAATAAATAGATAAAAGAGACAAAACTCAGAAGGACTTCAATTGAACCTCACTAATTGCAATAAAATCAATCTGAATTTTGTCATTTGATTCGCTCTAACCGAATCTTAAAAAAACAACACTAATAATCAAAACGTTTAAAGGCTTCGATTGCTTCGTATTCAGCCAAACCTAAATCGTCATAAAGGACAGCTGTATTTTTGTTGCGGTCTTCTGCCCTAACCCAAAATTCTCTAGAGTCATTTCCTTGAAACATAACTCTGTCTTTTTGTGATTGATGGTATAAAATCGCATGACGTTTTAATAATACTTCTGATGGACTCAACGGAACGGCCATGTCAATTTCGTGAATGTCCCATTCGTGCCATGCTCCTCTGTACAGCCACAACCAACAATCATCCATGTAAGCTTGTGGTTTTAAGGCTGCCATTGCAGCAAAAATAGCATTCAGACAAACCTCGTGTGTTCCATGCGGGTCCGCTAGGTCACCTGCTGCAAAAACCTGGTGTGGTTTTATCTTGGCGATGATATCCTTTACGATCGCAATATCATCAGGTCCCAATGGATTTTTCTTAACTTGTCCTGTTTCGTAAAAAGGAAGGTCTAAGAAATGGGTATTTTCATCTTTTAAACCGATGTATCTTGTGGCAGCATAAGACTCTCTTCTTCTGATAAGTCCTTTTAATTTTCGAACTTCTAATGAATCAATTTGATTTTCTGATTTATTGTTCAAAAATTCAATTACCGATTTAAAGTTAATATCTGCTGCTCCGGCACCGATAAAATCACTGCCTACTTCTGCAAATTTTAAAGCTTCATCATCTGTAACTGCAATATTTCCTGAGGTTTGATATACAACATGTACATCATGTCCTTGTTTTATCAATTTTGAAAAAGTCCCTCCCATTGAAATGACATCATCATCAGGGTGCGGACTAAAAAGAATCACTCTTTTTTTAGCTGGATTGGCTCTTTCCGGACGGTGCGAATCATCTGTATTGGGTTTTCCGCCTGGCCATCCTGTAATGGTATGCTGCAAAACATTAAACATATTGATGTTCAAATCATAAGCAGAACCTTCTTGCGCCAAAAGATCTGACATACCGTTATTGTTATAATCACGGTCAGTTAATTTTAAAATGGATTGTTTTGTTTTTTGGCACAACCAAACAATCGCTTTACTTTTTAATTCTTGTGTCCAAATACATTCTCCTACTAACCAAGGTGTTTTGAAACGTGTCAGCTCTGAAGCTGCAGATTGGTCTAATACGAAAGTTGCATTAGGGTGATTTTGTAAAAAGGTGGCCGGAACTTCTGAAGAAATATCTCCTTGAACTGTTCTTTTTATGATGTCAGCTTTGTTCTGACCCCAAGCCATTAATACAATTCTTTTAGATCTCATAATGGTAGAAACTCCCATGGTAATAGCTCTTTTAGGAACATTATCTATACCATTAAAATCAGACGAAGCGTCTACTCTTGTAATGTGATCCAGTGTAATAATACGAGTACCAGAGTTGATATGAGATCCCGGTTCGTTGAAACCTACGTGACCTGTACGACCGATACCTAATAATTGAAAATCAAGACCTCCTGCATTTTTAATATTCATTTCGTAGTCAATACAGTATTGATTCAATTCATCAATAGCGATTGTACCATCAGGAATATTAACATTATCAGGATTGATATCAATATGATTAAAAAGATGCTGATGCATAAAATGATGATAGCTCTGATTGTTCTCTTTGGTCATCGGATAATATTCATCCAGATTAAAAGTGATTACATTACTAAAACTTAGCCCCTCTTCTCTGTGCATTCTTACTAATTCCTCATATACTTTTATAGGAGAAGAACCTGTCGCTAAACCTAAAACACAAGATTTATCTTTCTCTTGTTTAGATCGGATTAATTGAGCGATTTCCTGCGCTACAATTAAGGAAGCTTCGGTAGAATTTTTGAAGATTTCGTTGTGAATTTTTTCAAATCTTGTCTCTTCAAATTTCCCTGCGCTTTTATAGCTGATATCAGGTTTTATTTCTAAAGCACTTTTCATTTCTTTATCTTTTATACTATTTATCATTTTGGTTTTTGAAATGGTATGAGCAACTTTCATTACCCATACCATTTACTAACCAAACTTAATATTCTCTTTTTTTTTAGCTTTTATTAGAAGTTAGGTGCATCAACATCCCACCAAAGTCTGGTTCCTCCATTATCTGGTCCGCCTAATTTAGCTACACCAGTTGCTACACCTCCACTATTTCCAGCTTTCTCTGCCACAACAAAGTTGATTCTTCTTACACCAAGTTCTGTAGAAATTGTACCTCCACTGTAATTTTTAAGCACTTTGAAAAGTTTAGGATATCCGGTTCTTCTGTAATCAGACCATGCTTCCTGACCTTCCGGGAAACCGGAAATCCATTTTTGAGTAATAATTTTTTGTAATTTTATCTCATTAGTGGCCGCCGCATCCCAAGCGACAGTAACATTATTTAATGCTGTTGCATTATTCACCGGAAACTTAGGATCAACATAGTCTATAGCTGTATCTGTATTATTTGAAGTATAGGCCGCCGCACCAGAAACTCCTCTTTGGTCAAATGAAGCTGCAATTCCTAATTCATATAATGATTTTGCGTCTCCGCCCATGTTCCATCCTCTCAAAGCTCCTTCAGCTCTTAGAAAATAAGCTTCTGCTGTAGTCATCAGAGTTATTTCTTTCGTCTTAATAACTGATCCAACTCGAGAAAAATTCTCATGATCACTTTTTGAAGCCATAGCTATACCTGTACGAATACCTTTATATTGACCTGGGAATTCCGTTGAAGTATCAAAATAAACAGGCAACCTAGGATCATTATATCCCTTTAAAATAGATTCCATATCAGCAGACATAGCAATATCTCCCCATCCAACACTTATAGTTTGAATTGGATTAGTATAAACAGGAGATACAATTTTGAACAAATCTGCATTTACTGTCATCACTCCAAATTTATGTGCCACAGCTTTTTCAGCCTGAACCTTTGCTAAAGCAGGTTTTACTTTTACCACACGCATGGCTAATCTCAAACGCAAAGTGTTAGCAAATTTTACCCAAGCTTTATAATCACCTTTATACCCCGATTCATCAGTCGATACAAAAACACTAACTTCACCAGCATCAACTCTTTTAGTTAATTCTGCAACTGCAATATCTAACTCACTAAACATTTGAGTGTAAACTTCTTCTTGTGAATCATAACCAATAGTAGTATCCAGAGTACCAAATTTAGAATAAATGATAGGTCCAAAAATATCTGTAAGCCTGTGCATACCTTCTACTTTTAGTATCAATGATAAAGCATAAAACTGATCGTATTTGCCTTTAGCTTTATTCCCAATATCATTGGCATTGTACATTATATTTTTGTAAGCAGTTTCCCAACAAGTACCATTCCAGTTATCAAGAAGATAGTAAGTCGTATTATTCAAATTCCCAAAAGGATGAGGAGTAGCCATATAACCAGACCATACATCACTATTTAATCCTTGTTGTAATTGATATAAATCTGGCGGAGTTAAAACCTGGATATTATTAAACATTGGAGAAAATCCTCCTTTAATATGATTAAAATCCTGCTCAAAAAGCCCTGGTGTAATACCATTTGGATTAGTGTTTATTTCCTCAAAATTATCTGTACAAGCAACTACAGTAAGCAAAGAAGCACATATAGTTGTTGTTTTTATTATTTTATTTAGTTTCATCTTTTTAAAATTTTAGAAAGTTACATTTAAGTTAAGACCTACACTTCTGGTAGAAGGCAGACCATAAATATCAACACCTTGTAAACCCTGACCTGTACTTAATGCAATGTTTGGATCAAAAGGAGCGTCTTTGTATATAAAGAATAAGTTTCTCGCAATTAATGAAACACTAGCTGATTGAAGGAAAGGCAATGTTTTAGGATTAAAAGTATATCCGATTGAAACCTCTCTAACACTCACATTTGTTGCGTCATAAATATATTCTCCACTAATCCCTTGTCTACCTCCAACTTGTTTGTAGTAGGACTCTGCACTCATACTAGTCACAGGAGTACCATCAACTTTAACTGCATTTATAGCAACTCCTCCAGCATTTCTAGCATCTCCTGACGCTCTTGAAACTCCATTAATATCATTTATTGCTTCAGTTAAACTCATTACATCTCCTCCGAAACGACCATCAATTAATACACTTGCAAAGAAAGATCCATATTTGAATGAATTAGAAAGACCTAACATAAAATCAGGATTAGAATTTCCAACTTCTTCAAAACCAGTTTTTTGAAAAGTACCATCATTATTTAGTATAGCTCTACCTTGCGCATCTTTCTTGAAATTGATTCCTTCAATAACTCCAAATGGTCTTCCTTCAATTAAAGCATATCTATAGCTATTTACACCAGCATTTGTTAAGTTAATACGACCTCCTAGTTCACTAGGAATTTCCTTTACTAAATTTTTATTTTGAGAATAATTCACCGATGCATCCCAAGAGAATTTATCTCCCTTAACAATACCTGCGTTTAATACAACTTCAAAACCTTTATTCTCTATACTTCCTGCGTTGATTGCATAAAAATCAACCCCTTGTACATTTCCAATTGGCGCTACAACTTGTAGGTACTGATTCTTAGTTTCTGAATGATAATAAGAGAACTCAAATCCTAATCTGTTATTAAACATTCTCCATTCTGTACCTAGTTCGTATTCTGTTTTTAATTCAGGTTTCAAACTTGTCCCTGTTTTAGGCGCAACTATTGGATTGTATTTTGTTCCGCTCCCTTGTGGGTAATAATTTGTAGGAGATGTTATAAAAGGAGCAACATCGTTACCTGCATTAGCGTAAGCTGCACGAACTTTACCATAGCTAATGAATTCAGGTAAAGCTACCATCTCACTAATTAAAGCAGTTAAACCAACTGATGGATAAAAATATCCGCCTTCTTCTGTATTTACTAATGTTGAAGACCAGTCTTTTCTACCAGTAAGATCTAAGTATAACATATCTTTATAACCAAACGTAGTAGCTGCAAATATGGATTGAATTTCTTTATTAGAATCAATTGTCTGATAATTTTCGGCATTGTTATTAAAATTATGCAATGTAAACCAGTTTGCATATTTTAAACCTCCACCAACTCCAGAATCCAGAATCGTTCTTTGATTGATCAATGTATTTCTTACACTGGTTCCAATGTTTGCATTGAATGAGAAATCTGAACCGATTTTTGTATTTATGGTTGCTATTAAATCGGCATAACGTTGTGTACTTAAAGTCTCTTCATTATAATATCTACCATTGATATGAGATAAGGCTCCCTGAGTAGTTGCATAGATAAATTTATCAAACTTACTTGATACTCTGTTATAACTATATCTACCGGCAATACTTAACCAATTATTTGCTTTATAAGTTAAAGCTAAAGATCCATTAAAAAAATCATTCTTATCTTCTGATTGATTTCTGTTTATTACCCAAAACGGATTTTGCATAAAATCTACATTAGATACCCAATTTTGAGCCATTAAATTTCTTGATGGATCAAAAACTTCATAATTGTCTTTATAAAAATTAAAGTCATTTCCTCTTGGCATTAAATAAACACCAGTAAGCGCATTGAAATAAAGACCATTTACTGGTTTATTTGCGATTGACTGAGAAGTATAATTTGCATTTGCTGCAAAAGTCAATTTATCTCCGAAAAACTTAGCTGTTTGACGAATTCCAAAATTATTTTTCTTTAAACTATTACCCGGTGTAATTCCCGAAGAAGATGTGTTAGCATAAGAAAATGCAGTAGACGAATTTTCATTAGCATTCGAGTAACCTAATGACGTAATTTGAGTAACTCCTGTATTAAAGAAATCCTCAACATAATCATTCGTTTTTTGTTTTGCTCCCCATGTATCTGCTGCTCCCTTAGATGCAACGTAATCTGATTGAAACTTAGGTAAATAAGCTGCTGTTTCAAAAGTAGTTACTGAAGAAGCGGTAATATTTGCTTTCCCTGCTTTAGCTTTTTTAGAAGAAAGTAAAATTACTCCATTTGCCCCTTGGCTACCGTACAATACAGAAGCCGCAGCACCTTTAAGTACAGTCATCCCATCGTAATCGTCAGGATTAACTAAAGAAACAACATCACCACCGTCACGATTACCACCTGACAAACTACCAAATGACTCAGTTGGCTGTCCAGAACCAGCATTTAATATCGGAATACCATCAATAACATATAATGGCTGGCTATTCACAACAGATGAATTTCCACGGATAACTACTTTTGTAGAACCACCTGTACCACCAGAACTTTTTGTTACAGCTACACCGGCAATTTTACCTGCGATCGTATTAATAACGTTAGCATCTCTTACACGAGTTAACTCTTCGCCTTTAAGCTCTTGAGCTGCATAAGTTAAAGATTTTCTAGTTTTCTTGATACCTAATGAAGTTACAACAACTTCGGTAAGCGCATTCGATGCTGCTAGTTGCATTTTTACATTAATTGTAGTAGCATCCCCTACAACTATTGCTTGTGTTTCCAGACCAACATAAGTAAAAAGCAATGTTTGTCCTTTTTGTACTTCAATTGCATACAATCCGTCAAAATCGGTTGTAGCACCTTTTTGACTTCCTTGTACCGCAACAGATGCCCCTGGTAATGGCATCCCGTCAGAATCTGTAATCACACCTTTGACACTTTTTACCTGAGCAAGGGAAACTTGCGCGGTAAAAGCCATCATAAAGATTAAGAAAATTTTTTTCATGTTTATTTATTTTGTTAGTTATGATGTAAATTTATTCTTAACGTATTGTTAAAAAAAATAAATTATACAAACGGTACAAAATTTTAAACAAACGACATTAAACATTCAATAATGTGCTTCTCGAAAACGTTTTCCTATCACTATAGTATATCAATTTTAAGATATAATTATATAATACCTAATTATTTAGCTTATTTATTACACATAATAACATTTCAAACAAAACCCAATAAAACGATTCAACACACTAATAATAAGCACCTTACATTGAATTCAACTCAAATTCAATAAAACAAGACAACCATATTTATCATAAATTTATCTAAACAATTGTGCAACTCATTCACAAGGATTTTAACTGCTAAATAATCCTGTAGTTGCAACTTTTAAAACTATATACCTTCTTTCGATCCATTATACCTATATTAATGTAACATCAAAAGAATCCATTACCAACTCTCAAATCGTTATACCTTCGGTATTCAGAAATACGTATTCAATTTTTCTCCCAAAACCTCTCGTACGAAATATTTCATTCTCTTAGATTATATATTAAAGAAGCTTACACTCCTTATTCGTTTCATAAGCCTTCGACTTCGCTCAGGATGACCCTTCGACCCCGCTCAGGATGACAGTTGTAAAATCATTTAGTTTGCATGAAAAAAGATTTTATTGTTGATTTTTTACATTTTACTTTTAAAATCTCACTCTTAACATTTCACTTATATCATTTTACTTTTAATACCTCACTCCTATACTTTCACTCAAAAACAAACATTAAAAAATATTACAGATTTTGTTTTACGAAAACGTTCTTCATCAAAAACAAAGCGCTACTTTTCTTTTTTTTGAAAATTTTATTTAAAAGAATTGTGTTTTAACAACTAATTGTTTAAAGTTGCAGAATATTTATTCCAAAGGATAAATACCATTAACCTTTTAAAAATAAAGTTGAACGAAATCCGAAAATTAAAATTCGATATTAAACTTCAAAATCACGTTTGGTTTTGGGGAAGCTATTTTACTCTTAATTTTTTAAGATGGGGTGCTTATTTCAATGATTATCCTTATTCATTCAAATCGAATCTTATTGAGTTCTCCCTACACATTCCACTGGTTTATTTTAATTTGTTTGTTTTAGTACCAAAATTGGTATTAAAACAGAAATACATTCAATTCACCTTATCCTTAATAGTGAGTCTCCTCGGAATTTATTTAATAAAAACCGCCCTTACCTATTATATTATATCTGAAAATATCTGGCCGGAAGCCAACCGCGAGTACCATCCTTTTGACATCAATCATATTCTGGCAGTTTGCATTGGTGAATTGTATGTCGTGGCCATGGCCTCTTCTGTCTATCTTACTTTAACCTGGTTGCGAGAGCGGGAAAGAAACCGTTCATTGAGAGAAAATCAATTCAAAATCAAGTTAAAATACCTTGAAAACCAGATCCAGCCTCACTTTTTCTTTAACACCTTAAATAATTTATACGCCTTATCCTTAGAATCCTCCGACAAAGTTCCGGACGTGATTATCAAATTGTCTCATTTGATGGAATATGTATTGTATGATGTAAAAGGAACTAAATCTGTTCCACTAATAAAGGAAATAGACTATATTCAAAATTATATTGAAATTGAAAAGCTACGTTTTGAGAATGTAGAAGTCACCATAAATCTAGAATCTAACATAGAAGATATTATAGTCCCGCCATTAATATTTATTTCATTGGTAGAAAACGCCTTTAAACATGGTGGCTTAAACAATCGCAACTTAAAAATAAAGATCAACTGCAAAGTTATTGATGGCAAAAAGTTAGATTTTGAAATCTTAAATAATTTTGTAATTTCACAAAATCTAAATTCAAAAGGTGGAATTGGATTAACAAATACCAAAAAGAGATTAAAATTAATTTATAAAAACGATTTTAGTCTAACACATGCAACTAAACTGAATTACTATATAATCCGTTTGCAAATACCTATTCATAATGAAAATTAAATGCGTGTTGATTGATGATGAACCATTAGCAATCAAAGTGCTGCAAAATTATTTCGCTAATTTTACAGACTTTGAAGTTATCGGTACATTCACTAACTCTTTGGAAGCACTGGATTTTATAAACAGCACTTCTGTTGACGCTATCTTTTTGGATATCAACATGCCAATGATGACCGGTTTTGAATTAATCAGCCTGCTTGAAAATAAAACCAAGGTCATTATTACCACTGCCTTTAGAGAATTTGCTGCCGAAAGTTATGATCTTGATGTGTTAGATTATTTAGTAAAACCAATTCCATTACCGCGCTTTATAAAATGCATTAACAAAATCACAACCGAATACAATTTAAAAAACAATATTAAAGTAGAAACCACCAAAGGGGACTCTCATATTTTTATTAAAGTTGATAAAAAAATGATGAAAATTAATATTGAGGAAATTCTGTTTGTTGAAGGCATGAAAGAATACATCAAGGTAGTCACTCCCGACAAAACCTATATTACGCATAAATCTTTGACTTCTTTATCTGAAGAATTACCTTCCGATCGCTTTCTACGCATTCATAAATCGTATGTTATTGCTTTGAATAAAGTAAAATCTATTGAAGGAAATCGCATTCAGATCCAATCCTACACCATTCCAATTGGCCGAAACTATAGTAAAGAGGTTAAAAACAAGATTTTAGAGTAAAATCAGTCTTAGAAAGGTCCTTTTTCAAAAACATAAAAATTAACACTTTGTTGAAAAAATAGTGTTGTTGGTTTAAATTTAACATTATTTGTGTCATTTTATTTTTTTTTGATTTACTTAACAAATATATTTACGGTCTTCAAAAAACATAAATAAAAAAATTAACCTTTACTACTATTATGAGTTCAGAAAATGTACAAACCAAATGGGGGCAATTTATCTCTCTGATAATCGTCTTCTTTTTTTGGGGTTTTGTCGGATCAGCAAATGACATCCTCATCCCAGTATTCAAAAAAGTATTTACCTTATCACAAGTTCAATCACAATTAGTGGCTTGGGCATTTTATGCTGCCTATTTTGTAGGGTCGATGATTTTCTTTTTAATCTCTTTAAAGTCAGACGTTTTACAAAAATTCGGCTATAAAAAAACACTTTCTGCAGGATTAATTCTTTCAGCAGTGGGTTCTTTTTTATTCGTTCCGGCGGCTACAATGGAAAGTTTCCCTTTCTTCTTGACTGCTTTGTTTACGGTAGGTTTAGGTTTTTCTATTCAACAAATTGTAGCAAACCCATTGGCAATTAAAATGGGAAGCCCGACAACCGGAGCACACCGTTTAACTCTGGCTGGAGGTGTAAACTCTTTCGGAACCACTATTGGCGCAATTCTATTAGGAATTGCTCTTTTTGGAATGGGAGATAACAAAAAAACAAACCTTTCTCTAGAAGATATCAAATTACCTTTTATCATACTAGGACTTGCTTTTATTATAGTGGCTATTTTCATGTATTTTTCTAAAATCGAAGATCCGGCAAAAGCAAATGAAGAAGAGGCTAAAATCGAACATAAACATGCCTCATTCAGCATTTTAGACTACCCTCAATTGTATTTAGGAATGTTGGGTATCTTTATTTACGTTGGAACTGAAGTTACGATCATTAGTAATCTTCCGGCACTTTTACACACCCATGAATTTGGTAACATACTGGAAGATGCCATTTCTCCTTTTATCGCACTTTATTGGGGAAGTTTAATGATTGGTCGTTGGAATGGTGGAGTCAATGTTTTCAATACTTCAAATCTTATAAACACCGCTCTTAAATTTATCGTTCCAGCTTTGGCTTTTGGTGTAATTATCGGAGCGAATGTATTTGCTGCACATGATGTTTCTTCTTTCTACATCTACCCTCTTTGGATTTTACTATTCATCGCCGTAAGTTTTGTAGGTGGTAAAAACGCAGGTAAAACATTAATGCTTTTCGGACTGTCAGGTATCGCAATGATGTTTGCCGGATTAGTTTGTCCGGATACTGATATTGCTAAATTTTTCTTTATCTCGGGTGGATTATTCTTATCTATCATGTGGCCGTCTATTTTCGATTTGGCGATTGCAGGTTTAGGAAAAAACACAGGAAAAGCATCGTCGTTCTTAATCATGATGATTTTGGGTGGTGGGGTAATTCCATTGATACAAGGAAGTATCTGTGATTTAGATTTAACCAATCCAAATGGAATATTCGGAATTACATACACACACTTCTCTTATATCGTACCATTACTTGGTTTTGCTTACTTAGCATTTTATGGTTTCTATTGCCCTAAAATACTAAAAAGACAAGGTGTTAGTCATGTGGCAAGTGAAGGAGGAGGTCATTAAAATCTTCTAAAAATCACATAAAAAAAGTCCCGTTTTACAAAATGTAAAACGGGACTTTTTTTATGAAACAGGTACATTATTTCGCCGCTATAATATTACTCAGATTCTTTTTAAAAACTGCCTTGCTTTTATCCGACAAAGTATAAACCACATCTTTGTCCGCATGAACAATAACCTTGACAATATCAAGCGCTAAAAGCCCTTTAGGATCTTTTATCTTTAGCGTACAAGCACCATCAAAAAAACCATCATCTTCGATCACTTTTTTTGCCTGCATTACAGTTCCATCACTTAATACTGCAGAAATAGTCATTTCTTTATTTAATGTTTTCGAATAAAAGCCATCCATCACCAACATCAGGCGATAGGAGTTTTTCATTTCCGGGCCTTTAAATTCGTGTCGTGTAATGTTGTAGCGCAAACCTTTTGCCAGCGTCTGAAACTTTTCAGAACAATCCAGTTCAAACGTTGCTACATCACCCACATCATTTACACTTGTTATTACTTTAGCCTGCGCACTTACCTGCGAACTCGCTATTAAAAACACTAAAACTGCCATTAATTTTTTCATATATAGATATTTTAAGGTAGCTAAATATAAAAAAAATCGCTGTCTTTCTAATGAAAAACAGCGATTTATAACTATTATTTAGTAAAAAACTATTTATTACCTTTCTCAAAATCAGCAACAAACTGTGCCAATCCAATGTCAGTTAATGGGTGTTTTAATAAACCGTAAATTGCAGAAAGTGGTCCTGTCATAACATCTGCACCAATTTTAGCACAGTTTACAATATGCATTGTGTGACGTACTGAAGCCGCTAAAATCTGAGTCTCATACCCGTAGTTATCATAGATTTCTCTAATCTCTTCGATAAGATTCAAACCATCTGTAGAAACATCATCTAAACGACCAATAAACGGAGATACATAAGTTGCTCCCGCTTTTGCAGCCAATAAAGCCTGGCCAGCAGAAAACACCAAAGTAACATTTGTTTTAATCCCTTTATCAGAGAAATATTTAGCAGCCATAACACCTTCTTTTGTCATTGGCAATTTTACCACGATCTGATCGTGTAATTCAGCCAACTCCTCACCTTCTTTAACCATTCCGTCAAAATCAAGTGCATTTACTTCAGCACTTACATCCCCTTCAACAAGGTTACAGATGTCAACGTAATGTTTCAAAATATTGTTTTTTCCGGTAATACCTTCTTTCGCCATCAATGACGGATTTGTAGTTACACCATCTAAAACTCCTAAAGCCTGTGCTTCTTTAATCTGAGCTAAATTAGCTGTATCGATAAAAAATTTCATATTTATTTAAATTTAATTGTGTTCGTTATGCGGGATAGTCCCATTAAAAAATATATTCCGGAAATCCTCAATTGGCTCCTTATAGAAATCGAATCAGCCAATCTGATCCTACTTGCAACAGAATCTTCCTTCATGCAAAATATCAAAAAACTACAATATAAAATTGCAGATTATATCCATCAGAAGACAACGTTTGACAATTCTGATAATTGCTTGGTAAAAGTAAAGGTTTATATTTTTAATTCAAAATAAAAGCAGCTTTGTAAAGACTTCACAAGACAACAGAATACAACTAATCTTAATAATTCTATCTTTACAACTAAAAACTACTTCCGGAAGAAACAGCATATGGACAGGACTGAAAAAAAAGACATCTCTCTTATTCAAAATGAAGGGCTAAACAAAGCGCAATTACTTCAAAAATTAAAAGAAGCCCAAATCGGACTTAACGAATATGCCCATACGTTATTTAATAGTGACTTATTTCAGCCATCACTTTTGAGTTCTGAAGTCAATTTAATAGAATTATCAATGTCTGAGATCGGTCTTAAAAACGGAGGGAATTTTGAAGGCATAAAAAAACACCTAAAAACACTCAACTTATCGCATTGCCCTTTAGAAATAGCCATTTATGTTAGACTAAAATTCAAGGATCAATTAGAATCTGACGAAAAAAAATCCAACAAAACCCCACCCGGATCCATAACCTTTTTCTCAAAACCATTAAGTGAAGAGGACGATTTTCCAAAAGGTTTTTACATAAAAAATACCAATGGCACACTTTGGCTACGGGGATACATTTGTTCAGAAGATTATATTTGGGAGGCCAATGATCGTATGATTTTTAAAGTGAATAAAAAATAATTCGTTGTCATAGTAAAAATTTGAAAAGACAATACATAGATTTATGAAACAAACTAATACACTCCAAATGCCTTCCTTTACATTCGAAAACAACCTATTAAGACTCAGAGTTAAAAAATCGCCATTCGTCATTAGAGCAATATTATTTATAGTTGCTTTTGCCTCATTCATTTTTCCAACAACCGGCATGGTGATTTCAATTACCTCCGGCCACGGCTTACATTTTGGTTTTCTAATAGGAATCGGAATATTTTCTCTTTTAGGATTCTATCTACTACGAATTGCACTATGGAATACTTATGGAGAAGAACTTATACTATTCTCTAAAGAAGAAATCATTTACGAAGCAAATTATGGCTGGTTTAAAGATGCCCGAACAATAATTGAAAATAAAAATATCAATTACGTCATTTCTCCAATTGGTTACGAAGAAGACAACGAAGGAGTGTTACTTATAGACAATCAAAAAAATCAAATAGAATGTGCTGTTAAAATGCCACTACAACAAATTGAAGAATTGATTATACTTTGCAAAAACAAAGTAAATGCATAAACCAAAAACTCCCGAAGATCTCGAAAACGAAATATATAGTTCGGTTAACAAACTATCTCAAATTGGCGATTTAAGAGTTAGACAACTAATCAAAGTCATATCAGATACAAACGATGAGATAATCATTGAGGGAATATTAAAAGTCTTTGAAGGTAAAAACAACAGAACTACAATTTACGAAGATCAAAAGAATGCTGGATTGATACTTAAAACATTAAATCCAAAAACTAAAATGAGTGCAGAATCAATACTGCACCGAGTTCTTGAGAACTGGAATAAAAGTGTTGAAGAACTCCCGTTTTGGCTTAGAGAAAATTATGGTAATGAGACTTTAAAAAGAACAATCATAGCAATCGAAAATCAGAAACTATCAACAATAGAAGAGGATAAATTACAAACACTTAAATGGTGGTTGGGAATAAAAATATAGTTTAGTTTATTGCTCTGTAGTTTTTATACTCCAGTTTATCTTCCATTAAATCTAATTTTAAGCTAGAATTAAATACCTTAAAAACCAAATCTGACAGGTTTTAAAAACCTGTCAGATTTAATTCGCGAGTTTTCTACTTCCCTACAACTTATAATGATTCATCAACACCTTCTCATAAACCGTATCAGGAAGAATTCGTTTTAATACAATTGAAAATTTCTGCATAAAAACTACTTTTAAAAACTAGGGACTTTCACATTCGTAAAGTGTTATATTTGGTAAAGGGAGTAATCAACATATACACCTTCATCAAGAGACATAACGCATATCTAAACTATAATATAAAACCCGGTATTGGAGTAAATTATGGAGTAACCAGAACAAAAAGACTATTTGAAATTATAACTATGAAATATAAAATTATTATCGCGTGTATGTGTTTGTTTTCATGTGGATCTAATTATGATTGCGATCTAGTCGCTAACGCATATAAGAATGACGAATGTTTGTTAATTGTTAAGGAAATTCCAGGAAAAAGAGATGGAAAGTTTGATTATAAGGGAATACATTTATTTAATAAAAATGAATGTAATTGTAATTCACAAACAAGTGACTGATGGTGGGCAAATTATAAGGAACATATCGAAATTGGAGATACCATAATTAAAAAAAAAGGTGAATTAATTTTTAATATTCATAAAAAGGATACAGTGTTAAGCTTTAGCTTTGATTGTAATGGTAAAATTTATAGATAATTTTGAATCCTCTAAAATAAAAGATAATTAAAGTTATCAGCACAAAGACAATAATAGTGCTGTAAACACCAACGAAATTGTTCAGGAGAATAATTATTATGCTTTGGATTGACTCAAAAAGGATACAACGGTATCATAAACGGAACATATAATAAAATAAGTACAACGGATGTAATAACAATTGTTCGACTTATGCTCAAAGGGTTATAAATTCTGTTTATCCGAGCCTTAATGCTTCGCAAACTATAAAACCGTCCGGTTTTTTAAGAACAATTTATAATGATTCATAAACTGTAGCACCTAATAGTCTTTATAATGCAGCTCTTAAAAATTAAAGGAGCAACAAATTTGAAAGGCTCAACAAGTGTGACTGCTAAACCATATCTAGAATATTTCTGTAAATCAAATAGACCATAAAAATTATGAAATTTAACTACCTTATACCATTGTTAATGTTAGTTTCTTGTAAAAATCATGAAAATAAACAAATAATCACACCTTCACCTCTTGTGGTTGTAATAAAATATATATCAGCTGAGAATTGCAGTGATACAATTGAAGCAAAGAAATACATTGATATAGAAAAGACATTCCACAGTTACATTGATAGTCAAAATGTGAATGCCCATGCCGTTTGGATAAATCAAATGTTTTTTTTTAACAATTTAGGAAATGATAAAAAGTATACCAATAACTTTAAATTTCATAATTATGAATTTCTTCAAGAAATTAAAGATAAAAAAGCGAAAATAACTTTTGCTGCAAAAAAACAAAAAGCAAAAATTAAAAGTATTCAGTATACACTGGAATTTACGAAAGAAGGAATTTGGATAATTAACAACATTGCTTTAAAAAAAACTAAAGCAGTCTTTTGAAAATAGTCCCAAGTCCGACAGCAGAAGATCGTAAAAGTACCGAGAATAAGCATCAAGTTGGACAAGCAAGAAAACAACATGTTAATACACGCAAAAAAAGACAAGGTTCAACTTGGACTCAAAATCCAAATAAAAAGAAATAATGGAAGAAATAAACATTGGCGTAACTTTATTGTTTAAAAAAAATACAAAAGTTGTATCTGGAATTTTAAAATCTACAGTTGTAACATCAACTAAAGCAGATTTAAAAAATAACATTGACAATCGGGCAAATGAAATTTCTAAACTTTATAATTATAAATTTATTGGAATTAATGATGTTTTTTTTGTGTCAGGGCAAATGTTGCAAGGAGAAATTTTAGGGAGAACTACTGATTATGACTTAGACAGTTTCTCTAAAGCAAAATCAATTGTTTCCACAGAATTTTCTTTTGATAAATCATCAAAATCAAAACAGTTTAATTGTTCTTTGGTTTATTTTTGCAAAAATTTTAATAATGATAAATTTGCAATTTCGATAATTACAGTTTTAGATTCTTTAACTTCTTCTGTAATTAGGGATGCTAATCATATAGCAAATGATATCTCTTTTATCGAAAAAATAAAGACTAACTCAATTGAAAAAATTGAATCTATAAAATATTTAGGCATTGAAGATATTGGAGAAGTTGAATTGGAATTTGGAATTTTTCAATCTTTTTACGCTGAATTTAATAATGAAGAATCTTTAAAAGGAGAAATTATTTCCAAAGATGAAATGTCTTCAAAACTTAATGACATTTTAGAAGGCTCAGCTCCTCAAAGCGTTCCCTAAAACACAGAGAAACAACACACTAAATCTATGACACTTAAAGTTTAGGAGAAACAAAAGATGATCCTGAAAATGGTGAAGGTCTAAAGTAGCAGAGAGCAACTGTTGAAAGCAAAACTAGAAAAGTACTAAAAGAAAAAGTAGGAGCAAAAATTGACGTTGACGATTTTGAGGATATTATACCTTCGATAGCCAAAGGTGCAATTAGTAATATAGAAAGAGTTTCTGAAACAAAATTTAAAATTAAAAGAAGCTTGGATGGTAGATTTTTAGTTGATAAAGATGTAGGTTTTATTATCGAAAAAAAAGAGCATATATCACCAGATAAGAATCGTATAATGACTGGCTTAAAAGTAACACCATATGGATTACCTACAATGAAAATTACATTTAATGACGGAACGTTTCATAATTCATTTATTTTTTTTGAAAATAAAATGTTTATATGTATAAAGGAAAAGTTTATTCTGCTAACGCAAGTTTTTAATCATCTTATCAAAATATCAATAACTATATGAAAACTCTTTTAAAAAAAATTACAATATTAATTATACCCCTTTTTTATATACTTTTTTATTTTTGCGATTCTAAAATCATTTTATTTAGATTTTTATTTTCAGATTTATCTAAATACATATATAAGCTTATTTATTCTAAAAAAAACACCCCATTAATAATCAATTCCTTAGATGATATTTTAATTTTCTATTCTCTTTGTTGGTTATTTGTTTTAACAATAATTTGCTCTTTATTTTATTTTTTTAAAACAGAAGCTTTAAGAAAAGGAGTTTATATTACATTATTTATTCATATATCTTTTTTTGTATATTTTGTTATCATTGGATTAGTTACTTAATATCCCCGCTCTGCGAAGTCTTCTTTAAGAAACATATATTATTAAAAATCGGGATGCTATGCATTCTATGATAAAAAACAAATAATATCATTAAAAAATTAAGATGCAAATTTATAAGAATTGATATAAGGAGTTTCTTTTCTTATTGTAATATTCCTTTAATTGTGGATCGCATTTTAATGTTGTCATAGCGAACATTGTAATAATGACTTCATTTTTTTATCTGCCATATTATTTACTCCCTGCTCCGATACCTAACTCATTACCTATGTCAATTCTTATACCTGGCTTACTACGTATGCCAATTCCGAGACCAGCACTATTACCAACAATTCCAAACCATTTACCGATAAAAACATGAGAAAAACTTCTATATTATTAATAACAGCAACTTTAATTCTTAGTTGCAAAGAATTCAATAAAAACACTAAAGCACTTCCAAAAGATAAAATTGTAGATGTAAAGGAAATATCAAATAAAAATTGTATTTCTGATTTTGAAACTTTTTTCAAAAAATTTGCAAAGGATAGTGTTTATCAAAAAAGAATGATTGCTTATCCATTAAAGTCACAGTATTACGGAGAAGATTCTTATGAAGAATTAAAGACCGAGTTAATTAGAAATGAATCTGAATTCAGATATATAAATTTTGCAGATGACTCAAAAGCAATGAATTCGAAAACAGGCAAATTTACTATCAAGAAAAAAACTACTAAAAACAAAGTGATTTACACTCGATTTGGCTATGATAATGGTATATATATATCGTATGAATTCAATCTAATAAATGGATGTTGGTATTTAGTTAAAATAAAAGATGAGTCTTCATAAGATTAACCCGCTCCTCAAAGTGTTTCCTAAAATACAGAGATGTTGTGCGACGTCTCCTGACTTCGTACCCGCAACGATGGACAAACAAAAAGAGACAGTTTCAAAAACCATGAAACTGTCTCTTTTTTTATTTTCTAAATCAAAAACTTACTCTTCCAATTTTTTAATCTTAATTTGCAAAGTCTTATTATCTTCTAAAAGTACAACATTGCTTATCTGGAGTTCGTTTATCCTGCTCTACAAAGAGTTCTAATGCAATTCTGTAGCGAATGTCTCAGTTCTTACAAACTCTGCACCCAAAGAAACAACTAGGACGGCAGATATTCATAGTCATGGTTCATATGATGGAGGCATTAAAACATGGAATGATCGGTTTTCGGATGAGAATAAAGTGGGTAATAGGAAATCAGGAAATACTGGTTATCTTACAACTCCTAGTGGAAATTTGCTAATACTCTTTCCAAATGGGGATGGTGAGTTCATAATTAATAACAATTTAGAAAATGATCGCAATGATTCTAGTTCGCCTCCATCTGTAATGCCTGTGGTGCCTTTGGCTCCAATGCCGATAGTGCCAAGTCCAACACCAAAACCGCCAACTCATTTTCCAGATACGCCACGTTTATAATAAAGAAATCCTATGTCACTAGTGTTATTAAAAACAGAATATAAATTATTAAATTTGTAAATTATGAAAAAGATTTTTTTTTTAGCTTTTATACCTTTCTTGTTACTTGTAAGTTATCATGTAAGTGCACAAGAAAAGGATGAAAATAAGATCGTTTACAAAAGAATAGATTCATATCCTGATGATCCTCTTCCAAATGATTTAGTACCAAATAAAGAGACAGCTATAAAAATTGCAGAAGCAGTTTGGCTACCAATCTACGGAAAAAAAATATATAACGAGAAACCATTTACTGCAGAACTTACTAGTTTAGGGATATGGATTATCAAAGGAACTTTACAAAATGCTAATCTAGGAACTAAAGGAGGTGTCGCATATATAGAAATACAAAAAAGTGATTGTAAAATATTAAAAATTTATCATGGAAAATAAAATTGTACTGTCTATAATTAAATAGATAAAATGTTTCTTAACTATTGATTAGATTTTGTATTTATAAATATGAAGACAAGGCTAAGGGTGCATTATTACCTCTTTTCCCCAACTATCCGAAGAGCTCTAATGAGCGAACTGAATGTCTTCTGACTTCGCACCCGCAACAACAAACACTCAAAAACAAACAAAAAGAAGAAAGCCCAAGTAGATCTACTTGAGCTTTTGTATGTTTTAAAATAAAATAAGACCCCCATTCCTTAAAGTATACTAAAAGCCTTCAAAGACAAAAACAACAAGATTACTATCTATGAAGATCAAAAGAATACCAGACTGATACTTAAAATATTACATCCAAAAACTAAGGCAACTGCAAGAACTAAATACCCTAAAAAACCAAAGCTGACAGGTTTTAAAAACCTGTCAGCTTTAATTCACAAGATTTTTACGTCCCTACAACTTATAATGATTCATCAACATCTTCTCATAAACTGTATCGGGAAGAATACGTTTTAATACAATTGAAAATTTCTGCATAAAAACTAGGAACTTTCACATTCGTAAAGTGTTATATTTGGCAAAGGGAGTAATCAACATATACATCTTCACCAAGAGACATAACACATAGCCTGAACTATAATATAAAACCCGGTATTGGGGCAAATTATAGAGTCACCAAAACAAAAAGACTATTTGAAATTATAATTATGAAATATAAAATTATTATCGCGTGTATGTGTTTGTTTTCATGCGGCCCTACTTATGATTGTGATGCTTCAGCAGAAGATTTAAAGAGAGATGAATGTCTTTTGATTGTCTACAAAATACCAAGCAATACAGATAGTAGATTCAATTATAAAGGAATTCATCCAATTACAAAAAATGAGTGTAATTGCAATTCCTCTAGAAGTGATAGATGGTGGGTTAAATATAAAGAATACATAGAAATAGGTGACACTATTATCAAAAGAAAAGGAGAACTTATTTTTAGTATCCACAAAAAAGATAGTATTTTAAACTTTAATTTCGATTGTAATGGCAAAATTTATAAATAATTTTGAATAGGTTAATTAAGTTATCGGGACAAAGACAATAACGGTGCTGTAAATACTGCTGAAATTGTTCAGGAGAATAATTATTATGCTTTTGGATTAGCTCAAAAGGGGTACAACGGTATCGTAAATGGGATAGATAATAAATATAAGGACAATGGAAAAGAACTGCAAGATGATGATATTTCAGGCAATAAATTAAATTTGTACGACTATGGTGCAAGGAATTATGACCCTGCGCTTGGTCGTTGGATGAATATTGACCCTTTAGCTGAAAAATCGTGTAGATTTAGCCCCTATGCATATGCAATGAACAATCCTGTATTTTTCATAGACCCAGATGGTATGATCGTAACACCTGGTAGTCAACAAGAATAAAATAGACAAAAATCTGCTGTTATTAGTACTAGAGATAGGCTACAAAATGTAAATGATTCTACTGGAAATAAAATTTATGCCCGAGGAGGTACAGCAAATACTGCTGTTTCCCCTTTAAATACAAATTCCACAAGAGCAGATATTATACGAGGTTATCCAAATAATACCGGATTGCAAAGTCTACCAAGTAATTTCACATATAATTCTATTACAACTTTAAAAAAGAAATAATGATAAAAAGTATAACTTATTCAATAGTGTTGATGATTTTATTAACTTCTTGTAAAATCACTAAAAGTAATACTGATAATCTATCCGGAACTTATATGGCAACGGGAAAAGATTACAACTACCAACTTTTCTTAAATATTGATAGTACTTTCGAATTTAAAATTAAATCTCTAGAGGCTAAATCTGGTTGTAATGGAAAATGGAAATATGCCAAGAGTATAAAATTAATAATATTATCCTGCGATGAACCAAGCAATGTTAATGAGACATTACAAAGCGGGTATATGAGTGTTCGCACTCAGGAAATAAAAATTAATAACAAAAATGAGCTCTTATTTAATAACAAAATAGTTTTAAAAAAACTGAATTAATACATTTTCAGAAGAGTTTCCAATGAGCGAGAGGTCGAATGTCCCTGACTTAGCACCCGCAACGACAAACACACAGAAACAAAAACAAGAAAGCCCAAGTAGATCTACTTGGGCATTTGTATGTTTTACAATAAAAAAGCCCCCGCTCCTTGAAGTATACTAAAAATCTTCGAAGGCAAAAACAACAAGATTACTATCTATGAAGATCAAAAGAATACCAGGCTGATACTTAAAACATTAAATCCAAAAACTAAGGCACCTGCAAGAATTAAATACCTTAAAAAACCAAAGCTGACAGGTTTTAAAAACCTGTCAGCTTTAATTCACGAGATTTTTACATCCCTACAACTTATAATGATTCATCAACATCTTCTCATAAACCGTATCGGGAAGAATTCGTTTTAATACAATTGAAAATTTCTGCATAAAAACTCCAACTTTGTAGTGAACATTAGGCTTTTTGGTCAGTATGATTTTGTAAATAGCTTCCGCCATTTCGTTAGGGTTACTTCCTGCATCAACATGTTCATTCATCGTCGAAAGCGTTTCACCATAGACTTTTTCATAGGCAGATCCCTTAATTACAGGCGCATGATAACGACCGGCAGCAATATTAGTGGCAAAATCACCCGGTGCCACATTCGTGATGTTGATACCAAACGATTTCACTTCCATACGCAAGGCCTCCGTGATAAGCTCCAACGCCCCTTTTGAGGCCGAATAAACACTTCTGTAAGGCAAACCCATATAACCGGCAATCGAAGTAATATTAATTATCAAACCTGACTTCTGTTCCCTCATTTGGGGTAAAGCAGCTTTCATGACCTCAATGGGCCCAAAAAAATTAGTTTCGAAATTGTTCTTAATTTCTTCCATCGGAATTTCTTCCAAAGGTCCCGTAATTCCAACTCCTGCGTTATTAATCACAACATCCAAACGGCCGGTTGTCGCAATAATACTGCTTACCGCATTCTTTATCGACGTCACATCTCGAACATCTAAAGCTACAAGTGGAAAAACAGAATTTACTACTTTTTCAGGATTTCGACTTGTTCCGTACACTATAAAACCTTTGTGGTGTAAAAATTCACCAATAGATTTTCCAATTCCTGATGATCCTCCGGTAATTAAAACGACTTTACTCATTGCTTTTTTTGTGAAATGTTTATTTATGAAATGTAAGATGTTGGTTGTGAAATGTTAACTGCGAGATGTGAAATGTTAATTGTAATATGTTAATCGTAAAATATTGTAGGCCTTACAAGTCAAATGATATTCATTAATCCTTCTGCATCTTGTGAGCACATTTCACTTATCACACATTACATTTCCCATTTCCCTAAGGTCCAAAAATAAAAAAATCCTCCATAAGGAAGACTACTTTTGTATTAATTCTAAAAAAAGAAATGCGATAAAATAAAAAATGGCAAGCGACCTACATCGCACCGCTCAACCACGTACCCTTGCTATGTTCCCATCCTGGGGGAGTCTGCAGGAGCTGGTCGTGTAGGACTTGCCGGTGCAAATATACAATCTTTTTATATTTTTGCAAGAGCTTTGTTGCTATAAAATTATCGTTGTATATTGGCTTATTCAAATTTTAAACTATGAAAAAACATAACTTCCTAGCTGTCATTTTATTAGGAATTACATTAATTGGATGTAACGGTATAAAAAAAGATGAAAATTCTTTATTTACTATTGATGATGCTGCTTTTCCAGCCCATTTTACGTCAAAAGAAGCGGTTTCGATTGCTATTTTAAACCCCAATTTAAAAAAAATCGATAGCATTGTTTACTTTGTAAACGACAAAAAAGTGGGTAACACTAAAAGTGCTGAAAAATTCAAATTTGAATTAAAAGATCAAAAATTAGGGTACCAATACTTAAAAGCTACCATTTATTTTGGCGGAGATTCTTCGGACGCTACTAAAAGAATTGAAATAGTTTCTAATGTTGAACCAAAAGCACTAAACTATAAAATCATAAACACCTATCCGCACGATACTGCTGCCTTTACTGAAGGCCTAGAGTTTCATGATGGTACTTTATACGAAAGCACCGGACAAAAAGGAGACTCTTATTTTAGAGCGCTGGATTATAAAACCGGAAAAGTAATCAAACAAATTGCTCTTCCTAGTGAATATTTTGGAGAAGGAATTACTTTCATCAACGGGAAATTGTTTCAATTGACCTGGCAGGAAAAAACCGGTTTCATTTATGATGCTAAAACTTTAAAACTGGAGAAAACTTTTGAATTCGACAAAGAAATTGAAGGCTGGGGAATGACAAATGACGGAAAATACATTTATCAATCAGATGGAACGGAAAAAATCTGGAAGATGGATCCTACTACTCAAAAAATGATCGACTATATTAATGTATACTCCGGAACTTCAAAAATCAAAGCTATTAATGAATTGGAATTAATCAACGGAAAATTATATGCAAATATCTTCCTAAAAGATGCTATTGCTGTTGTAGACCCCGCAACTGGTGCAGTTGAAGGAATCCTGAACATGTCTGGTCTTCGTAAATTAGTGAACGTTAAAACAGATGATGTTTTAAACGGTATTGCCTACAACCCTGCAACAAAAACTATTTTTGTAACGGGTAAAAATTGGAACAAAATGTTCGAAATAACCGTTACTGAATAAAAATAGATGATAACACTAATTACCAACATAAAAGAGCTGCTACAGGTTCGTGAAACTTCAATTACTAAAGTATCCGGAGCGGAGATGGCTGTTCTTCCCACAATCAAAAATGCCTTTTTGATTTTAGAATACGGTTTAATCACCGATTTTGGAGAAATGGAATTACTTCCTAAAATCAAAGCTGACAAAATTATTGACGCAACGGGACGCATCGTTTTACCTTCCTGGTGCGACAGTCACACCCATATTGTGTACGCAGGTAACCGCGAACAAGAGTTCGTAGACCGTATCAATGGGTTTTCTTATGAAGAAATCGCAAATCGTGGTGGCGGAATTTTAAATTCAGCTAAAAAACTCAACGAAACTTCAGAAGACGAGATCTACAATCAATCTAAAGTTCGCTTAGAAGAAGTAATGCATTTAGGAACCGGAGCCGTAGAAATCAAATCGGGTTACGGGCTAACTATTGAAGGCGAATTAAAAATGCTTCGCGTTATTAAAAAACTGGCAGAAAATTATCCTATCACAATAAAATCGACTTTCTTAGGTGCTCATGCATTTCCATTACATTACAAAGAAAACAAAGCGGGTTATATTGAAGAGATCATAACGAAGATGCTACCGCAAATTGCACAAAACAAACTGGCCGATTATGTCGATGTTTTTTGCGAAACGGGTTATTTTTCTGTTGAAGAAACCGAAAAAATCATGGAAGCAGGAATACAACATGGTTTAATTCCGAAGATCCATGTGAATCAATTTAATTCGATAGGCGGAATTCAGGCCGGAATCAAATTTAAGGCTCTTTCAGTTGATCATCTTGAAATTATGAACCCGGAAGACATTGAGGCTTTAAAAGACACCGAAACAATGCCTGTAGCTTTGCCATCTTGTTCTTATTTCCTTAGCATCCCCTACACGCCGGCACGTGAAATGATAAAAGCAGGTTTACCGTTGGCTTTAGCTACCGATTTCAACCCGGGCTCTACTCCATCCGGAAACATGAATTTTGTTGTAGCCACAGCCTGCATCAAAATGAAAATGACTCCTGAAGAAGCCATCAATGCCGCTACAATAAACGGTGCTTATGCGATGGGACTTTCAGAAAGCCACGGAAGTATCACAAAAGGCAAGAAAGCCAATTTAATCCTCACAAAGCCTATTTCATCTTACTACCAGATTCCTTATGCTTTTGGAAGCAATTTGATCGAAAGTGTATTTCTGGATGGTAAAATTTTAGTTTAAAAAAATCTTATCCATAAAAAAAGGTCTGTGAAATTTCACAGACCTTTTTTTTATTCAAAACTGAATTGTCTTATCTCAAGCTAAAACTTGTTTTAGAAACCAATTCGTCATTATCAAAAACATTGATAAAGTAAGTTCCTTTTTCAAAATTCTTACCTGGCAAATCTTCAACAACATTTACCGATTTGTTTTCGTATTGAACTGTTGTTTTAAAACTGTAAGTCAATGATTTATCACCAAAACTTTCTGTTTTTTTATCTCCTAAAACATTGTTTTTACTGTCAATAACCTGTACATAATACGTTTTATCTCCAGATTTAGCAATTTGATTCTCAGCAATAGTAAAACTTACTTTCAAAACATCTGCACGACTTGCTTTATCAGTTTCAATTTGTTTACCTGAGCTTCTCAATTTGTAAGCTGCCGTTTTTGTATTCAGAATTGATAATTTAGAACCTTTTTCAACTGTTTTAGACAGTTCTTCATTCTGACCAACTAATACTTCATTGAATTTTTTTGATTCACCTAAAACTACAATAGTACTGTCTCTCTGAACTGTCAAAACACCATTTTGTTTTTTCAATTCGTCGTTTTCAGCAACTAAAGTCTTCATTTTAGTCTGCATCCCCTGTACTTGATTTCTGTATTTAGATACATCTCCTTTAGATTTATTCAAATCATCCATCAAAGCTACTACTTTATCTCTTTCCTGAATTAATTCATCAGACATTGAAGTGTTTTCCGCAATTGCAGCATCATAGGTTGCTTTCAATTCCTGTAAATCTTTCATAACAGATTCTTTCTCTGTTAAAGTGCTTGTAAGCTCCGTTTTAACCACCTCTGTATCAGAAGATAATTTAAAAATATACACTAAGCTACCTATCAGTAGGACTGCTAAAACTGCGATTACCGCTTTTAGACTTGAGTTGTTGTTCTTTGGGTTTTCCATATTTAATAATTTTCTTTAAAAACAAATTTAAGAATTAATATATCGTAATAACGTAAGTTAATACAATTATATTATTTTTGAACAATATTTTTTTTTATGGAGAAATTAATACCATTTACAATAAACGATTTAGCTAAAGTCACCAATCATAGAAGTGGCGAAATCAAATTTGGAGAAAAAATGATTATCATTCCTAAGGGAGCTGATAAAATTAATTTCCTAAAAGAGAGCGAGGCTAAGTATGTCCTTCTGGGAATCCCCGAAGATATCGGCATCCGTGCTAATTATGGCAGACCCGGTGCAGCATCGGCTTGGGAAAGTGCGATAAAAAGCATCGCCAACATTCAACACAATCGTTTCGCAAAAGGCAGTCAGATTATTGTTTTGGGCCAAATCAATGTTACGGAGGAAATGCGTGACGTAGAACATCTGGATTTTAATGATATTGACGATCGTTCGAAATTAAGCCAGTTGGTAGAAAAAATTGATAAAGAAGTTTCTCACATCATCTTTAATATTGTTAAAGCCGGAAAAATCCCTATTATCATTGGCGGAGGCCACAATAATGCCTACGGAAATATAAAAGGTTCTGCTCTGGCCAAAGGAAAACCGGTAAACGCGATTAATTTTGATGCGCACTCTGATTTTAGAATCCTGGAAGGGCGTCACAGCGGAAATGGATTCTCTTATGCTTATGAAGAAGGTTTCCTCAAAAAGTATTTTATTTTTGGATTACACGAGAATTACACTTCCAAAAGTGTCTTGGATATCATCAAAAAGATAGAAGACCGTGTGCGTTATAACACCTATGACAGTGTTAACATCCGAAAAGAAAAAGAGTTCTACAAAGAGATGATTTATGCTTTGGATTTTGTCAAATCGGATCCTTTTGGAATTGAAATTGATCTCGACGCCATCCCTAACATTGCCAGCAGCGCTATGACTATCAGCGGATTTTCGATAGAAGAATTGCGTCAGTTTATTTCCTTTTTCGGAGAACATAAAAACGCTACTTATTTGCATATCTGCGAAGGAGCACCGGACTTAGATCAATCTCCAAACAATCATTTAATTGGAAAATTAATCGGGTACCTGATCACCGATTTCATCAAAGCCAACAACGAGAATATTTAATTTAAAAAGACCCGAGCAGCTGAAAATTAAACCATTTACCAAATAAAACCCGATTCAAATAAACGATTGACTGAATAAAGCTATCTTTGCACAGAATTTTAGTACTTAAAACTAAAATCTTAATACCTAAGATATGTTATTCGAAGATTTATCACTTTCAAAAAGTATACAAAAAGCCGTATTTGAAGAAGGCTACCTAAATCCTACTCCTATCCAGGAACAATCTATTCCGATTGTTTTGGCCGGAAGAGATTTGATTGGTTGTGCCCAAACCGGTACCGGAAAAACAGCTGCATTTGCTATTCCTATCATACATCAGTTACACCGAATTGTTGGTTCTTCTAAAAAAGCCAAACAAATCCGTGCGCTTATAGTTACTCCTACCCGTGAACTTGCGGTTCAAATTGGACAAAGTTTTGACACTTATGCAAAATATACCAATCTGACACAATTAACGATTTTTGGTGGAGTTTCACAAAATCCACAAGTGGATGCCTTAAAAAAAGGAATCGATATATTGGTTGCTACTCCGGGAAGATTATTGGATTTACAAAAACAAGGTTTTCTTGACTTAGACCATTTGCACACTTTGGTTTTGGATGAAGCGGATCAGATGTTGGATATGGGTTTTATAAACGATGTAAAAAAGATCGTAAAACTTACACCTAAAAACCGTCAAACCTTATTGTTTTCTGCTACGATGCCGATTGCCATTCGCGAATTGGCCGAAATGTTTTTACAAGATCCTGCAAAGGTTGAAGTTTCACCAGTTTCATCAACTGCTGAAAATGTAGAACAACGTATTTATTTTGTGGAGAAAACAGAAAAAAGAAATTTACTTTATCATTTAATAAAAAACGAAAATTTATCAAACGTATTAGTTTTTTCAAGAACCAAACACGGTGCTGATAATGTCGTAAAAGCATTACGCAAAAAAGAAATCCCTGCAGAAGCCATTCACGGAGATAAATCGCAGAATGCCAGACAACGTGTTTTGGACGCTTTTAAAAACAAAGAAGTGGGTGTTCTTGTTGCTACTGATATTGCTGCAAGAGGAATTGACATTGATCAATTACCATTCGTAATTAACTTTGATTTACCAAACATCCCTGAAACCTACGTACACCGAATTGGGCGTACAGGACGTGCAGGAAACGGCGGAATTGCCATCTCTTTTTGCAGTAAAGATGAAGAGCCTTATTGGAAAGACATCAAAAAACTGATAAAAGTAGATGTAAACATTGTTACCGATCATCCTTACCCTTGGCATTCAGGAACTCCGGACGCAACGGCAGAGAAACCTAAAAATTCAAACCGAAGCGGTGGTGCTCATAAATCAAGAAAGTCAAATGCTTCTAAACAAAACAAAAAGCGTTGGTATTAACAACCAACGCTTTTTGTTTCACTTACTAAGTAATTGATTATTTTGAACAATTTAACGGGTTCAAACGGCTTAATAATGATATCATTCATTCCCGAAGAAATTGCTTCATCTGTTATTTCATCTTTATCAAAAGCAGTCAGCGCCACAATAGGCGTTTTGATCCCCAATTGACGAATTCTTTTCGTAGTCTCAAAACCGTTCATTAACGGCATGTTAATATCCATCAAAATAAGGTCAAAATATTCGTTGTCCAGTATTTGAAGAGCCCCAAAACCATCATCAACTACTTTACAGATGTAATTATTCTTCTCAATGATTTTCTTTGTAACAAGTTGATTTATCGCATTATCTTCAACAACTAAAATTTTAAAAACTTCATTTGATGTCAGGTCAACCTGAATTTCATCTATAATACGTTTCGTTTTCTCGGGATCGTATTCAAAAGGGATTGTAAAGGTAAATAAGGTTCCTTCGCCTATCTTGCTTTTCAAATCGATCGTAGTATTAAAGAGCCCTAACAGTCTTTTTACAATGCTCAAACCAAGTCCAGTACCTTGATAATCTTCATCCTTTCTTCCGACCTGAACAAACTTTTCAAAAATTTTCGTCTGATCTATTGCTGCAATTCCTACTCCGTTATCCTTTATTCGAAATTCTAAAAAGTGCATCTTCCCTTCTACTTTTACCAGATTGATTATAATTTCAACCTCTCCTTCTTTGGTAAACTTCAGTGCGTTACTCACCAAATTCATCAGAATTTGTGCCAGCCTTAATTTATCACCAATTAAATATTCCGGAATAGCATCATCAATAATTGTAGAAATTTTATTGTTGTTCTTTTGTGATAAAAAAGAAAGCGAATTTTTGATCATCGCAATTTCATCTGAGATATTGAATGTTAAACTTTCCAATACCACTTTATTTTCTTCAATTTTATTAATCTGAAGAATATCATTTACCAATGACAGCAGGTATCTGGCAGAAAATTTTAACGAACTCAAATGCTGGCTATTTGACAATTCTTTATGTTCCTCAAGTAACATATTGGTTATCCCCACAACACCATAGAGCGGAGTGCGCAATTCGTGGCTTATAGTCGAAATAAATTGCGTTTTAAGTAGCGAGGCCTCCTCGGCTATTTCTTTTGCCTCTAAGAGCTCTAAATTGTGTTTCTTTTTAAATCTGATATTTTTAACCAGCGTAATGATTAATAACAAAAGAACAAAGGAAGTCATCACAAACAAAACCACAATAATTCTTGATTTTTTAAGACTTTGATATTGGGAATCTTTTTCAATCTCAATTTTATCTATTTGCCTTTTATACTCGTCTAATTCCAAGTTAAAACCTGCTATAGAAGCACTTTTAATCTTTTCATCATTGTAAATCTGTTCTGTTATTTTATTGTATGCATCTAAATTAACATAGGCTTCTTTATACCTGCCATTTGCACTCAAAAATTTCGAGTATTCCAGATGTGCATTTGACAAATCTGTTTTTTCTATATAATTTCTTCCTAATCGTATCGCATTATTAAAATAGTCATCTGCTTTTTGAATGTCTCCCTGATGACTGCAGTACATTCCGTTTAACATATTTGTAATAACAATGGTATCATCAAACTGAAACTTCTTCTGATTCGCATTGATAAACTGCAAATAAGGATATCCATTCTTAAACTGACCCACATCAAAATACGACCACGCAATATTCACATAAGTAAAATAAATCTGCGTTGAATCCTTAATTTTTAAACTAAGTTCAATTGATTTTTTGTAAAATTCAACACCACGGCTATATTCTTTCTTTTCAAAACAATAGATATTACCCAGGTTATTATACAACATATTCTTAAAGCTATCATTTTTAGCTTTGTAAGCATATAGCAGGCTTTTTTTATAAAAGAAAATCGCCTTATCAAGTTCTCCTAATTCATTGTAATTGGCTGCTATAATATTATAAGAACGGGCAATAAAATAATCGTTTTTGGTTTTCGTGGAATGATCCAGCGCAACTCTTGAATGAATTAATGATTTTTCAAAATTAGATTCTCTTAAATCAGACAGTGCTTCCAGTATAAGTTTATCGATCTGAACTGATGACAAATCACTTTGTCCCAATGCATTGAATGAAAAAAAATTAAATACCAAAAAACATGATAAAAAGATTCGAAATCGAAACATAATTTGAAAATATTTATTCAAATATACATTATTAAAACAGAAAATAATATCTTGATTTTTACAACATTAATTTGATCCGGAATGATCTTATTTCTTCCACTTTTTAAACTATCCACACTAGTATTTTTCAGTTTACGGCCTCTTTTTTTCCCGTCTTTGTAAAATCAAAAACAAATAAAGGTCACACGAACAAAACCAAGGCTTTACGATATTTAACCTAACAAAAACACATTTCATTAAAAAATAATCAGTAATTTAAGATAATTAATGAAAAATAATTTTATCTTTAACAAACCTTATAAACACAAGCCCCAAGTGTTTTTATAAGATTGGGGCATTTAAAACCAAAAAAACATGATAGAAAATTTTTTAAAATTGAGCGAGATTGAAAAACTAAGTAAAGCAGAACAAAAAACAATTCTAGGCGGAGATGTCCCAGATCCCGAAGAAGGCAGAAAAGGAAAAGTTGCTGCATAAGTTCTTCTAAGGTTTACTTTACGATATAACCAACTTCAAAGAAAACCGGAGAAAACCAAAACATACAAAAAAGCCGTAATAAGTGATTATTACGGCTTTTTTAATTATAACTATTTTCGTTTATTTTTTAATTCTCTAACGGAGTTTCAGCCTCTTTATCATTTTCCCATTGTCCAACCACTGATGTTGCCAAAGCATTCCCTAAAACATTAGTAGCACTTCTAAACATATCACAGAAGTGATCAATTGGCAATATTAACGCGATACCTGCAGCAGGAATATCAAACATTCCACAAGTAGCTGCCACAACAACCAAACTTGCTCTTGGAACACCTGCAATACCTTTACTGGTTAACATTAAAACCAAAAGCATTACCATCTGAGTTCCTAAATCTAAAGGTATACCATAAGCTTGTGCGATAAAAATACTCGCAAATGTCATATACATCATACTTCCGTCAAGGTTAAACGAATAACCAAGTGGCAACATAAACGATACTACTTTATCTTTTACTCCAAAATTCTCTAATTCTTCTGTTAATTTAGGAAAAACCGCTTCACTACTAGTTGTTCCAAAAGCAATTACTAATGGCCCTATAATGCGTTTTAACAACTCATTCATTCTTCCTTTTAAGAAAATATAACCCACAACAATCAATACAACCCATAAGGTGCTGATTCCAATTAGAAATGATCCGAAGAATTTGAAATAGAAAACGGCTAGTTCCTGAAAGTCTTTCACTGCAAAAACTCCTGCAATAGCTCCAAAAACTCCTATTGGTGCAAAGTTCATTACATAGTTAACCATTTTTAAAACAATATGAGAAATCTTATCCAAAGCGTTTACAACCGGCTTTACCGTATCTCCTAATGATGCAGCAGCCAAACCGAAGAAAATAGAAAAGATTACAATCTGTAAAATTTCATTGGTTGCCATTGCTTCCACAACACTTTTAGGAACGATGTGTACGATAAAATTCTCAAAAGTAATCGATTGCGTTTTATCTGTTACTTCGTGAGCAGTTGCTAAATCAACATGTCCCAAATTCAAACCCAATCCAGGCTCTAAAAGATTCACATAAAACAATCCAATTAACAGAGAAATAAAAGAAGCTGTAAAAAACCAGCCTAAAGCTTTTCCTCCAATTCTTCCAACTGCTTTTATATCACCCAATTTAGCAATTCCAACCACAAGTGTTGTAAAAACTAAAGGAGAAATAATCATTTGCACCAAACGGATAAAAATGGTTGCAAGCATATTTATTTTTACACTAAATGATTTCGCAGCCTCAGGCGAAATATAATTGTGTAAAATAATCCCTAAAACTGCTCCAAGAATCATTGCAATTAAAATCTGCCCTGTTAATCCTGAAAGAAATGATTTTTTTTTGGTTTCTGTACTTTGCATTAATTTATTTTTTGTTTATAATTAAAACATAAGGCCCTCACTGCCTTACAATTTATTAATATGTTTTGTTGATTAAATAAAAATCGGCCAAAACAATCGCCGCCATTGCTTCCACAATTGGCACTGCGCGAGGTACTACACACGGATCATGACGTCCTTTTCCGGTCATTGGTGTAATGTTTCCTTTATTATCTAATGAGTCCTGAGTCTGCATGATAGTCGCAACAGGTTTGAAAGCTACTCTGAAGTAAATATCCATTCCGTTACTGATTCCACCTTGAATACCACCTGAACGATTTGTCTGGGTAGTTCCGTCGGGATTGTATAAATCATTATGTGCACTACCTTTCATTTCTGATCCTGAAAAACCGCTTCCGTATTCAAAACCTTTTACAGCATTGATAGAAAGCATTGCTTTTCCTAATTCTGCGTGTAGTTTATCAAAAACAGGTTCTCCCAGACCAACTGGTACATTCTGAATTACGCAGGAAACAATACCTCCTACGGTATCTCCTTGCTTGCGAATATCACGAATATATTCTTCCATTATTGCCGCTGCTTTTTCATCAGGACAACGTACGGGATTACTTTCTGTTTTCGAAAAATCCAATTCCTGATAACGAGTATCTAAGTGAATTGGCCCTACAGAAGAAACGTAAGCATTAATTTTAATTTCCGGCAACATTTGTTTTGCAATTGCTCCGGCTACTACCCTGCTAGCTGTTTCACGAGCAGAACTTCTTCCTCCTCCACGATAATCGCGAAAACCATACTTCTGATCGTATACGTAATCAGCATGGCTTGGTCTGTAGTTGTCTTTTATATGAGAGTAATCGTCTGATTTTTGGTTGGTGTTCGGAATAATAAAACCAATCGGAGTCCCGGTTGTTTTACCTTCAAATATTCCGGATAAAAACTGAACGCTATCCGGTTCTTTTCTTTGTGTTACGATTGCGGACTGTCCTGGTTTTCTGCGGGACATTTCAACTTCAATTGCTTCCAGATCAAGTTCTATTCCAGATGGACAACCGTCGATAATTCCACCTAAAGCTTCACCATGGGATTCCCCAAAAGTGGTAACTTTATATAAGGTGCCGTAGCTATTTCCTGCCATTGTAATTAGTTTTGAGCAAATGTAAGTTTTAAGAATTAAATTAAAAAATTTAAAATTGGTAATATTAAATAAAGACTAAGTTGTTTAAAAATCACAATTTGTTAAAATTGAGGTCGAATTGATAACCTTTCCATAAAACAAAATCGGTTTGAGTTTGCTTCATTTGTAAAACTTCAAATCAAGAAAAATTGAAAAAAAGAAATGTTGAATTGGTCATTATTTCAGATGTCCACTTAGGAACATACGGTAGCCACGCCAAAGAACTAAACAACTATTTATCAAGCATAAAGCCCAAAATATTAGTCTTAAATGGTGACATTATAGACGCCTGGCAATTTAGAAAATCTTATTTTCCAAAAAATCATTTAAGGGTTATCCAAAGAATAATCGGAATGGCTTCTAAAGGCACTAAGGTGTATTACATTACCGGAAACCACGATGAAATTCTCAGGAAATTCAGCGACATGAACATGGGGAATTTTGCCTTGGTAGATAAATTAATTTTAGAACTTGACGGTAAAAAGGCCTGGATTTTCCACGGAGACGTTTTTGATGCTTCCGTACAACACTCTAAATGGATCGCAAAACTAGGTGGTTTAGGATATGATTACCTCATTCTCATGAACCGTTTTGTCAATTGGTTTTTATCTAAACTCGGAAAAGAACCTTATTCTTTTTCTAAAAAAATAAAAGCCAGTGTCAAAAAAGCGGTAAAATTTATTTCGGATTTCGAAACAACAGCCACTGATTTGGCCATCGAAAAAAAATACGATTATGTCATCTGCGGGCATATTCACGAACCCAAAATAATTGAGAAAGAAAACAAACACGGATCTACTTTATACCTGAATTCCGGGGACTGGGTCGAAAATTTAACGGCTTTAGAATACCATAAAAAACGCTGGAAATTATTCTCCTACTCCGAAAGCAATTTTGCAGAAGAGGAAAACCTTTTTGAAATGGAAGATAACTTAAGCAATCATTTGATTACTTCAATTCTAAAAACCAAATAAACAGCCCTCCGGAAATATTTTTTCTTATATCAAGGTGCAAAGCCCCACCATAATTGTCAGGCTGAGCGAAGTCGAAGCCCTTTTTTACCCAACTAGCCTTCGACTTCGCTCAGGGTGACAATAGTAGAAAATCTATAAAGACAGCACTAACACTTGACAAAACTTATTTTTAATTAGAAAAAAGTTTCAAAGCTTTTTTCTAGGCCCACAAACCTTTGCCTCTCTACCCCTCTGTATCTCTGAACCTCAAAAAAAAAGCCCAAATGTGAATTATATAACAATTCGCAATAATCTTATACTTCTTAGCCTAAACAATACTTGTAAGTTTGAAAAAATTAATAACCTTTTTATGAAAAAAATTATTTTATCAGCCATTATGCTATTAGGCTTAGCATTTACGGCTCAATCTCAGGAAATCGCCAAAAATGCAATTGGTGTTCGTTTAGGAGATAACAACGGATTTGGTGGAGAAGTATCCTACCAACGCGGTTTATTTAAAAACAACAGATTAGAATTTGATTTAGGTTGGAGAAACAGCGACAACGTAGATGCTGTTAAGGCCGTAGCTCTTTATCAATGGGTTTGGAACATTGAGGGTGGTTTTAACTGGTATGCTGGTGTTGGTGGTGGTTTAGCTGCTTGGGAATATGATTACCGTTATTACAATTCAAGATACAACGATAGTGGTACTTATGTTTTTGCAGCCGGAGATGTTGGAATAGAATATGGTTTTGATAAAGTGCCTATTTTACTGTCTTTAGATGTAAGACCGGAAATTGGTTCAGGATATTATGACGATGATAACTTTGGTTTTGACGTAGGTTTAGCAGTTAAATTTAAGTTTTAATAAAAACGAAATTTTTATAAACTAAAAGCCTGTAAGGCCGAATTTAAAAAAAAACGCCACAGATTAAATTGATTTTCACAGATTATCCAATCCTTTTAATCCTTTAATCTGTGGCAAAAATATTTTTAGAGGCTATAACAAAATCCCCTAAAAACATCGCTCAAAATTTTATTTGAGCCCCTAAAAAAAATTGTAAAAAACAAAACCTGTCTCTTCAAAAGGACAGGTTTTTTTTATGGCAATCAAAAAAGAAATTTATTTGATGATAATTTCTTTCTTCGAATGAATTTTAACCACTGTATACGGATACGTAATCACCTGCGCAGTCATAGCATCGGGAGCCGGGCTATTTTCTTTTACGGTTATAATAATATTTTTATCGGTTTCTTCTACTTTTTCAACTCCAATAGAGTAACCTCCTGTATTTTTTTCACCCATATTCAGAATAATATAATTAGAAGTATTAATATCATCCTGTTTCATTTTATCTTTCAAAAGCGGATCATTTTCAAGCATCTTGATTTCGTTGGGCTCCGTCAAAATTTCAAAGAATTTAATATTTCCACCACCGTCAGATTGCGCTGTCAAAATTTCAAATAGCGCTTTCGAATCTGTTGTCTTTGTTGTTCCACACGAAATCAGAACAAAAACGGTTACAATTGAAATTACTTTTTTCATCTAAGGTTACTTTTAAGATTAGTGTCTCTAATTTTTATAATCGTTTATCGCTTTTTGATACAACGCTTCATATACAGGTAATATATTTTTGATATCAAACTTTTTTGCCACCTCTAAAGCATTTGCTTTAAACTGATTCAAAGTTGCATCATCTTTTAGAATTTTTAGCGCATTGGCAGCCATTTCTTCTACATTACCTACATTGCTCAAATAACCCGAAACGCCATCAAAATTCACCTCCGGCAGACCTCCTGAATTACTTGAAATTACAGGAACTCCGCAAGACATTGCTTCTAGTGCTGCCAAACCGAAACTTTCTGTTTCAGATGGAAGCAAAAACAAATCGGTCATGCACAAAATCTTATCAATTTCATTACTGTTTCCAAAGAAGATTACTTTGTCCAAAATCCCTAATTCCTGACACAAAATCTCGGCTTTTTCTTTTTCCGGTCCATCACCAACCATCATTAGTTTAGCAGGGATTTCTTTCTGAATGTTATAGAAAATCTTAATGATATCCGGAATGCGTTTTACCTTTCTGAAATTACTGATATGGGTAATGATTCGTTCGTCTTCCTTCGCCATCACATAACGATGACAAGGTGCTTGCGGATCTTTTACCATTTTATCCAACTCAATAAAATTCGGAATCACCTTTATTTTATTCTTGATTTTGAATAATTTTAAGGTATCGTCTTTCAAACTTTGGGAAACCGAAGTCACATAATCGGATTTATCGATACTAAAAGTCACCGCCGGCTTATAAAACGGATGATTTCCAACTAAGGTAATATCTGTACCGTGAAGTGTCGTAATCATAGGCAAATTAATCCCTTCGTTTTTCAGCATTTGTTTCGCCATATAGCCCGCATAAGCATGTGGAATGGCGTAATGCACGTGCAGTACTTCAATCTTGTATAATTTCACCATATCAACCAATTTGCTTGATAAAGCCAATTCATAAGGCTGATAGTGAAAAAGAGGATACTCCGGAACATTCACTTCGTGATAATGTACATTTGGATTCAAAAGTGCCAGTCTAACGGGCTGACTATAAGTGATAAAATGTATTTCGTGTCCGCGTCTGGCTAATTCAAGACCTAACTCAGTGGCTACTACACCACTACCGCCAAAGGTCGGATAACAAACTATAGCTATTTTCATGTATTAAATTTAGTATTACGAAAGTACTCAAAAATAGCCTTTAGTAGAAGTGAAAATTAAGTTAAAAAGCAACTAAACTTAAACTGGAGCAGTCACTATGTCTGTAGAAGGCAACTCCATTTTTTCCCGATAAACATTTGGACTTACAAAGCACTCTTTTTTAAAGGCTGCCGAAAACGAAGAAGGAGATCCGTACCCAATTTTATAAGCTATTTCTTTAATAGACAACTTAGTGGTCTTTAATATATTCTGAGCATACTTCATCCTCATTTTAGTACTGTACTCAAAAACCCCCATATTAAAAAGTTCTTTAAATCCCTTTTTAATTTTAAAATCGTTAATTTCAAAAAGTGTTGAAAGGTTTTCAATGGTATAAAACTCATGCAGATTTTTATTTATAAAATCCTTGATATCATGTATTTTTTCAATTTCCTGCTCCTTTACTGTATGGTGCTTTTTGTCGCCAATAATGCTTCTTCTGTTTTCTTCTTCCTCAAAAATTAGTTGCAAAAGTGTCATGATACGGCTTTTTACATAATAATCTTTAGCAATACCTTTTTTGGTATATCTTTTTATTTCTGCTAAAGCACTCATCATTTGCGAGTTTACCGGAATACCATTTTCAAATAAACTACAGGATTTTTTCTGATTGATTAAAAGAATAAACTTTTTAACAAACTCGTTTGAAGTATTAACGAGGTGATGAAAATAATCTTCGGCTACATAGATATCAAGGTTGCGATATTCTACATCTTTTTTAAAATAAATGTCAACATCTGCATCCTCCTCCGTATAATAGATATAGTTATGATACGGCAAATATTCATTAACCTGATTATTAATCTTGTCTTTCAACACTTTGTCATTGAGAAAAAATGCAATCTGGATAAAATTAGACGCTTCTGTTTTGAATTTTAAATCGTAGTCTATAAAATAAGTACAGGAATATTCCTTGATAATAAATTCCTTGCTATCATAAATATTATTGATTTTGAAACGCCCCAAAGCATTCTCTAAAAAGTCTTTTTCGGTGACATCAGATTCTTTTTTAAAGAAAGCTACTATTTCTTTTTCTAATACTTCTACTGTTTTATTTACTCCCAAATTCAATAGTTTTTGTGCCAATTGCAAAATTAATTAATGAAGTCAAAGGCTACTTTTGCCGAACAAATTTAATTATACTAATTCTAAATAAGAAAACATGCGTGTTAAAATATTTTTATTTAGCCTAATCATCTTTCCAATGATGACTTGGGCACAAAATTCCGGACAAATAAAAGGTAAAATCACAGATTTTGACGAAAAACCACTAGACGCCTTAAAAGTAATTCTGAATCAGGGCCAACAAACCACATACACTAACCCACAAGGAATCTACATTTTTGACAATTTACCAAAGGGGAAATACGAAATACAAGTAGAAAATCCGGTTTTTGTAAAAACATATACGGTTACTATAGAAACCGACCAACATTTAGTCTATAACCTATCACAGTCCTCTTATCTATATGAATTAGAAACTGTGAATGTGTCGGCAAACCGCAGGACCATTCCATCCTCTACTTTGCGAATCGGTGAAAATTTATTGCTTACACCACAAAACATTCAGGTAATTGACCGACAAGTTTTAAGTGACCAACAAATTCTAACCACAGCCGACGGTATTAGCCGAAATATTAGTGGTGTAAGAACCATTACGCATCAGGAAGAAGGTAGCGTTGGACTTGCCGTTCGCGGATTTGCAGCTTCTAATTTAAGAAACGGAATGGACGTCAGCGGAAGCTTCGGACCACTCCGCGAAGACATTTCTTTTGTTGAACGTATCGAGTTTGTAAAAGGCCCTGCGGGATTCATGATGGGAAATACACAACCCGGAGGTTTTTACAATATTGTCACAAAAAAACCAATGGGAACTCAGAAAAAAGTATTCCAAATGACTTTAGGAAGTTACAATTTGTACAGAGCTTCGGCAGATATTGATGAGATACTAAGCAAAGACGGGAAATTAACCGGAAGGCTGAACGTAATGGGAACCAAAAAACAATCTTTTCAACAATATGTTGAGCATGAACAATATGTTTTTAATCCTAGTTTGAAATACGATCTCTCTGAAAACACAAATGTTACTTTAGAGTATATTTTATCTCAAAATTCATTTGTTGGAGGATTTGCTAAATATTCTTACGGAATAGACGGATTTAAAGATGTTCCAAAAGAATTTAACTTTGCTGATCCTATTGTGGATCCTACAAAGTCTGCAGAAACGAATATTTTCGGAACAATCAACCATAACTTCAACGAGGATTGGTTACTTGTTGGACAATTTGGTTATGTAAAATCGGAAATGGAAGGGGAATCTTTGTACGGAATGTACAATAACATTGTTTTGGTGGATGATCTTGCCAACAACAAGAAAAAAGGGGATGTACAAAGAGGAATCAGTATAAACGATGCCTTAAATACTTCAACAGTAGGACAGGTTTTTACGAGAGGTAAATTCACTACCGGAAGTGTCAATCATGCTGTTTTAGGAGGATTGGATATGGGAGAAAAATTCTACGTTGCCGATTGGACTGTTATAAATCAACCAGTTGGCCCGGTATTTAATATTTACAATCCTGTTTATGGTAAATTAAGAAAGTCTGACTTGCCTTCTTATGACCGATCAAGATCGTTACGTGAGCGTGGCGCAAACTACCTTACCAATTACAGCTATACGTCACTTCACATTCAGGACGAAGCACGTTTCTTGGATGATAAATTACGAATTGCAGGAGGCTTAAGATACACCAATACCGTCAAAACGAGTGGTGCTGACAATGGTAAACGTGTAAAAAATGATGCCATTACACCACGATTCAGTGTAACGGGAGTACTATCTCCAAGCTGGACAGCTTATGCCTTATACGACGAAAGTTTTCAGGAACAAACCGGAATGCTAGTGGGTGGCGGAAGCGCTGATCCTTCTTATGGAAAAAACACTGAAATCGGAACCAAAAAAACATGGTTCAACAGCAAATTAATGACAGGTTTAACATTCTATCATTTAACAAAAACCAATATGTTGACATCTGCGGGTCCTGAAAATCCGGGAATGTCTGAACAAACAGGTGAGAGTTTATCAAAAGGTATTGAGTTTGATTTGAATGGAACAATCGGTAACAACTGGAACGTGATGTTCAACTATGCTTTTACAGATGCAAAAGTAACTGAAGACAATGATCGTAGTAAAGTAGGAATGATGTTGTACGGCACAGCTAAACACATCAGTAATGCCTGGATTAAATACACGATTACAAAAGGATCGTTAGAAGGTTTAGGTTTTACTTTAGGGTACGAATATCAAGCCAAAAGAGCTGCGTGGCCGGTAACCAAAGAAAAGTACTTACCGGATAATTTGTTTTCACTAGATTCCGGAATATCTTATAAGCGAAGTAAATACCAAATATCTTTATTGGTAAACAACGTAACAAACAGATACAATTATGTTGGTTACTACCCGGGAGCCTGGGGGTACAAACATTATGGATGGAGAGTTGTAAATCCTCAAGGTTTTAGATTGAATCTTGTTTACAATTTATAAAAAAATAAACCCGACAGGTTTTAAAAACCTGTCGGGCTTGTTTTTTATTTAAAATTATAAAAAAAGCTTCTCTTCAAAATTTGGAATCTTCTCTGCATTCCCGCTATCCCAACTATGATATACAAAACGTTCTAATTCTTCCAGATCTACTTCATCGATTACAACTTTTGCTTTTTCTAAAAAGGCCAATATACCTGTATATCCAATAATTGCAGGATTTGTATCCGTAACAGGTTTTCCATACAATCCGTTTATGGTAATTGTCCAAAAACATGAACTTTTCGAGACAATAAATTCCAAACCATTTCGTAATCCTTTTTTCCAGGTACCCATTCCTTCAGCCCCCACATCTATTCCTTGATTACTAAAGCCTGTTCCTGAATAATTCTCTACTATTTCGTTTTTAATGCCGTTCTTTTTAATATCCAAATTAACAATAGCAAAATAAGATTTTCCATTCTTATATTTCATCCAACGGAAGCCTACAAGATCGTTTTTCATTTATAATATCATTTATTTAAAATTAAGAGAAACAAAAAAATCTCACTAACTAATTCTTTTAAAGACCCTGTTTTCACACTGTTTTTTCTTCTTAGTTCTGCTAAATTTTTGTTTCTCCACAACTTCTGAACTTGACCCCTTTAAACTCAAATCTAAGCTAACAGTTTTATTTGTTACCACAAAAAAAGGCACAAAATATACATTTAATGCCTTTTTATAATTTAAAAATACTTTTTTAGAAAAAACGACTGTGCCAGCTGTCTGCTGCCGGAACTTCCCATGATTCGTTGTATTCTTCTATATTATTTACAAGATTATTAAACACAATCGTATTCTCTGATACCGATTTATCTTTAACCATCTTCTTAAAATCAATTAATGGTTTGTGCGCAATATGCTCACCCAATTTAAAAGTAACGTTCATTTTATCTAACAAATCAACATTGTACTTTTTTTCTAAACTTTGGATAAACTCAACTGAGCTATCAATAGAACATCCAGTTGCCGCTTGCACGTCCTGATTTACAGCCAAGATTATAAATCGGTTGTATTTCATCTCATACGAAGCTTCCAAGCTAGTTCCGTGTGCGGCCCAACCTTCAACAAACGTTTTCAGATCAGACTCTATTTCAGAAAATTCCTCATCAGAAAATTTTCTGTTTGATTGATAAATCCAAATTCTAGACTCACCAGGTAAATTTTCAAAAGGGATATACATTTTTATTATTATTTTAGATTTTAGACTGTAGATTTTAGATTACTGATTTTAGATTGCTGATTTTAGATTTTCTAAAATTTCAACTTTCAATCCCCGTTTCCAAAACCTTTGAACCTCTGTAACTTCAAACCTTTGTTCCTCAAGAAAAAAGTTCCAAGTTCAAAAAACTTAGCCCCTCAGTATCTCAGAAACTTAGCCTCTTAGTCTACAGATCCTGTGCATTAGCGATTAGCTCCGCAATATCCATTACTTTTACAGAAGCTTCTTTTTCCTGATGTTTGATACCGTCAGTCAACATCGTATTACAAAACGGACAACCGGCTGCAATGATATCAGGCTTAACTTCCAAAGCATCTTCTGTTCTTTCTACGTTGATTTCTTTGTCTCCCGGTTCGGCATCTTTAAACATTTGTGCTCCACCTGCTCCACAACATAATCCATTGGCTTTAGAACGTTTCATTTCGACCAATTCAACGTCTAACTTCTGAATTAATTCTCTTGGCGCTTCGTATACTTTATTGGCTCTTCCTAAATAACAAGGATCGTGAAAAGTAATACGTTTTCCTTTAAATTGCCCTCCTTCAACGGTCAATCTTCCATCGTCAATTAACCCTTTTAAGAACTCCGTATGATGAATTACATCGTATTGACCACCCAATTCAGGATATTCATTTTTCAACGTATTAAAACAATGCGGACAAGCAGTAACTATTTTCTTAGCTTCATAGGCATTTAAAACCTCAATATTCATCATGGCCTGCATTTGAAACAAAAATTCATTACCGGCACGCTTCGCAGGATCTCCGGTACAACTCTCTTCTGTACCCAGTACCGCAAAAGACACATTGGTACGGTTTAAAATACGTACAAATGCTTTTGTTATTTTCTTTGCTCTATCATCAAAACTTCCTGCACAACCTACCCAAAACAACACTTCCGGCTGTTTTCCTTCGGCTAGCATTTCTGCCATTGTTGGCACTACTAAACTTTCTGACATTTCTCTCTCTTTTGTTTAAAGTTTAAAGTTCAAAGTTTCATTTATTACTCTGAAATCTGAATTCTTAATTTATTCCTGAGTCTTTTTAGTTTCCTAAATTAATTCTCATTTTTCCAATTCAATCTGTCTTGTTGGCTGTATTGCCAAGGTGCTCCGTTATTTTCAATATTGGTCATCATCGCGTTTAATGACATTGGAGCAGCACTTTGTTCCATCACCAAATAACGACGCATGTCCATAATAATAGATAACGGGCTAATATTTACAGGACATTCTTCTACACAGGCATTACAAGAAGTACAGGCCCATAATTCCTCTGCTGTAATATAATCGTTTAATAATGTTTTATTATCCGGTACAAAAACACCTTTATTCGCATCAATATTGTTTCCTACTTCCTGCAAACGGTCTCTTGTATCCATCATAATTTTACGAGGAGACAATTTTTTACCGGTTTGATTTGCCGGACATGAAGAAGTACAACGACCACATTCTGTACAAGTGTAGGCGTTTAACAATTGTACCCAGTTTAAGTCCTGAACATCACTTGCACCAAACTTAGCCGGAGCAGCATTTTCATCAACAGGAGCAGCAGCAAACGGATCTGAATTAGGGTCCATCATTAACTTTACTTCTTTGGTAACCGACTCTAAATTATCAAATTGCCCTTCAGGATTCAGGTTCGCAAAATACGTATTTGGGAATGCTAAAAGAATGTGTAAGTGTTTTGAGAAATACAAATAGTTCATAAAAATCAAAATCCCTACAATGTGCAACCACCAAAAAGCTTCACACAATAACATCACCAATTCATTCGACATACCATTGAAAATCGGCGCGATAAACTGACTTACCGGAAAACTTCCTGCTTTATGAAAGTGCGAAAACCCTCCCGGAACGTTTTGCAAATGCAAATCAGTCGCATTCATCAATAAAAATAAGGTCATTAATACCATCTCAAAATACAAGATGTAATTGGCATCACTTTTAGGAAATCCTTTTAAATCCGGATTGATAAAACGTTTCAGTCTTACTATATTTCTTCTGATCCAGAATACGATTACGGCTACTAAAACCAAAAGTGCCAGTATTTCAAAAGAGGCAATCAAAACATCATAAACCACTCCTAAATAAGGAGCAAAAATTCTATGTGTTCCAAATAATCCGTCTATAATGATTTCGAGTAACTCGATATTAATAATTATAAAACCTACATATACAAAAATATGAAGTATTCCGGCAACAGGGCGTCTCACCATTTTTGATTGCCCAAGAGCAATCATAGCCATGTTTTTCCAGCGTGCTTTAGAATTATCTTTTCGATCTACATCTACTCCCAAATTAATATTTCGGATGATCTTTTTTACACTCCTTGCAAAAAAACCGAAACCAACTATAAGAAGTATGGCGAATAAAATATTATCTAAATAACTCATTCTAATTATTTTTTAGTGGTTGAATTAGTCTCCTCTGTAGGCGCTACATAAGGTTTGTTTTTCTTTCCAAAAAGAGAAACATTTACATAACGAGTTGGATAAAGACGTACATCCTGAAGTAATAGTTCTAATTCCTTTGAAGTTTTAGCCAGATTATTGTACAACGCATCGTCATTTAATAATTTACCTGCTGTCCCTTTACCGGAATTCAGATTACTCATTAAACCATCAACTTTAGCTAAAGTCTGGTTCAGATTTTTAACCGTTTTTCCTAAATCTGCTTTATTTAAAGAATCTGATATCTTAACAAAGTTGCTTGACATTTTATTAAAGTTAGTTACAACTCCGTTAATTTGTCCTTTATTAGTATCTAAAATAGAATTCATACTTCCGGCCGCTTTATGAAACTGCTCCATAGTTTGGCTTAATTCTGCCAGCGTTTTCTTGATGTCATCCTGACCTTTTTTGTCCAATACATTGTTTAGTCCTGAAACTAAAACATCAATATTGACCAACATTTTTTCCAGCTTTTGCTGAATTGGTTCTATTTTACCTCCTAAAGAATCTGTTAATCCTAATTCAACAGATGAAGATAAGGTCTGACCGTCTTCAGCAAGTTCTTTATCAGCAAAATTGGGTACAATTTTAATCTGCTTTCCTCCAATTAAACTTGGAGAATATAAAAATATTTTACTGGTTTTAGAAATAGGAAAATCTGTTTTTAACTGAAGTTCAACTAATAATTTACCTGTGGTTTCATTAATTGTAATCTTACTTACTTTACCAATTACAAGCCCGTTTAAAGTAACAGGTGCCGAAGCTGATAAATCTTCAACATTATCGTATTCTGCGTATAGTGTTTTATAATTCGTAAAAAGATCTTTACCTTTTAAAAAACTGTAGCCCCAAATAAATAATAAAATTGACGCGATGACTAAAATAGCCGTTTTAATTTCTCTTGTTAGTTTCAAAATTCTAAGTGTTTGTACAAAATTAATATAAATATTCGAACTTGCGACTATTATTTAATTGCGTCCTGGATATTGATTTTTTCTCCGTCCTTATATGCAATCAAAAAAGCAGCTCCATATCCTTTATCTTTAGCTTCTTGCAGATATTTTTGCGCTGCGTCATAACTTAAAGTCTCTTGATAGTAGTACTTATATATATTGTTTTCAAATAACATTGTTACATTTTTCAGTCCTTTAAAGTTTTTAGGCTCCAACGGTGTATTTTTGATACTTGCTATAAGTTGTACCTTAAAGAAAGTCCCTTTAGGTGCATTTTTTTTCGCAACCGGAGTTTCAACTGCCTTTTGTTTTGTCGCGCTGGACGTATCTTTTGCAGGTCTTACATCTGACATTTCAGGTACTCCTGAACCAAAATATTCTCTTTTATAACTTAAAATAGCTTCAGCAATAGCTCTGGCGATATCATTTTGTCCTTCCTCCGAATTTAAAATATTACCTTCTGTCGGATTAGACACGAAACCGGTTTCTACTAATACTCTTGGCATATATGCTTTATGAAGTACCATAAAAGGCGCTTGTTTTACACCTCCCTGACGCAGTTTTTTTCCAAGTTTATCAAAATTATCTTCGATTTTACTGGCCAATGAGATACTGTTGTCCAAGTATTCTTCTTGCATTAACGTCATTCCGATCATTGATTCGGGAGAATTCGGATCAAAACCTTCGTATTTACGTTTATAATCTTTCTCCAGCGTAATTACCGAGTTCTCTTTCTTCGCCGCTTCCAGATTTGATGCTACTTTACTCAAACCCATTACATACGTTTCTGTTCCGTCTGCCGCTGTATTTTTGTTTGCATTACAATGTATAGAAACAAAAATATTGGAATTTGCACGGTTTGCGATATTGGCTCTTTCGACAAGATCTATAAAAACATCGGTTTTACGGGTGTAGATAACATTAACATTTGGATTAAGTTCTAATATTTTTCCAACTTTTAACACAATCGCCAAAGCAATATTTTTTTCTATTCTCCCGCTATAAACCGCCCCAAAATCGTGATCTCCATGTCCGGCATCCAGTGTTACTTTAAACACATTCGACTGACTGTAAGAACAAAAAGTAATTATCGTTAGAAAAAAACTAAATATTAGTCTAGTTTTGTTAAATATATTCATAAATCTAAAAGTTAATTTTAATAAAATGCAACTGCTATAATTTTTATAATTGATTATTTTTGACAAAAAATTATATGTAAGTTTGACACGTCAAAAAACAAGCCATACTTTTACAAAAATAGCATTTAAACCTTTGCATACAAACTTATTTAATATCGTTTTAATATCATTTTTCCTAACATTAGGATGTGGTAATCTATATTCCCAAGAGATAAAATCAAAAAAAAACTCGTTACCAGCTGTAAAACAAGCAACTAAAACCGAGAAAAAAACAGAGAAACCTAATGCAGTTGTTACAGACACTATTAAATTAGATACTGTAAAACCTAAAAAGACTTTTTTAGATGGCAAAGTAAGGTATGTTGCTAAAGATTATGCCAAGATTGACCAAAAGAAGAAAACCATTACGCTTTTTAACGAAGCCGAATTATACTACAAAGATGTTGAACTGAAAGCCGGTATAATTGTACTGAATTACGATAAAGACGAAGTATATGCCGGAAGAATAAAAGATTCTACAGGAGTTTTAGTACAATACCCAAACTTTAAACAAGGTGCAAGTGAAGTACAGCCCGATTCTATCCGATTTAATTTTAAAACGCAAAAAGCTTTAATCTTCAATTCAAGAACAGAACAAGGAGAGTTTAAAGTAAAGGCTTCTATTACTAAAAAAGAAAATGACTCTGTTTACTTTTTAAAGAATACTCGTTTTACAACCTCTAAAAACATAGACGACCCTGAATATTATTTCACAGCCAACAAAGTTAAATTCATTCCCGGAAAAAAAGTAATAGTGGGCGGAACTTATATGGTTATCGCTGACGTACCTACTCCATTGGCCTTACCTTTTGCTTATTTCCCGATGAGTCAGGAAAAAAGTGTTTCAGGGATTATTATACCAAGTTACAATGACTCCAATACTCGTGGATTTTCGCTCCAAAACATGGGGTATTATTTTGCTTTAAGCGATAATTACGACTTAACGGTTTTAGGAGATTATTACACCAACGGGAGTTATGCCATGCGTTTCGAATCGGCATATGCCACAAGATACAAGTACAGAGGAAATATAAATGTACGTTTTGAAAATTTAATAAACAGCGAAAGAGGTTACCCTGATTATTCGAAACAAAACATTTACAACATTCAGTGGTCCCATTCAAAAGACACTAAATCAAATCCAAATTCAACATTTTCTGCTTCTGTAAATATGGGAAGTAGTAAATACTTCAAACAATCGATAAATCAGGCCAACGTTGGGTCGAATCTGAACAATACCTTAAGTTCATCGATCTCCTACAACAAAACCTTTAATACGATTCCGCAAGCTCGTCTTTCGTTGACAGCTACACACTCTCAGAACACGCAAACGGAACAAATCAACATGACATTACCTACTTTACAGGCAAGTGTGGATCGTGTATATCCTTTTGTTGGAAAAGATGGCGTGAAAAAAGGATTCATTAAAAACATCAATTTACAATACAACTTAAGTGGTAAAAATGAAATCGTAACAACGGATTCTCTGTTTTTTAAACCGCAAATGTTCAGAGATGCCAAGATCGGTATGCAACATAGCATCCCTTTAAGCACTAACTTTAAGTTATTTAAATATTTTAGTGCCGGTGCCTCTACCAACTATCAGGAAACTTGGGTAACCAAAACAATTGATAAAAGTTACGATACAAGCCAAAGTAAAGTTGTAGATAAAACCGTTAATGGTTTTGACTCATTCAGAACTTATAATTTCAGCACAAACTTAGGAACAACCATTTACGGAACATTTAACTTTGGTGCAGATAAAAAAATTCAATCGATACGTCACGTCATGCGTCCTTCGATAACTTACGCTTACACCCCAAGTTTCGAAAAATACTATGACAGTTATGCTGTTGATGCTTCCGGTCTTATTACCACTCAATACAGTCGATTTGACAATGGTGTTTACGGTGCTCCATCTAAAGACAATTCTAATATTGTAGGATTCTCTTTAAGCAATACTTTTGAAGCCAAAGTAAGAGACAAAGACAGCACGAAGACAGAAGCTAAAAAAATCATGCTGTTAAACAACTTAAACTTTAGCACCAGTTACAACTTTAATGCCGACGGAAAACAGGTTTTAGCCTGGCAGCCTGTACTTGTAAGTGGAGGAACGCAATTTTTTGATAATAAAATGAATGTCAATTTTGGAGCTACTCTTGATCCTTATGCTATAGACAACTCCGGAACCAAAATAAACACTTTTAACATTGACAATGGCGGAAGCTTATTCAGAATGACCAGTGCAAATGTAACGATGAATTACTCGTTCAGTAACAAGGGTGGAAAAGAAGAAAACCAGCAAAGTGAACGGAATGGTGGTCGTAAAGATGATTTATTTGGTACCAATACGGATCTAAATGATAGTAGAAACAGCCAATTTGCAAACGAAAAAGACGATGGAGAAAATGTAATTACCGAATTTTTTAAGTCGAAAATTCCGTGGGACATGACACTTGCGTACTCCTTAACCTATACGAATGCCAATCGTGAAAACAAAATTAGCGGAAACTCTATCATGATTTCTGCCAATATGGACATTACCCCTAAATGGAAGGGTGGAGTTTCTACGGGTTACGATTTTGTACAAAAAGGAGTCACGTTTACTCAATTCCGTTTTGAAAGAGATTTATTAAGCTGGAGAATGGCATTCAACTGGAACCCACTTGGAGATAATGCAAACTGGAATTTCTTCATCGGAATTAAATCAGGTGTTCTTAGTGATATCAAATGGAACAAACGAAGCGTTTCGACCCGATAAAATCATATTTAAAGAGATGCAGCAACACTATTACTCAGGAATAGGCTGCTCAAAAAATCTCTTTTCAGCATTTAAAATCAACTATTATGAAAAAAATAATTTTTACTGAAAAAGCACCAGCTCCAATCGGTCCTTACAATCAGGCCGTATTATCTGGAAACACTCTTTATGCTTCTGGTCAGATTGCAATCAATCCTGCTTCAGGAGAACTGATTACTGCGAATATCAATGACGAGACCGAGCAGGTTATGCAAAATATTGCCGCTATTTTAGAAGCAGCTGACATGACTTTCGAGAACGTAGTGAAAGCCACTATCTTTATTATGGACATGAATAATTTTGCTGCGATAAATACGGTTTACGGTTCTTATTTCAACGAAAAAACCGCTCCGGCTCGTGAAACAGTTCAGGTAGCTTGTTTGCCAAAAAAAGTTAATGTAGAAATTTCTATAATTGCTGTGCAATAACAATCAATAACAATTGTGCCGTTGCTTTATTTATAACCAGCGGCACATTTGTATACTCCAACCAGAAATAGTTGTTTTTTCTATTCTCTTTTTTCAGAAGTAGCAGGTCTTATACTTTTTTATCACGGCTTTTTAAGTTTATATCTCCTAACTTCTCGCTTTGATAATCTCGCAAAGACGCCAAGTCGCAAAGTTTTTTCTTCTTACTTTTAAGCTTTACGCTTGTCTTTTCTGCTTTCTTACTTTGGGTTACTCTAAATGGAACGGAGTATCAAAGTCTTTTTTGCTGCTTTTTCATTAAAACTTTGCAACTCTGCGAGATTTACATCCCCGCATCTTTTGGACTTGATTCATTACAAGTCAAAGCATAAAAAAACCGCCTCACAAATGAAACGGTTTCAATGGCAAATAAATTTTGCACTATTCTTTTATGTTAGAGAAACTATAGCAATGTAACTGCATTTAACAACAATTGCGCTGTAGCTTCATTTGTCGCCAATGGCACGTTATGTACATCACAAACCCGAATCAACATATTAATATCCACTTCATGCGCGTGACTTGCTAACGGGTCTTTAAAAAAGAAAACCAGCTGCGTTTTACCCTCGGCAACTCTCGCTGCAATCTGGGCATCACCTCCCATTGGACCTGAAAGCATTTTTCGGACTTTAAATCCAGCCTTTTCTGCTTTACCTCCTGTTGTTCCGGTTGCAATTAGTTTTATATTTTCCCGAAGCAAAAGATTCTTATTTTTATTTAAAAACTGAACCATGTCTGCTTTTTTTCCATCGTGTGCAATTATTGCGATCTCCATAAATACAGAACTATTGGTTGGCAACGTGATACGCGATCAAACCATCGATTGGTCTTCTTAATACGTTACCTAGCTGAAGTTCATACTTATTAAATGTTTCCTGCAATTCGTCTTTTAAGTAAAAAGCTATTGAACCAACAAAATGTACCGGAACTTCTTTACAGTTATCGAATTGTTTAATATAGTTTTTAACAAACGATTTCATTCCTTTAAAAATGATTTTTCTGCAAAACTCAGTATCTTTATGTTTGATTAAGAACTTAGCAAAAGTCGCTAAATACGCGTTTGGATTAGGTTCTTTGTATAATTTATTTTTGATAAAATCAGGTTCTAAATTATATTCTTTTTCAAATTCAATTGCCAAATCTTTAGGCATTTTATTGAAATAATATTTCCTGATCAGTTCTTTTCCGAAAACATTTCCACTACAATCATCCATAGCAATATACCCTAGAGATTGTACTTTCTGATGCAATACTTTTCCATCAAAATAGCTGCAGTTAGAACCTGTTCCCAGAATACTTACAATAGCAGATTCTCCTTTTGGAGTAGTTGCATAAACCGCTGCATAGGTATCTTCGTGAACTTCAACAATTGCATTTTCAAAAAACTCACGAAAAATTCGCGATAATTCTGACTGCATTCTTTCCGTTCCACAACCTGCTCCATAGAAGAACAAATGTGTAGCATTTTTTTTGTTTTGCAAAATATCAAAACGATCGCTTATTCTGGCAATAACTTCCGGACCGTCAAGAATTTCAGGGTTTAACCCCAGGGTTTGTGTTGTGAATAATACTTTTCCATTATCATCAATTGCAATCCAATCGGCTTTAGTAGATCCACTATCAACTATTAATTTCATTTTATTTAGTTTTTGGATTAGTTTTTCTTCAAACAATTAAAAAAGTGCACTTTCTACATTAGTTAAAGAAATAACAATATAACAAAATCCCGTTACTTTGACATAACGGGATTTTGCAAAAATAGGATTTATTATTTTAAACCTGCAATATGCACAGATAAATCAATTAATTTACTAGAGTATCCGTACTCATTATCGTACCAAGACACCAATTTGAAGAAGCTTGAATTCAAACCAATTCCGGCAGTAGCATCAACGATAGATGTTCTTGAATCAGAAATAAAATCCTGAGACACCACCGCATCTTCTGTATAACCTAAAATACCTTTCATAGTAGTTTCAGATGCTTTTTTCAAAACAGCCATAATTTCTTCGTAAGTAGTTTCTTTAGCTACTTTTACCGTTAAATCAACTACAGAAACGTCAGCCGTTGGAACACGGAAAGACATACCAGTTAATTTTCCGTTCAAAGAAGGAATTACTTTTCCTACTGCTTTTGCTGCACCGGTAGAAGAAGGGATGATATTTATTGAAGCTGCACGTCCACCTCTCCAGTCTTTTCTTGATGGACCATCTGCAGTCATTTGAGTTGAAGTTGTTGCGTGAACCGTAGTCATTAAACCTTCAACAATTTCGAAATTATCGTGAATAACTTTAGCTAAAGGAGCTAAACAGTTCGTTGTACAAGATGCATTCGAAACAACTGTATCAGATGCTTTTGCCGTTTCATGATTTACTCCCATTACAAACATTGGAGCATCTGCAGACGGAGCAGAAATGATTACTTTTTTAGCACCACCTGTAATATGTGCATTTGCTGTTTCAAGAGTTGTAAAGAAACCGGTACATTCTGCCACTACATCTACATCAACCTCATTCCATTTCAGGTTTGCTGGTTCTCTTTCGGCAGTAATACGGATATTTCTTCCGTTTACGTATAGTTTTCCTTCTTTTACTTCTACAGTTCCGTTGAAACGACCGTGAACTGAATCATATTTTAATAAATAAGCTAAATGATCTACATCTAATAAGTCATTGATTGCAACTACTTCTACATTATCTCTGTTGAAAGATTCTCTGAAAACGATTCTTCCAATACGTCCAAATCCGTTTATTCCTAATTTTACTTTTGACATTTTACTTAATTTTTGTTTTTTATTACGCTAATTTAAAGTCTAATTTCCTCACAATAAACTTCATTTCTTTCTCACTTATTTTTTTATGTCGACATGATATCAGACACTCTCAATAACTCTCTATCAATTTCAGATTTCCCTTTAATTGCTTGTTCCAGAGGCGTCAAAGTAACCTTGTCATGTTGCAATCCAACCATGTAATTTGATTTTCCTTCGATTAAAGACTCCACCGCTTTTACTCCCAAGCGGCTTGCTAAAACCCTGTCAAAACAAGATGGAGAACCACCACGTTGCATATGTCCTAAAACGGATACTCTTACATCATATTCAGGTAAATTAGCTTCAACGTAATCTTTTAATTCGAATACGTTTTTACCAATTTTATCGCCTTCCGCAATAACTACTATACTGGATGATTTTCCTGAAGCTTTACTTTTTTGAAGAGAATCAAGTAGTCGCTCTAGACCTAAATCTTCTTCAGGAATAAGAATTTCTTCTGCACCGGCTCCAATTCCGGCATTAAGAGCAATATGACCTGCATCTCTACCCATAACCTCTACAAAAAACAATCGGTTATGTGAACTGGCAGTATCTCTAATTTTATCAATACAATCTACAACTGTATTTAAAGCCGTATCGTACCCTAAAGTAAAACTGGTTCCAAAAATATCGTTATCAATTGTACCCGGAATTCCCATTACAGGAAAACCAAATTCTGTATTAAAAAGTAATGCTCCGGTAAAACTTCCATCGCCACCTATGACAACCAAAGCATCAACTCCGGATTTTACAAGATTTTCGTGTGCTTTTTTTCTGCCTTCCGGCGTTCTAAAATCCACAGAACGAGCCGACTTTAAGATCGTCCCTCCCTTGTTTACAATATTATTTACACTTCGAGGGCCCATTTCTTTGAAATCTCCTTCGATCATTCCTTGATACCCTCTATAAATTCCTATGCATTCTATATTATGATAAGCACATGTTCGAACAACTGATCGTATTGCGGCATTCATTCCTGGTGAGTCACCTCCTGAGGTTAGAACACCTACTTTTTTTATTGTTTTTGGCATTATTTAAGTATTAAAGTGTAAAATTAGCAAACATTCATCACTTTTCGGGTTATGATTGTAATAAATTAATAAAATATGTTAAATTCAAACGTTTTCGTTAATAAGTTTTTTGATATGAAAAAATTCATTAAAAATAATAAAAGTCTCTTTTTTTAATTAAATCTCTAAAATTAACAATACAATAATGAACTGTTACAAAACTGTCGATTTTAAGAAATAGCTTCAAAAAAGGTTTTATCTCTAATTTTAAGCATAAAAAAACCATTAAATGACGTGATGGTTTTCCATTTGTCAGGCTGAACGAAGTCGAAGCCCTTATTAACTTAACCAGCCTTCGACTTCGCTCAGGGTGACAGCCGTACAAAAATCTCGCAAAGACGCAGAGTCGCAAAGTTAAAAAATCAGAATAGAAACTTGGCGACCTTGCGTCTTTGCGAGAAATAACCGTTTAAAAATCAACAATAAAACAAACCTCAAAAACTGCTAATTCTGATAATAGAGGCGATTTACACAAATTACTCCACAACTTCTAGACTTAATTTCCAACTTTTGAAACTGATCCTAAAAAAACTCCTTAACCCCTAAATTTAAGCATAAAAAAAACCATTACGCGACGTAATGGTTTTCTATAGGACATTTTTAACACAAACTTAAAAATCATCATTATCAGGTATTAGTCCCTGATTGTTATTATTTGTTGGTTGTGGCTTTTCTTCTTCTTTTTTATCCGATTTCTTTTTATTCTTATCGGCATCTTTTTTGTTTGAAAATTTCATATAATCCGGATTTAAATACGAATCCTGTAAATCATCTGTATTGTTTTTTAAAGCTCTTTCTAATTTATGGCTTTTGAATATTTTATTGACCAATTCACTAAAAGTATCAAAATCGACTTCGTATGAAATACCGACTCCCTGCGTATAACCAATTCCTTGTCCTATATAATTGATGTCATTTTCTTTATTAAACAATCGCAGATTCATCGTTCCATCTTCATTAACACGGTATAGAATTTCAATATCACCAACAATAGCCGATTCATTAACACCTCCAACCGGAACTCCAACCTTACCATTAATCGTAATTCTTTCGTTGACCTGAGACGTAATATTAGCCACAAACTGACCGTCTGCCTCCTGTCCCAATCGCTTATCGGCAGAAATAAAATTCAAATCGATATTGAATTTATCATTATCAGATTTTATAATTCCACCCAACAAACTGGCAGCAGTTTCAGCAAATGTTCCCGACAAATCACTTTGATTAAATCCGTCCGCACTCATAAACGAACCGGTCGACAACAGATACAATGCTTGTGTCTGGCGTACGTCTTTGTCATCTAATTTGTATTGTATCTCCGATTTTAAAACACTGCTTACCGATGGAAATTGTATATCAAAATTAGGCTCCGGACTTGTTAAATCTCCTCTTAAACCAATGACTACTTCAACCGGTACTTTTTTATTGAAAGAAGAATTTTCCAGTAATACAGCAGGATTGGCAGACGTTCTATAAACGGCTTCCAAATTTAACTGCGCTTTTAGCGGGTTACCCTCCCAAATAATGGATCCTCCTTTTTTAACTGCGAATTTTTTATCGATTAAACCACCATATTTAAAATTATAGGTTCCTTCATACGCCTGGAAATCTCCCCACATATTAAATTTACCTAATGTATTAATCTTAAACAATAGCGATCCGTATCCTTTCCCTTTCATACCATGCCCCGAATTTCGGTCCAGGATTACCTCGACTTCGGCGTCGGGTGTGATATCAAAGTCAAACTCTAATTCAAGACCGCCGTAATTTTTTGTCTTTTCGGCTATCCCATTCTCCAGATTATATTTCTCTTGCGGCGTTACAAAGTGAATAAAACTGCTTTCGCCAACACTCTGTGCATTATTAATCGGAATCTTAACCTGCGTTCCTTTTTCTGATTTGGCAGCGACTTTAATAAACAAACTTTCTGTCGGACCCTTAATGCTTGCCGTACCATTAATAAAGGCCGTACCAAAATAGGCCGCATCCTCACTATCTTTTGTATCAAGTGCCAGCAATCGCTTGGACGAAATGTTCAAATCTAATTTCCAATCGCCAAAATTATGATGCTCAATGCTACCATTCAACAGTCCTTTGGTTTTGTATTTTGTATCTGTCAGCTGATTATTTCGAAACAAAAACTTCTCATCCGTTAAATCAATAACAGTACGATCACCCAACTCATAATCTGTATTGAGATACGGAATAGTCATACCGGCTTTTTCAACATATAACCTTCCATTGATTTCGGGTTTTTTCAGATTTCCGACAACCGCTGCATTTCCCGAGACTGTTCCTCTCACATTCGACAGAACTTCGCCGCCAACTGTTCCCAGAGTAGCCAGATTAAAACCTTCGAGTTTTAGATTCATGTCTAAGAAAGTTTCCTTATTCTCTACAGAAAAATTTCCGTCTGCTTTAAACGATTCTGTAAAACCATTTTGTATGGACGAATTTATCGTAAACTTTTTAAAACTTTCATCTCCTGCGATATCAAAATTTAAAGTTCCTAAATCAATTTTATTTAAATTAAGATGATCAATTACAATAGAGGCTGTGGGCTGATAGACATCTTTATTCTGCTTGTAATTAACACTTCCGTTCAGATTACCGTTAAACACAAACTTCGAATTGAAAGGTGTTATTTTATTAATATCAACATCCTCAAAATTCAGCACAATGTCTTTATAGTCTTTTCCTTTTAAAACACCATTTAAATCAATTTTCTGATCTTCGTGAGACAAAACAATATTATCGATCTTAAAGTTTTTAAATTCTTTGTCAAAAACGATCTGATTGTCTTTTTCAGCATCTTCATTTAAGTACCACAAATAGTCTTTGAATTTCATCTCCGACTTATGAATTCCCACAATATTGTTCTTGTCTTTATCTATCGTATGATAGAGATTCATATTAAAATAATCCTCCCCTTTATCTCCCCCTTTAAACTCGGAACGAACAAACAGCGTATCATTTGCCGTAACATTAATCAAACTAAAATCACGTACTTTATAATAAGGTGTCTTAATACTGTCTAACTCTACATAGGCATTGTAAAGCTGATTTTTGTTATCGACATTGATTCTGATATTATCAAATGTATTTTTCGCTGCAGTAATCTTTTGAGAATTGAATTTAAATTTGAATTCATTTAAATCGGAATCAATTTTTCCACGTAAAACGGTTGAGGAATCAATTTCAATTTCAGGATACAACATTTCGACTACCTTATTATAGACATGCAAATTGAATCGCAAAAACTGTCCTTTTTTGACTTTATAAGGTTTGTAATTGGTATAAAGACTTCCCACAGAATTCATGACCAGTTTATCCAGTTCTTTAAACTGAAATTTACCCACGATTTCTCCATTAACAACATCCGACGAGTTGATGTTAATAGTTCGCAATCGGTCTTTATCAAAATTAGAATTTACCGTTATTTCATCAAAAACATAAGTCGATTTTGGATTTTTATATACCGCATCTTTGATATAAACATTCCCCTGAAGATTCTCAATAGAATTTCCCGTCAGTTCAACAATAGCATCACCGGAAAAATGAGAAATGGAATCTTTTACAAATTTCAACTTTCGCAAATCGGCATTTTCAACATTGATATGAAAATCATATTTGCTTTCTCGTTTGCTTAAATCAACCAAACCGTCAAATGTCAGACTTACATTCGGATCATTAATAGAGACCTGTCCTTTATAATATGGCAATTTAAAATTACCGTTTACAACAATATTATTATAGGTGTACTTATTATAATCTAATTTAGCAATATCCCCCTTTACGATTGTATTGAGGTACTTCTCGGTAAAACCAACTCCGTCAACATCTAAATTTAATGTAGTTCTGCCAATATCTTTTCGCTGTAATAAAGTCCCAACATCAAAATTATCAAGTATAATATTTCCCGAATAAGAGGCTTTGTCAATAAAATCCATATTATTCATATGCAAATCGATTTGACCATTTCCTAAATCGGTTGTCATTTTAAAATCAGTTTCCAAGGCCGTAGTCGAAACTTTAGCTTTCCCCACCATATTAAATCTGCCCAACCTCTGAATTTCTTTCGGAAGTTTAGTTCCTAAAACACCCGGCAATAAAACAACCAGATCATCATAACTCGAAAGCAGCTTATCAAATTTTCCATCCATAGAAAACTTTTGATTTTCGCTTCCGACAAGATTTCTGAAATTGATTGTTCCAACAATTCTTGAACCGTTGGTATCGCTAAGTCTTAATCGTCTTAGGTTCAAATTATTTAAGGTACCCTTTATTTTAGTTTTAATTTTAAAATGTTGGTTTTTACCCAGTCCATCATAAAAATAACGAATATCATTAGTCGCAATCGAAGCAGAATCTAACGCAACATCAAACTTTACTTTATCTGTAAAATGCAAAAAGTCTTCTATCTTATAATTCAATATCGCCTGACCGTAAATAGAAGATCTTTTGGTTTTTATGGCCAGATTCTCGACCTTTATTTGCTTTTTGGTGTAACTAAATTTCCCTGCAAAATTAGAAACATACAAACCGCGATGATCCAAAAATGAAAACCGGTGAATCGTTGTATTTACATCAGGCCCATACAGTTTAAAATCACTTATATAAGCGTTAAGCTTTTTAAAATCAAGAAATTTGGGTGTTTTTTTATTCTCGTCTATTACAGAAAAATTACCTCTGGAGATATAGGCATTTTTAGCGGTCAACAAAAAGTGTTTGGTCGATGTAGAAGGCTTGCCTGTTTCAAACAATTTAACAAACTTATTAATATTATTTTCGTCTTCGCCTTTGTACGTTTTCAGGTTAAAAATTAATCCCGTTAAACGCAGATCGCCAAAAATCAGATCGCCGTCGAGTACTCTTTTTATGCTTACAATATCTGTATTAATGAGATCCGAATAGATTAAAGTCTTATTATGATGATCCAGAATAAGAACTTTTTTAAGTTTGACGCCTCCAAAAATATTGATTGCTACTTTTTCTACACTTATTTTAGTTTTAAAATCGGCGTTGAGCGATTCTGTAATATACTTTGCAATTTTTGTCTGAACGACAGGCAAAGACAGTGTTATAGCAAGAGCCAACAAAAGTAAAATTAACCCAATTAGGGTTCGTGATATTATTTTCTTTACTTTTCTGATAGCTCTATAATTTTAGTTTTCTTTTAATTTTATTTTGAACAGACAAAGGACGGCTGTTTTGATAAAATTTCTTTAATTTTGGCGTTTACTGCAATCAAAGAAATTTAGAAATTTGATTTGTCAAATATAATCCAAAATTCGTGCCTTTATATGCAAAATTCAGAGGTTTTTATTCTTGCCATCGAAAGTTCCTGCGATGATACTGCTGCTGCAGTTTTACATAACGATAAAGTACTCTCCAATGTTGTTGCCAATCAGCTAATTCACAATCAATATGGTGGTGTGGTTCCTGAGTTGGCCTCAAGAGCACATCAACAAAATATTGTTCCTGTAATTGACGCTGCGCTTCGCAAGGCAAATGTACAAAAAGAACAGTTAACCGCCATTGCATTTACCCAGGGACCTGGTCTGATGGGGTCTCTTTTGGTGGGAAGTTCTTTTAGCAAATCGTTATCACTTGCATTACAAATTCCGCTAATCGCTGTGAATCACATGCATGCTCATATTTTAGCGCATTTTATAGACGAAGAAGGTTTTGATAAACCCGATTTTCCCTTCCTGGCTTTAACGATTAGTGGCGGACATACACAAATTGTAAAAGTAAACGGTTTCTTTGACATGGAAATCATTGGCGAAACCACAGACGACGCGGTGGGAGAAGCTTTTGACAAGAGCGCCAAAATCCTTGGCCTTCCTTATCCGGGTGGACCACTTATCGATAAATATGCCCAATTAGGCAACCCGAAAGCTTTTGCGTTTACAAAACCAAAAGTTCCGGGACTGGATTTTAGTTTCTCGGGATTAAAAACGGCCATTCTATACTTTATTCAGAAGAAAAAATTAGAAAATCCAAATTTCATTGAAGAAAATCTAAATGACATTTGTGCTTCTATACAATATACGATTATCGAAATTTTAATGGACAAATTAAAATTAGCCGTTAAAGAAACCGGAATCACACAAATCGCAATTGGTGGCGGTGTTTCGGCAAATTCAGGTATCAGAACCCGATTAAAAGAAAGTGAAGGCAAATATGGCTGGAAAACTTTTGTACCCAAATTTGAATACACCACAGATAATGCCGCAATGATTGGGATTGTAGGCTATCAAAAATATTTATCAAATCGTTTTGAAACTTCTGCTGTCGTTTCAAAAGCGCGAATTCAATTTTAATTATGCAATTATTTTACAATCCGAATATAGACGAAACTACAGAAAGCTTTTCTTTTGACAAAGAAGAAAGCCGACACATTATAAAAGTTTTGCGCAAACAAGATTCGGACATTTTACATGTTACAAACGGTGTCGGTCTTTTGTTTGAAACAGAAATTACTTTGGCTTCCGACAACAAATGTACGGTTCAGGTTCTTTCTGTAAAAAAAGCGGATAAACCTAAATTTCATTTGCATTTGGCTGTGGCACCGACCAAAATGAATGACCGTTACGAATGGTTTTTAGAGAAAGCCACTGAAATTGGAATTCAGGAAATCACTCCTGTTTTTTGTGATCGCTCAGAGCGAAAAGCAATAAATCCGGAACGATTTGAAAAAATCATTCTTTCGGCTATGAAACAATCCAATGAAACTTTTTTACCAAAGTTAAATCCTGCCATTTCTTTTAAGGAATTCATTAAACAAAAAAAGGAAGGTCTACAATTGATCGCCCATTGCGAAGAAACGGATAAAAAGTCACTCAAAAAAGTATTGCAACCCAACCAGAATGTAACTTTACTGATTGGTCCTGAAGGAGATTTTTCAGAAAAAGAAATTGCTTTGGCTTTAGAAAACGATTTTAAACCTGTTACTTTGGGCAATACCCGTTTGCGAACTGAAACAGCAGCAATTGTTGCCTGCCATAGTGTTGTTTTTTTTAATGAAAAATCATAAATAAATTTAGTTCTGTCCTTTCGACGAAGAAGAAATCATATCCAAATTATCACCAACTGTGTGTTTAGCCAGTGCGATTTCTCCTTCGTCGAAACGACAAGAATAATGCATGCTAAAGGGAAAATACCTGAATAATTTATACTTGTATGAAAAAAATACTCTACTTATTATTACTCGTTTCTGTTTCTTCTTTTTCTCAGGAAATTGCTTTATTAAAATACAGTGGTGGTGGCGATTGGTATGCAAACCCTACTTCGTTGCCCAATTTAATTCAGTTTTGCAATGCAAACATCAACACCCGAATAAAAGCAAAACCCTCTACGGTTGAACCGAGTAATCCTGATTTACTCTCCTACCCGTTTGTACATATGACGGGACACGGAAATGTGGTTTTCAGCGACAGCGATGTAAGTAATTTAAGAAATTATTTAACCGGTGGCGGTTTTCTTCATATTGATGATAATTTTGGAATGGATCAATACATTCGAAAAGAAATCAAAAAAATATTCCCCAACAATAATCTGATTGAACTTCCGGCTAATCATCCTATTTTTCAAAAGCCTTTTCCGTTTCCCAACGGACTTCCAAAAATTCATGAACACGATGGAACCCGTGCGCAGGCTTTCGGAATTTTTATTGACAACAAATTAGTCTTGTTATATACCTACGAATGTGATTTAGGTGATGGCTGGGAAGACCCCGAAGTACACAACGACCCTGCTGCCGTTAGAGACAAAGCTTTAAAAATGGGAGCAAACATTATCAATTATATTTTTACCAACTAATCCTTAAGAAGTGCAGCTAACTCACGAAGAAAATCAATTTGAAAGAAAAACGTTTCCGATAACCTTAGTGTGCGATCATATCTATTTTCAGCAGAATATTGGTTCCCTTTTTAGAATTTCAGAAGCTTTTGGAGTGGAAAACATTATCTTTTTAGGAAAGGACATCCCCCTGACACCCCGAAAGATAAACAAAACCTCCAGAAGTACACATCTTCATGTACCTCATAGTATAATTGAAAAAACAGACGATTTAATTCCTTATTTAATCGAAAACGACTTCGAAATTATTGCTTTGGAAATTGCCAGCAATAGTAAACCTCTTAGAGAAGTCCAAATTCCGGAAAACAAAAAAATTGCTCTTTTAATAGGCAGTGAAATTGATGGAATTTCAGACGAATTATTAAAAATAGCACATCAAATTGTTCACATCAATATGTTTGGGAACAACAGCAGTATGAATGTTGTACAAGCGGCGAGTATTGCTTTGTATGAATTTACTTCTTAATAATTTCGTTTTATTTTTGTAGGAACTACGCTATATAAGGGATTGTAAAATTCTTACATATTTTTTTGGTGTAAATATTTTTTTACAATAATTTTTTGTCATAAAGTTGCATTATTGTTTAACTAAAACCAATAATTATAACAAAAAACCCCTATTATTATGAAAAAAGTATTATTATCATCATTATTAGTTCTTTTGATGCTTTCTTGTCAAAATGATCAAACTGAGTCTTCAAAAGTAGAAACTGCTGCCCAGGATCGTCTGGCATGTTCCACACAAGAAGTATTAGAAGCCCAACTAAAAGCTGATCCGACATTGGCTATCAGAATGAACGAAATTGAAGCCTTTACGGCTAAACAAGCACTTGCAAATCCAACTGGTCGTGCAATGGCAGGTCCTGTTACCGTTCATGTAGTAGTAAATGTACTTTACAGAACCGCTGCAGAGAACATTTCAGATGCACAAATTCAATCTCAAATCGATGTTTTAAACAAAGATTTTAATGCCTTAAATTCAGACTTCGGTAGTGTTCCGGCTCTTTTTGCAGGCGTAAAAGCCAATGTAGGAATCAAATTTGTATTAGATCAGATTATCAGAAAATCTACTACAAAAACTTCTTGGGGGACTAATGACGCTATGAAAAAAACAGCTCAAGGTGGTTTAAACCCAACTTCACCTACAACAAAACTTAATATCTGGTCTTGCCCTATTGGTGGAGGAATTCTTGGTTATGCGCAATTTCCGGGAGGTTCAGCTGCAACTGACGGCGTAGTGCTTGATCCGAAAAACTTCGGATTATCGGGTGCAGCAAATGCTCCTTACAACTTAGGAAGAATTGGTACTCACGAAGTAGGTCACTGGGCAAATTTACGTCACATCTGGGGAGATGCAACTTGCGGAAGCGACTTAGTAGCGGACACTCCTACTCACAATACTTCAAATAGCGGTGCACCGGCCTATCCACACTACAGCACTTGTGCGGGAACTCCTGTAGAAATGACGATGAACTACATGGATTATACTAATAACTACTCTATGTATATGTTCTCTAATGGACAAAAAAGCAGAATGCTTTCTATATTTGCTACTGGTGGTGTTAGAGCTGCTTATGCCCTATAAAATAACAAAAGAATTAAATTTAAAGCGAGATGTATGACATCTCGCTTTTTTTTATCGGGTATGTTGTAATAAAAGCACGGGACTTTCTAAAAATAATAAAATCACTTTCAAAAGAAGTCAAACGGATAAAAATTCAGCTCAAAATGTTAAAATTTACCCATCCGATTATTCTTATAAATTGACTCGCTAACAAATGCATAATGAACGTTATAGAAATCAAAAATATCAATTTGTAAGAAATAACACCTTAAAAAAATTGCACTTTTTTTAGTAAGAACTAGACTATACAAGGGATTGTAAATTTCTCACAAAATATTTATTGTAAAATTTTTGTTACAATAAATATTTAGTTATAAAATTGCCATATTGTTTAACTAATCAACAATAATATAACAAAAACCCCTTTTATTATGAAAAAAGTTTTTTTATCTGCATTTACAGCACTTTTGCTGTTTTCATGTCAAAATGACCAAACAACTGAAGCTTCTAACCCGGAAGCTAGTGCGATTGCCCTTCGCGGATGTGCATCGCAAGACGTATTAACAGCTCAATTAAAAGCTGATCCAACTTTAGCGATCAGAATGAATCAAATTGAAGCTTTTACTACAGAACAACTTCTAAGTGGCCGTGTTGGCAAATTGGTAAACGGTAAAGTGCAAATTCCTGTTGTAGTAAATGTTTTATACAAAACTGCTGCAGAAAACATTTCTGATGCACAAATTCAATCTCAGATTGATGTCTTAAACAAAGATTTTAATGCTTTAAATTCAGACTACAATAGTGTACCAGCGCTATTTGCAGGTGTGAAAGCGAATGTAGGAATTTCGTTTGTTTTAGATAAAATTAACAGAAAATCTACAACAAAAACTTCTTGGGGAACTAATGATGCTATGAAAAAAACAGCTCAAGGTGGTTTAAACCCAACAACTCCAACAACAAAACTTAACTTATGGGCTTGTAAAATTGGTGGTGGAATCCTTGGATATGCACAATTTCCTGGAGGATCTTCTGCTACAGACGGTGTTGTAATCGATACAAAATATTTTGGATTATCCGGTTCTGGAAGTGCTCCTTACAATTTAGGAAGAACTGGTACTCACGAAGTGGGTCACTGGATGAATTTACGTCACATCTGGGGAGATGCAAATTGTGGAAGCGATTTAGTATCTGATACACCAACGCACAATACAGCAAACTACGGAGTACCTGCTTACCCACACTTAAGCACTTGTTCTGGAACTCCTGTAGAAATGACAATGAACTACATGGACTATACTGACGATGCTGGTATGTACATGTTCTCTACTGGACAAAAAAACAGAATGGCTGCTATTTTTGTAACTGGTGGACCAAGAGCAGCTTTTGGTATCTAAACCAAAAATTGAAAAATATACTTAAAAGCGGGATGGTTTCATCCCGCTTTTTTTATGTTTCCTATTAAATTAAAAAGCTTTTCTTATATTTACTTGAACTTTAAAGACCCAACATGATCACATCAAAAACAATATCTAACGGAATTTTAAGAGCTCTTGCTACCATATTAATTACCGGAGCACTCTTATACTTTTTATACGAAATACAAACCGTAATCGTATACCTCTGTATATCCCTGATATTGTGCCTGATTGCAAACCCTTTGGTTCAGTTTTTAAAAAATAAATTAAAATTCGGCAATTCGTTAGCCGCATCAACCACGATCTTATTTTTTATCCTAATGATGGTTGGTTTTATACTGCTTTTTGTTCCCTTAATCATTTCTCAGGCTAACAATCTGTCTTTATTAGACACCAATCATTTGCAGCAGCAATTTGTAGAGACCGAAAAAAGTATCGAAACCTATTTTAACATTCAACATGTAGATTTAAATAAAGTACTGAAAGAATCTAAAATAACTTCCATGTTCGATTTTAGTTATTTTACCCGTTTTATAAACTCCATTATGGGATTCATGGCTGATATGGGGATGGGACTGGTTTCTGTATTCTTTATTACGTTCTTTTTCATCAAAGATCAGGATACTTTTAAAGATCAGGCCAGAAGGGTTCTTCCAGATACCAATGAGGATAAAATTCTAAATTCGATTACTAAAATAAACCATTTACTAACCCGATATTTTGTTGGTTTGTTATTACAGTTAACCGTAGTATTTATCCTTTATTTAATTGTTCTGATCATTTTCGGAAATAAAAATGCATTTGTTATCGCATTTTTGTGCGCCATTTTAAACGTGATTCCGTATGTGGGTCCAATTATAGGAACCACTTTAGCAGGAATTCTAACGATGATCAGTTTAATTGGTAAAGACTTTCAATCCGAAATTTTACCTACTACCATTTATGTAATCATAGGATTTTTGGTTGTTCAAGCCATTGATAATAACATCAGTCAACCTATAATTTCATCAAAAAGTGTAAATTCGCACCCGTTAGAAATATTTCTGGTTATTTTAATCAGTGGAATTACTTTTGGAATTGTCGGCATGATCATCGCTATTCCGGTATTTACAATGCTAAAAGTAATTTTAAAAGAATTTTTTCCTAACAACAAAATTGTCTCCGTATTAACCGAAAGAATTTAGCATTGAACACTTCTATTTTAAGCAAACCTATTCAAGACTTTATAACTCAAAATAGTGGTGTCTCGATTTCAAAATTAGCACTCCAGAAAAATCCGTTTCCGGAAGTGGACTGGATTTTAATTTTAAATCAAATTGAAGCCAAATCTAAGGCAAAAGACAAACTGCCAACCTGGTTTTCTACGGAAAATATTATTTATCCGAGTAAAATTTCAGTAGAACAAACTTCATCTGAAAAAACAGCTGTCTATAAAACGTCTTTGATTTCCGGAGCCACCTTAATAGATCTTACAGGAGGTTTTGGGGTAGATGACTATTATTTTGCAAAAAATTTCAAAACGATAGCACATTGTGAGATCAATGCAGATTTATCGGCTATAGTACAACATAATTTCAAACAACTGGGCGTTAAAAACTGCAGCTTTTATGCGGCAGATTCTACTATTGTTCTAAGCGAATCCGATCAAAAATGGGATTGGATGTATATTGATCCCTCGCGAAGAAATGATGCAAAGGGTAAGGTTTTTATGCTGAAGGATTGTTTGCCTAATGTTCCCGAATTACTTCCTTTTTACTTCGAAAAAACAAATTCAATTTTAATAAAAACGGCTCCGCTATTAGACATTTCAGCAGGTTTATCTGAATTGAAATTTGTAAAGAACATTCATATTATTGCGCTAGAAAATGAAGTCAAAGAGTTACTTTTTGAAATTCACAATCACTATTCAGGTCCCATAACAATTAAAACTGCTAATATTTTAAAGGATAAAACGGAAACATTTGAATTTGTTTTAGATCATGATACTGATTTCCCGACCTATCATTTACCTCAAAAATATTTGTACGAACCCAATTCGGCGATTATGAAATCGGGTGGTTTTGATGAAGTTAGTACCGCTTTTAAAATAAACAAACTCCATAAACATTCCCATTTGTATACCGCAACGGAATTAATCGATTTTCCCGGAAGAGTTTTTGAGATCGAAAAAACCATTTCATACAACAAAAATGATATGAAAACGGAATTGTTAAACCAGCAGGCAAATGTTACCACAAGAAATTTTCCTGACACGGTCGAAAACATTAGAAAAAAATGGAAAATAAAAAACGGAGGAAATCTTTATTGTTTTTTCACAACTGATAAAAATGATAACAAAATAGTTTTAATTTGCAGAAAAATAACTTAACAATGAAACAACTAATTACACTAACTTTTTTTCTATTAACCTTTACAGCATTTGCACAAAAACCATGCGAATACAGCGCAAACGTAAACGATTCCATTGGTACCTATAAAGTAACAAATGAATACCTGATGAGCGAGAAGTACTTTGGAGGAAGCTTCAGTTATGTTTTCTTTACACTAGCGCAGACAGATGGTTTACCAACCTTAAATTTTCAACTTATCCAAAAAAGCAAAGACTTTATAAAAGCGAATTGTTTTGATCCAAATTCAAAAGTATATCTGCAATTGGAAAACGGAAAAATCGTTACTTTAAAACATATCAATCAAGAAAGTTGCGGTACCCTTATTCATGACGAAAAAGGTTTTGACAATCGTGTTAATACCGGTATTTTTATGTTCCTAAAAGATAATTATGAAGACCTCAAAAAATCTCCGGTTTCGATTATGCGTATTAAATACTTAACTAACACTGAAGATTATATTCTAAAAGCGGACCTGGTATCTGAAATGAATGCTAAAACCTATCATCCAAATACCTATTTCATGGACAATATCAGATGTGTGGAATAATTACTCGCAATTCCATTTCTGATTCGAAACCGCATCTTTTAAACCTGTTTTTAAATTATAATGCCACCATTCTGAGTCAAAAGAATTAAAGCCATTTCGCACCATCACTTTTTTAAGGTATTTTCTATTGGAAAGTACTTTTTTTGAAAGTTTCGTATAGTTATGGCTTGCCTGAATTCCGAAAAAATCAAAAGGAGTTCCCATATCCAGTTCTTTTCCGGTTGCATCAACAAGTGAAATATCAACGGCTCCTCCTCTATTGTGGATGGAGCCTTTTTTTGGATCAGCAACATACGCTGCATTTGACACAATCTCCCACATCTTTTTTTGAATCGATAAAGGTCTGTAACAATCGAAAAGTTTGATTTTATAACCGTCTTTCATAAAATCTTCATTGGCAGAGACTAAGGCCTGAACTGTCTTTAATCGCAAAAGGCATTCTGCACAATCGTACACTTTGGCTTTGAGGAAATTATCTTCAGTAGCATATTTCATGTCATACACAAACTCTTTACTATAGTCTTTTAAATTGACAAACGTTGTGTCGGCTACAACAGTATCCGAAGTATAACATTCTAGCTGTGCCTGCATTGAAAGAACGAAGAAAAAAGCGCCACACAAGAGAAATTTTTTAAGGGATAAACACTTCATAATGGATTGTTGCAAAATTAAAAATAGACCGACGGCAACGAATTTAATAAAATTTCATCAGACATCACGTAAAATAAGCTACTGACTGCACTCTAAGGGTCTCTTTAAATTTATAATTATAGAAAGAGTATAACTTTTTTGACCTGAAATCAGGAGCATTTTTGCCACGAATTACACTAATTTTCTCTAATTTCTTTGAGAGCTGTAAAATAGGCCAAATCATTTTAATCCTTAATCAGTAGCAAAAATTTTCTACTTAAAATCGCCTCAATTAATTCGTAAAAATCAGTAAATTTAATTTTTCAATTTAAACCTCAAAACGATGAAAAAACTGCTATTACTATTACTTTGTACAATTGGATTTTCGGCCTATTCACAAACTTCGAAAGAACTTGTTGGGAAATGGCAACTGGTAAAATGGACGCAAAACGGAAAAGAAAAAGACATTCAGTCATACTTTAAAACAGATCAGGTTTATCAGGTCTTTTCTGATGGCGGAGAATTTCAAAGTATTAATGGTGACAAAATTAAAAAAGGCAAGTGGAAACTTTCTGATGATAACTCCGAATTAACCATCATTTCAACTCTTATGCCTATAAAATTTCAAATCGATTCTTTTGATGCTCAGAAACGTGTCATGACTTACGAATCATTGGGTACTTTTGAGTATAAAAAAGTAGTCGATTAGAGTTATCAGTTATTTTACATTTGGAATTAACCCCTTTATGACTCATTTTCTGAATTATAATCGCAGTGTTTTTTAAATGATTTATTGGTTTATCAAAGAGGTCGTTTAAATTGATTCAATCAATTGGGGGGCTACTAAACTTTTGCACTATTATGAAGAATGGAAACATTCTTCTGGACTGTTTCCTTCTTTAGTTTAGTGCTATTAAGTTGAGCTGTTTTTTCACGCGGATTTTGCGGATTTTACGGATTCCGCGGATTTTTTTTATTTGATTCCGCTAAAATCTGTGTGTGGCTTTTTTTGATAGTCTTTAACTTAATGTTTTTTTTTCACGCAGATTTTGGGGATTCTGCGGATTTTTTTTATTCTTTCCGCTAAAATCTGTGTGAGGCTTTTTTTGATAGTCTTTAAACTTAATGACTTTTTTTCGCGCACATTCTGGGGATTCTGGGGAGTTTTTTTCATTCTGCTAAAATCTGCGTGTGGCATTTTTTGATAATCTTTAACTTAATGATTTTTTTTCACGCAGATTCTGGGGATTCTGCGGATTTTTTTTTCTTTCCGCTAAAATCTGTGTGAGGCTTTTTCTGATAATCTTTAACTTAATGTTTTTTTTCACGCAGATTCTGGGGATGCTGCGGATTTCTTTATTTCATTCCGTCAAAATCTGCGTGAGTTTTTTTTGATAGTTTTTAACTTATTGCTATTTTTTCTCGCAGATTCTGGGGATTCTGCGGATTTTTTTTTTTCATTCTGCTAAAATCTGCGTGAGGCTTTTTTGATAATCTTTGACTTAATGACACTGAGTTAAAGCAGAAAGGCAACTCAAATAAAGTAATACTCCATTTTATTTTATTTAAAAAGTATACCAAGAAGGTACAGTCAACCCTCCTTTACTATCATAAAAAACAAATTCTACTTTTTGGTAACCTGGTAAGGTATACTCCCATTGATTCAGATTAGAAACGTTATAATTTATAGTACCATGTGCACTAACGGAATCATCAGCAGCATAAATAGTAACTGTTTTATCGGATAAATTAATTATACGGTGCAACAAACCGGGTTTAGCATTATTAGGCAAGTAAAGAGATAAATTGACCGCAAGTCGATCTGTCATAACCACTTGACTAATTGTTGTCGACAAAGTAAAACTTGAATTGGATGTATAAATAAAATACGTTTCTGTTGTTGGTTTCCAAACTACATTACCGCTTGCATCTGCTGCAGTTGCAACCTGACCTATTATTGGAGTTGCTCGATCTGAACCTTTTGTGATTGCTAATGAACTTAAGGTAGTTCTTCCTGTTGTTTCGTCAATAAAGAGTTCATCGAAGTTTCGGTCTTTATTATAAATCGTAAATCTTCCAAGATTTTTATATAATTGAAACTCTTTAGTATTTGCTGTTGCCCGATCTCTCATAATAAGGTTTTTACCTGCTATATTCAAATCTTGCGTGGCGGTATGATTTCCTAAATTGTCTTTTCCACTGGTTACAGCTGTCGTTACAAAACCGGTTGTCGCAATAGAAGTGTCATCATCACCTTCGAATGCTGTGACCGCTTTGGCATCACCACTGAATGTTGGGGCTACAATGGGTGCTTTTTTATCTAATTCCACTTTCAGTCCTGCTGGTTGAACCGCTACTGTTGTGGAGGTTCCCAAAGTTGTTTCTGTTGCAGTTGCCAATTGAACTTTGCCTGCTTGTGTTAGTGAAGCGGCTTTAACTGTCGGAAGTGCAGCTGTACCTGCTAGATCTCCGGCTAATTGTATTTTCCCTGTCGCGGTGGAGGTTGCATCGGACGTTGCCGGAACCGCTGCCACTTTTGTGTCAACATAGTGTTTAGTAGCTGCCTCTAAATTTAAAGTTGGGTCTGCCGACAATAATAGTGAACCAGTCATAGTACCTCCTGCAAGCGGAACGTACTGTCCACTAGCAGAAGTATTGTACCAAACCTTCCCATCCCATATTTCCAGTACGTTTGTTGTAGTATTATAAATAATCAAACCAATTGCCGGAGAAACAATAACATTCCTTTCTGCTGTCGTCATTCTTGGTGGCAAGAAGCCTTTATTGGTAGACTCCACTTCTAAAGCGGCAGAGATATTAAGCTGCATCGGATTATTTCCTATTTTCTGAACGATTTGTGCCTGAATCATACAACCGGTAAAAAAAACAAACACTCTGGTAATTATTGTTCTCATTGCTCTCTCTTTTATTTTAAGTTATACCTCACCATCTTTCTGACCCTCTATGAATTCTATTCTATCGATAAATAAAACTTTCTAAACTACTACTAATCATTATTTTCTTCTATCCAGAACAAAAAAGTATTAATTTGTAGTAAAATTCGTAAAATTTAATTATACAAAACCATATCTATGTATAATTGAAAGGATTTTATTAATTTACGTTACTACTTAATTAATTTATAAGTAATTTAAACACAAACAAAGTTCGTTGTGTCACTAAAACCATCTAAGGCGATTGCGAATAGGGTATTCCATATCTGGATACATTGATAAAATGTTCTTAAAAAAACTGATTGTAACATTTTTCGATTGTAGTCGTCTACTCCTTAACCAACTACTCAAAATATGAACTCAGCCAAAAAAACAGCAAGAATAGCCGGTATATTGTATTTAATAATTGCCATCACGGGTGCATTTGGAATTATGTATGTTCCAACACAATTGTTTGTGAGTAACGACATCAATTTGACGGCAAAGAATATTCTAGATCATGAATTACTCTTTCGATTTGGAGTCTTTAGTGACTTAGTCTGTCAAACTGTATTTGTCTTTTTAGCTTTGACTTTGTACAATCTATTTAAGAATGTCAGTGCGCACTTGGCACGTACTCTGGTCGCTTTAGTATTGGTGGGTGTTCCGATTGCCTTTTTCATTATTTTTAATGAATACTATTTACTACTGATTCTGAAAGAAAACTTTATGACCAACTTTTCTTCCATTCAACAAAATACGTTGGCGATGTTGAGCTTAAAAATGTATGGGAATGGAAATGTTATCATTGGAATTTTCTGGGGGCTTTGGCTCATTCCTTTTGGACAATTAGTTTATAAATCAAAATTTATCCCGAAAATATTGGGGATACTTTTAATTCTTGGTGGTTTATCTTATTTAATAGATACTACCGCTTTTATCCTTTTCCCGGAATATCACTCTAAAACAGGGATTCTGGTGGGTATAACATCTGCGACTGCAGAGCTTGCAATGGTTTTATGGCTTTTGATAAAGGGAGTCAAAAACAATAGTATTGTATAAGTAATCTGCAGTACTATTTTCCTTGTCTGTATAATTGCCCTTGCACTTTATTTTTTAATGTTCGAAAATATAAACATTTTCATGGTTAAGGAATGCAAAATATACTGAGAAAGCTATATTCTTTCACAGCAAAAAAATAGCCTATTGTTCTATGCTTACAGAAACTGCTGCAGGCAAATACTCGAACAAAAATAGTTTTGTCCACGAAAAAAACCATGGTTACAAAAACTACTTTTTTCGTAACTCATTCAATGAAAAAAAACTACTGGCCAATCAACTAGTTGAAGCATTTACAATGGCTGATTGTTCCAATAGGCACAGATTTCTACACCGCATAAACGCGAGAAAGAATCCGAACATATATCTTATTTTTTACTCTTTGAGGTTTCTACGTATTAATTTCTCCTTTAGCAATTGTAGTTTGTCTTCAATTTCTACAATATCTGTAAGAATTGCACTTTCATACTTCGCCCCTGTTTCACCAACAGCATCAAGTTCCCTTTTATCCTCGATAAAAAGCGAATTCAAATCCAACTCGGGAAAATTCTTACTTAAACTAATCAAAAACTCTGAGTTAATGTTGGCAGTTCCATGTAGATATCTTCCAATCATTGCCGGACTAAAGCCTAAAATTTGACCAACTTCTTTTTGCTTAAGTCCTTTGCCTTTAAAAAATCTACTTAATTTTTCAGTATACATAATCTTTCAAAATTGTTATAAATTAGAACTATTTGTACATTTTGTATTATAAAAGACATCTTTTATATATTATTTTTCTTACTTTTACAATTCCGATAACCATATTAAGTAATAAATAATAAAGATATGTCAAATTTAATAAAAAATAATAAGATCAAAGATGAGTATTCACATAACGAAAAAGCTTACAAATTTATAGATGAGCACTTACCGTATACTTATGTAGAATTAACTATTGAATGTTTAGTTAAAAAAGGTCATAAATCACCTAGTAAAACAATTATCAGAAATGTAAGAAACAAAATAATTCTAAGGAATGATATTCTTCTTGCATTGGTCGAGGTTGCAAACGATAATAAAATAGCTATTGAAAAAATTAAAGTTTTAACCACTTAGAAAGTAAGTACAAAACGGTTTGGTTCTCAAAAAATGAATATCAGCATTTAACTACTTAAAGTCTCCAACTATGCCAAACAGAAATTTAGAAAAAACAGATTCTTCAGTTCTTACACAATTACATAAAAAACAATTTGCTTCCTGCGAAAATAGCCCGGAAGCCTCCGAAGGGATTAAAGGAATCTATTTTGACCTTAGTATGCCGTTGTATGGTATGTCACCTCAACAATATATTGAAGGAACTAAATATCATAACGAGTGTTTTTATAAGCTAAATTACGTTTAATCTGCTTTGGTATAACGGCAAAAGCTTTATGAAATAGAAAAGACCCTTAATTGCATCTTAAAAAGCTGCCTTATTCTTTTGATATCTATAAAAGAATAAGCCACCATTAAATAGCGGAAACAATCAAAGGCCTTTTTATAAATAAGTTACAATACCGTTAGAACAGTTACCATTTGTGGCTATATAGTGCTTAACTTTTATTTGTCAGCTTTGCCATAGCTCTCACTGGGAATGTGCCGACTCCTTTAAATTTTGGGGGAATTGCACTAAATGTAAAACCAGCTGTTGGTACTAAAGACAGGTTACAAAGGTGCTCAACAATTAAGATTTCGGCTCCCAAAAGCGTCGTGTGTACGGGTCTGGTCTTTCCTGAGGTGCAATCTATATTATGAGAGTCGATACCAACGAGCTTAACATCACACTCTTTTAAGTAGCGGGCTGCTCCCTCTGTAAGATAGGGGTGGTTCTCATAATACTTTTCGGTATTCCAATGACTGTCCCAACCAGTGTGAATTAAAACTGCCCGATTTCTTATTTCATAATTTTTCAATTCATTTTCTGTTATTTCCAGCGTTTCAGTAAAGGGCACTCTGATTACAATTGCGTCAAGATCTGCCAAATGTTCCAGTCCAATTTCAGAAAGATCTTTTCCGTTTTCAAATCTGTGAAAAGGACAATCGAGGTAGGTTCCTGTATTGGTCACCATTTCAATTTTTCCAATTTGAAACTGAGTGCCTTCTTCATAAAACTGCTTTGAGTTTTCTCTGCTCAAATAATCGCAAACAATGGGTGCCGGCAATCCTTTATAAGTTACAAGTCCATCCTCAATAGTGTGGCTCAAATCAATTAGTAGTTCTGTTCCTAATTTTTCATTAACAGGCTTTCTTTTATGTGCTTCGTTAAAAACCTCTTTATTCAGTATTTTAGTTTGCCCAACCATAAGCAGTCGTAAATCTTCTACGATATAATCGGCAAGTTCTTTATCTGAAATTGTATCTCCTGAAATGTCAAGTCGAAAGTCTTCTCCTTTAATGCTTCCACCGTTTGTGAAATAAATTTCGAAATCAAATTTTACTCTTTTATCCATAAGTAATTATCAATTATTTAGTACTTCTAACGTCTCACTATCAGCTCTCAGTAGTGCTTTTTTTTACTGGCGTTACTTACAAATATATCGAAAAATTATAAAAACATAAAAGAATAAAACGAAGAAAGCCGCCCCAAAAAAGAGACGGCTACTTTGTCGAATTTAGATAAAAAACTCCTTCTTTTTTTGTGCTTTTAAATGGTCCTTACCTGGTTTAAGCTACACAAGTTTGCTTTTACTTTTTAATAAATTTATTAGAAACTTTTGAATTCCCTGTATAAACATCTAATATATATATTCCACTTGGTAAATTCTCGATATTAATTTTAGTATGGTTTCCTTTTTCTTCTTTTACTTTTCTACCTGATAAATCGGTTATTGTTATCTTGTTAACTTCCTCATTATTTATTAATTGTACATTTAGTATTGAGGAGGAAGGATTTGGGAAAATTGAAATTTTAGCCGTTTCAAAGGAAGCAACTTTAAGATTTGTCCCGTCTAATCTCCATAACTCTTTTCCTGTTCTACCATTATCTGCTAAAAAATACAGCATTTTATTGTCATGGTTGTAAAATCCCTCCGGATAAGAAGAGGCTCCTACAGTTATCCCTGCCGGCTGAATGTCTTTCAATAGCCTGGTTCCTGCTGAAGTACCGTCACTTTCCCATAGTTCTGTTCCTACAATACCGTCGCTTGCTCCTAAATATAGCTTGTTCTTAAAGACTGCGAGTGAGCTACTGAAACTTGTTGCACTGGTAGTTAATGCTTTTGTTCCTTCTTCAGTACCATCCGTTTTCCAGAACAGCGTCCTTCCTTCATTGCTATATGCAAAAAAATAAACCGAATTATTATATACTCTCAAATTGTTTGGAAAGGAGCTTCCTGAACCGGAATAGATATCTTTTAGCAATTTTGTTCCTGCTTCTGTACCATCCGTTTTCCATAATTCATTCCCATAAACATTGTCTGTGGCGGTAAAAAACAAATTTCCATCGTATTCTATTAACATTGTCGGAGCCGATCTGCCTTTGCCACTAAAACTTGTATTTACATCTTTTAGTAGTTTTGTTCCTGATTCTGTTCCGTCGCTTACACATAATTCTTCCCCTGTAAGTTCGCAATTTTCACAACCACTAAAATAAATTTTGCCATTGAATACTTTTAACTTTTTATTCTTTTCAATTAAAATGTTACTGACCTTTGTTGTTCCTTGTTCTGTACCATTTGTTTTCCATAATTGTGAGGTAATATTGGTTGCATCTCTGGCATTAAAATATAAAAAATCATCCAGTATTCCGAATTCACTTTGTGTATCAAAAAAACCGTTATACTCTCCCGGAAGAACATCTTTTACCATTACAGTTCCTGCGGCTGTACCATCGCTTTTCCATAATTCTCTGCCGTGAACAGCATCATCTGCACTAAAATACAGCACATTATTCATTACACATAAATTCCAAATACCGTATCCGGCTGGTCCGGCTTGAATGTCTTTTACTAATACTGTTCCTGCTGCGGAGCCGTCACTTTTCCATAATTCTAAACCATGAACACCATCATTGGCCGGAAAATACACAAAACCATTCATGGCTACCAAGCTATTATTGGCTCTGATCGCTCCGGCGGTCGGATTGATATCTTTTATCATTACTGTACCTTCAACGGTTCCATCGGTTTTCCAAAGTTCACATTCGCCATATACATTTCCGTCCATAGCCGTAAAAAAAAGCAATCCATTGTTACTGCAAAAATTACCCGGCCCTGAACTTTCATAACCTTCTCTTATATCCAGTATAAGTTCCTGAGCATTTACTTTTGCGAAACCCAACAAAAGAATAAGAATCAATATCTTTTTCATTTTTTAAAATTTTAAGATTGATCTGTATTTATCTCTTTTGTCATCCCCTATTTCATTTTGAATAGCAGGTTCACTTAACATCGGAATACAGCTTGTAAATACTGTACGTTTAAAATAAGGAAGTAAAAAGTAGTTTTTTTTCATCTCTTGGTTTTTAGCTTAATTGTTTGATTACATTTTAGATTTTCCTATTCCAGACAAAAAAGTGTCTTACTCCTTTGTTACTTATTTTAAAGTACTTTCGGGATACTTTTAGTCCAGACAGAAAAAACAGCATCATTACATCATCAAAATTAAAGCTTAACAAAAGCAAAAAAAATACTCCTTTTGGAGTATTTTTCATAATCTGAAATTAAATTATACCTTGAAGAATGCAGTTCTTAATAAGCTGCGCGGAGTTTTTACAATTTGATTTGGCCAAAATATTCGTGCGGTGTTTTTTTACTGTTAATGGACTAATAAACAGTTTCTCGGCAATTTCCGTATTATTTAAGCCGTTGGCGATCAGTTTAATTATATCAATCTCTCTTTTTGAAAATTCCTTTAATTCCTGATCGTCTTCGTCTATAGACAAATTCATAAAAGAGGGTTCTCCGTTGAGACCGATCAAAGATATTCTGTAGGTATTGTGTGTACTTAAATGATCAATTGCCGTATGTATATTCAACGATTTTCCGTAACCTCCATTGTCATCCATTGTCAGCATTACGGCTTGGTGATTGAACAAAGCATACTCCCCATTTTGAAGCCTGGCCCTGTGACAATAGCTTATTTTGTAACTCAATAATTTACTACGATCTATTTTATCTGAAAAAAAACGGGTCAAAAAACCTTCGGCCTTTATTACAAAATTGATATCATCGGGATGAATTGCTCCCAATACATCATTAAAAGTTAAAGTATCCGGATCAAAGCCATGCATCTCATACAGAGAAGGACTGATGTAAGAAAGCGACATGTCGAAAAAATCAATTATATAGAACGAAAAAGGGCCACTACTGATAATAGAGTTGGTAAGATCATTAAAAGAAATTTGGTGGGCCGGTGAAATTTTAGCAGTTCGATTGGCCTGCCAAACATTATGTAGATTTTCTATTTCCGGAAGCATATCGATTTGTTTACTAAATCATTTATTTGTTTAACAAATTAACATAAAAAAATGTTAAAACAAAACTTTTAGACTCAAATTAGAAAATCAGAATGCCCTATTGCTGAACTTCAAAATCAACTTTTTACAGTTGCGCTACTTTTTCAATCCAAATTCTCTTTTGTTTTGAACCTAAAGCTGTTTTACTTTTTTATTATACCGCTGTAAAACAGGTATTTATACGTTACGTGGGTCTAGTTTCTTATTGTAATTTTATTCTTATAAATAACACACCGACACTGCATTACGAGCTTGTAGTACGTTGTATATCAACAACTAGCAGATTTCAGACTTAGTAGATTTTACCAAATAGATTTTTACTAAGTTGACATTTTTTACCTGCATTATTTTAAAAATAATAAAGACAGAACACTTCTATTTTATCAAAGTATAAAAAACCGATGCTTTCTAAAATGTGTGTTATAAGATTAAGAACAAAATTATTGTTTATGGTTATTAGGCTCAATTAGAATACCTTCAATACCAATCTCCCACGCCTATATTCTTCAGGAAAATTCCAAAACAACTTATTTTTTTTGCTGATCTCAAATTGATTAACAATAGGTGTCACCTACCTGTGCTTATAGAATTACATCTTTTTATTAACCATTAAAACAACAAACAATGAACTTAAAAGAAAAACTTTCCCAAATTGGCGAAAAGCCGGACATGATCCTTATTATTACAGATGAGCAACGGGCCACACAACATTTCCCACCGGGATGGGAGGAAAAAAATCTTCCTACCCTTACGTTTCTAAAAAGGAACGGATTTAGTTTCGACAGGGCTTTTTGCAATACCTGTATGTGTTCTCCCAGTCGCACAACCTTATTTACAGGAATCTATCCTGCCAAACACGGTGTAAGCCAAACGTTAACAGAAGGAGGTCTTTTATCTCCACAAGAACCGACACTTGATAATTCTTTGCCGAATATCATGAATGTGCTTTGGGCAGATGGGTATGACGTACAATACAGAGGCAAATGGCATATGAGTAAAGGAGTAGCGCCAAATGGTACTAAAACAAACTATGAAGATTTAACAGCTGCAGATCTCTCCTTGTATGGCGCAATGGGCTGGGTTGCTCCGGATGCGGGTGAAGATGTTAACCCTCTTAATTTTGGAGGCGGATATGCCAACCATGATGCCCGATATACTGCCGAGGCGATAAAATATTTAAAAGAAGTAAAAGCGAGAAGAGCAACTGGAGATCATAAACCGTATTGCCTGATCCTTTCGCTTGTAAATCCTCATGATGTTTTGGCTTATCCAAACACGGCGGCTACTTCAGGATATCATCCGGATAGCTGGTCGGGCAGAGAAATTGGGCTTCCTGCTACTGTGGGTGAAAATTTACTTGAAAACAAAAAACCAATGGCACAGGAGCAGATTTTAATTAATATGGCTTTGGGTCTGGGCGCTATTGCAACTCCTGAGGAAAAACTAAATTATATTAATTTCTACGGCAATTTGTTAAGTCATGTTGACAAAGAAGTTGGTTATTTTATTAAAGAATTATACAAAGAGGACGAAAATGGACACAAATTGGCTGATACCGCCATTGTTACCATGACTTCCGATCATGGTGAAATGGGGCTGGCACATGGTGGTTTGCGTCAGAAAACTTTTGTGGCTTACGAAGAAGCTTTGAGAATACCGCTTGTTATTTCGAATCCAATATTATTTAAAGATCGTGATCTGAAACACTCCATGGCCTTGGCAACTTTGGCAGATATTTTACCGACTTTTATCGACATAGCCAATGTATCAAATCCACCAACAGGACTTGCGGGTACCAGTTTGTTGCCTGTTATAGAGGATAACACTGCGGTACAGCATAGTATTTTGTTTACTTATGACGATATCAAAGCGGGATCGAATAATAATTGGAACATCGTCAGAGCGGCGAATCGTATTCGTTGTATCAGAACCGAAAAGTGGAAATTCGATTACTACTTTGATGCTGCAACTGCTTTTTTCAAACAATATGAATTGTATGATCTGATCAATGATCCGTTGGAAATTACCAATTTGGCTTATGATCCTGCTTACAGTGAAATCAGAAGAGATTTAGAAGAACAATTGCATCAACTTGAAGTAGAAAAACTTTGGGTAAATGCACCTAAAGATGTTTTTAGTACGACAACGTTCAACTAAAAACTGCTTTAGAATACCCCATAAAAAATACAAATCAAATACTAATATTAAAAACCTATACATTATGTCAGAAAATATAAATTTGGAAGTTAGTACGGTACATTATACCGATTTTAATAATCCGGCTACCGGACAAACCACGATACAAGGAATAAGAGGCGTTTCAGGATCTGAAAATGTTTATATTTCAGGAAGTTTATTGGGTCAGAATAATGCGCTTCAAGGATTGATTTACGAAGGGCCTCTTAAGGGTGGCGGCAACGATGGAAAATGGTATGTAGTTAATTTTCCAAGTACACCGTCGGCAGTAGTTAACAATACTTCTTGTTATGGACCCAATAATGGTCCAAATGGAACGGTGCAAATTGTTGGTTCTTATAAAACGGCAACCTCAACGGATAAAGCACCTAGCGGAAATCTCGGCTTTTATTATGAAGGTCCTGTTGATGGCTCGGGAACATGGGTACAGGTTAGTCCGAACGGAGGGAATACAAATAATGTTTTTGTTCATAGTGTCATGGGCGGAATTGCGGTTGGCAATTATGATGTCGAAAACGATAAAAATGGCCATGCTTTCTTGTACAATACTACAACTAAAGAGTGTATTAATTTTAAACTCCCTGATTCGTTAACCAATACTTTATATGGTATCTGGCATAATGGTGACGATAGTTATACACTAGCCGGAGGGTATTCCAGCCTTCACTTGGGAAAACTGAGCCAGGCTTTTCTTGTTGATTACAATGCTAAAACCAGAAAAATCAGTAATCTGAAAACATTCAGCTACAAGAATGAAACTGTTTTGTCTATCATTACTCATTTTGAAGGGATCACCGTTTCTGAAGACAATGGCTATAATATGCCGGCTGACTGGATCTCTGCAAATGGAGAAGGTGGCGGAGCATCGTTTGTTTCTGTTCGCAGAAATTCTAACGGGTCATTTGGAGAGGCAAACTGGGTAGATATCGAGTTTCCGAATTCAAGTGCTAACAGTGCTAATACCGTTTACAGAAATAATCTTCTGGGTATTTACACCTCCGTGAATGATTCTGGTACTAAAGTGGTTTCTTCTTTTGTTGCGAAAGTTAGCGTTTAGAAATAAGCTAAGTAGTGGCTCGTACTAAGGTTTTACTTTAATCAAACTGTTAGCTAATTTTTTTTAACACATAGAAACATAGATTTTGGGCTAACAATTTAAAACTTTTGAAGAAAATTATAATTTTTTCACATAGTTCTTATGTTTGTTTTTTTAGTAAAACGTCTTTTTTAAGCTTTGTTTACTATACTTCTTTGTTCTAAAATTAATTGTAGCCAATGGGTTTTAGTGATTGAATTGTTATAGAAAACAACTTTTTATCTAAATTTTTGTTATATAGCGGTTAAGGGAAAAGTAATTTTTTCTTAATCGCTTTTTACTTTTTAACTATAGGCTGGTAAAGGAGGATCAAGTCCAAAAGTTGTAGGGAAGTAAAAATCTCGCAGAGTCGCAAAATCGCAAAGTATTAATGAAAAAACGGAAAAAAACTTTGAGACTCCATAACATTTTTAGAAATCCAAAGCTAGAAAGCAGAAAATTGGATCTTAAAAATAGGAGATTCTGTTTTAAAATAATATCTAGCTAAATTAAACCCAACGGATTGTATTAATGATGTAATATACTAAAAATTAAAAGCAAAAGACTTCAATTGAGGGCGCGTTTGTAGTATAAAAAAATTAGAAAAATAATGTTCTACAATTAATTAGTATGCAAACGTTAAATCACTTATTTCATCTGCTAGTTTATGGAGACCTCTTGAAATTTGCTCCATTTTTTCCCCTGATAAAGGAGCTAGTCCTTTTGTATATTGACGGAATAAACTTTGATTTATTCCAACATAATGTTCTGCAAAGGCTGATTTATTTATAACATTAAAATACTCAAATATTTGTTCTAAATCAACAACATAGTTGATATTGAAATCCTTAATCGTTAGCGATTCCCCTTTCTCATTTAAATAATCTACATGATATTGCAAAACTTCATTGAAATTTTCCTTTAATTCCGATAGATTGCCGCCAACTGTAGTTAATCCTGGTATTTCTTTCACGTATGCCGAAAAACCAGTACTTGTTTTTTCAACTATTACCGTAGTAACGTTTTTCTTTTCCATAATAAATTTTCAAAATTGTTCTTATGTAATCTTGCTAACAGTAAAATACAAAAGCAACAAGATTACTTAAGCCCTGCAGCTTTCAAAATACTATTTAAAGTACCATTTGCCAATTCTTTGCTGCCGTGTCGCGGAATTGGAATTTGGTTTGGTTTGTTTTTGTGTCTATATAAATCATGATTTCCACCACTTCTATAAAGATACCAACCCTCTTTTTTTAGCAATTTCAATATTTCATTTACTGTTGCCATTTTAAAATTAAATTACAAAACATATCAAAAAAACGTTATTGCAATTACATGATAAATATATAACATTTTTGTTATATAACAAAAATGTTATATCGTTTTTTATTTTAACAATCACTATCAATGTAACCTTAATTAATTATCTAAACCAACTATAACTTTCAAAAATTATTCACTTCTATCATTCGAAATAATAGCGCTCCACAATATATAACCTAAGGACATTTACCAACTGATCATTTTATAAATGAATCATTAAAAATAACTTTTGTAATCATGAGCCTAATAAAAAGCAAAAAACCACTCGATTGAGTGGCCTTTCATTCTTAGGAAATTTATTCCTTTATTACTGTTCTTTTTTATCCGGCAACTACCAGCCTAAATAATAAGTCGGGCTCAACCAGATTGGACGATCAAGTCCGAAATATTCCTGTAACATTTTTTCGGCTTCACAGAAAGCACCTTCTACCCAGCCTTGTTGGTCTGAATAGGCTTCTCCACAAATATGGATTTGCTCGTTTGCATCCGGTTTTCTCATGTATTCCATTACATTTTTTACTGAGAAACCGGCTTTCCAGGCATGGTATCCTGCACCAAACGGCTCGTCTGTCCAGTCTTTAAAATACGTTACATAGGGATCCGGTATGGTTACGTCCGGTCCGTGGAGTTCGCGAAGTTGGTTTATCAATTCGTCAACCATCATTTTCGTAGCTTGAACATCATCCAGTTCATGCAGTTCTTTTAATGATGCTGATTTGTTGGCTCTAACTTCAAAAAGTATTCTGTCATCGGAAAGCGCTTTCCAGAAGGTCTGGGTGACCATATCTCCATAACTTCCTAACAACATCGAGTTATCATTTTGAGCATCTGTTCCAAAATAATAACATTGTCTCATCGGTAAATCAGTGATCGAATGTCCGGAATCAATTCCTAGTTCTTTCCACCACGGATAATCAAAACCCATTAATATTTTAAAAGCGGGTGCCATAATTACAGAACGGATATTCTCATTGAGCACTGAATTTTCATTTACATCAAAAAAGAAATTGTTCTGATCCAGAAGTTCCAAAGATTTTCTCGGCATAGCAAGGACTAATGTGTTGGCATATACTTTCCATTCGGTATCGCTCTCCAAATTTAGAAAAGTCAATTCGTATTTATGAGTTTGACTTGAAGAATGTTCTTTGGTAAAAGTAAGCAGCTTATTTTCAGCCCAAATCGTGGCCTCTTCATGATCGGTATAAGAATTGGCCAAGGCATAGGCGATACTGTCATAGCCTTCTTCAATGGTTTTGTAAATGGTTCCCGCAGAGAAATCGCCTACCATGTACGGGAAAGCTTCCGCTCCATTCCAATTGATGGTATTGGAATAATATCCTCCGGCATTCGCCAAAAAGGTATATCCTTCCTCTGAAACCTGATCTTTAATCAAGTTCCAAAAACCCAGATCATTTACTTTACGTCTGTAATAGGGGGAATTAGGAAAATTGTAGACCAATTTAGGTTTTACGTCATCCCAATCTCTGCTGGTTAATTCGAAAGAATAATCATAAATTGTATCTCCTTTAATGATTTTATCACCGTAATTTTCAGCAACCCAAGGATCTGCTATTAAAACATCGTAAATAATTTTATTGAACAACTGATCAGAACTGAAACCCAAATCATCGTCGTTTAGATAAAATCGGGTTATCAATTTATCACCTGCTTCCTGAGCGACGTCCCAGGCATCTTGTTTAAAGCGCTCTTTACGAAGATACATATACAGTTTTGCGGGATCTCCCATCGGAAAGGCAACGGGCGTCATTCTATCGTTCAGAACGGGAGTACGTTTGGCAGGATCCGGTTCGGTAAGCGGGTAACCTTCAATTAATGTGGTCACAATTTCCTGAGAAGTCAGGTAACGCATACCTCCCAATTCGCCCCAGAAATTCATTCCGGGCATAATAACCGATTCCAATCTGCCGCCCAGTTTGTTGTTCATATCAAAAATTTGAACTTCACTGGCGGTATACTTTTTGTCGGTTACTAAACGATATGCGGTGTATAATCCGGAAGTTCCGGCACCGATAATAGCTACTTCAGTTTTTAAATCAGGATGCATTCCTTTATTTAATGGTGTGTTTTTATTCATGATCGTATCTTTTTAAAGTGCTCTAAAGAATTTGTGTCCTAGTTGGAAAGGTGTGATATCAAAATCAGTATATCCGTCTAATGCAAGATCAGACATAATTTTGCCTAAGAAAGGGGTGAATTTTGCAGCCCATCCGGTCGCGTACAATACGATGTTTTCGTGATTGGGTACATAACTTGGTGCGAAATCAATCAGCAGCTCCTTGTTTGGGATATTACTCAGGGCAATAAGACAGGTTGAAGTATATTCCGGTTCTGCATTTAATCCGGTCATGTATTGTTTTACCCAATCAGAGGTATATCCCAGTTCTTGTGAATTTGGGATTAACGATCTGTCATTCGGTTCTTCTATAGGTTTCATTACAAAATCCGGTGCCACGCGAATATACCCGGGGTGATCCCAATCGACTTCAGGGAAACCGTAGAACTGATTTCCGCTTTCGCCTTCCGGGTTTTGAAATACAAACCAAGTTGGGTATTGAATGTCCGGATCGGTTTTTTTAAAATAAGCCGAAGACATATTCCAATACGTAGCGTCTATGTGAAAATTCAGCAAGTTGATCACACTGTTAATATAAGGCCCCGGAATTAGCGCCAATTTTTTAGTAATATAAGCGCCTTTTGGTGTAATAATCTCAAAGAGATCTCCCAATTGATTGATTTTAAGTACGGGTGAATTTTCTTCTAAGTGTACCGTTTCTTGTTTCTCACACAGTTCTAAATACGCTTCTATCGTTGCTTTAAAATTGATACTGGCACCATCTTCCTGAAACAGTCCACTATATTTTACCGGTAAGTTTTTAAAATGGTATTTATCTTCTATCTCTTTTGAAGTCAGCGAGGTGTAAGGAACGCCTAATGCTTTTAGTGCTTCTTCTGCCTCAGCAATATTCCCTTCTGTAGATTGTACGGTGGGGTCTCCAAACCAGAGTGTTCCTACTTTGTCAAGCAGCTGTTTGCCGGTTTCTTTTTCGAGTTCATCCCAGTACGGCTGCGAATCTAAAGCCATTTGTACCATATATTCATCCGGATATGGGATTCGGAATTGGCGTGACACTCCCGCAGAGCTCCCCAGTTGATTCACAAAGGTGAATTGTTCTAATACCAGAGTCTTTGCATTTCGTTTACCAAGATGATTCGCAGTGGCTAAGCCTATTGCTCCTCCTCCAATGACGATTACGTCGTAGTCTTCTCTAATCATTTGTTGCTTGTTTTATTTGTTTATGGTTGTTTGTGGTATTGATCGGGTATTGCTGCTTTTCGTTGCCTGCTTTTTTTTCGGTAACTTTCTTTAGTCTTCGAAAATCCTTTGTTTAAAAAAAACGTCAAACTAGTTCCAGTTGACCAAATTGGTCGCTGTCGTTAGAAAAATTGAGATTAGCTGCTTTTTAAAGGGTATTGTTTTGTAAGAATAGCATTGTTTAAACGAGACATGCTAAATCAAAAATAGAACTTTTATGAAGCTGAATTTAGCGTGTAAATACCTGATTTTCTATTATTATAAATGGAGTTTTTGAACCTCAACCTGATAATTAAATTAGGCCTTTTGCAGTTGTTTTTGTTATTCCAGGGCTTTATTTTATTTGATTCTGGGGGCGTAAAAACACCTACCAGATCTCAAAAAGATCTTGCAGGAGTTGGTTTGTAGTAACAGCTATACAAGAAAAAGTTGGACACGAATTGCACTAATTTCCACTAATTTTTTGTGAATTGTAGCATAAGGTTAAATCATTTTAATCCTTTAATCAGTGGCAAAAATTTCACGCTAAGAATCTCAATAATCAATTCGTGAAAATTAGTGTAATTCGTGGCGAAAAAAATCGATCCGACACTTACTATTCTAACTAACTTTTAGACTGCATCAAAATCCTAAAAACAAAAAAACCACTCGTTGGAGTGGTTTTTAGTAACTATAAATCATGAATCCGCATCCTACTGGGGCCGACAATGATAGCGTCTATTTTATCTTTAAAGGCTAAATGACATTTGTATTTTTTGTCCAGAAAAATTTCTTTCACAAAAAAATACTCCTCCTCTATTTTGGCATAATGGTTCGTTACCTCAAACGATTTTAAAGGAATAGAAAGCCCTTTACCATTTGCTTTGATAACGGCTTCTTTTTGTGTCCAATACTCAAAAAAGGCACTTTCGGTATCCTCGTTAAGCGAGAGATTGTCCCATTCTCTTTTTGTCATTTGCGATTTAAATCCTTCGAGCTCTATGTCGTGGATTATTTCAATGTCTATTCCCACATCGCTCCTATCCGACAGCACACAAACAACAATTTCTCCTGAGTGTGATATATTAAATTTAGTCGTATCGTCATTTAGAAATGGTTTACTGTAAAGCGTATAACTCAGCTCTGCTTCGGCGTAACTTTTACTCATTTTCTGAAGACCATGGCGCAAAAGCAATCTTCCTAACAGGGACAACTGACTGTCTTGCCAACGTCTGTAAGCCAATATCTTTTTTTGAAAATCGGCCGAAAATTCATTTAGATAATTCGTTATAAGATAATTGTGATTCTCTTCAGAAATGTAAGCGTATAAAATGTGCGTCATTTTGTATCCGTATTTAATCTATATCATTAATTGGCAATCTCAAATACAATTGCTTCAACGGCACCTGTCGCAGAATTTATAACCCCTACATCTGTTTTTACTTCTGACATTCTTACCCACACACCTCCATAACAATCTCCAAATCCAAATGAACCCCAAATTAGTTTATGCAACGTCCATTCGTTCTCTGCGTTGGGAGCTAAAAAGTCTAGTGAATCGCTAAATTCCTGGGCAATAAACGCATTATTTTGCAGTGCTAATTCTAATGCTTCTTCCCATTCTTTTTCAGTTGAAAATTTGCCAATAAAAACGTCCTTCCCCTGAAATCCTCTTGCTACTTTTATTACAAATTTATCTTTGTCGGTTTTCAATAAATCAGGAAGATTATGCTCTATACCCTTAAAAATGACTTTCTTATTTTCGATAAACGAAGTCCACGGGATATTTTTTAGGATCAGTTCATTTTCTTCGGGTGAAAACTTTCCTGCCTGAGCCAATTCCAACAAAATAAACAAGTTTCTTTTATCACCAAGCATCCTAAGTCCAAGATGGTCGGGAAGGTAAATCCTGTCCATCATAAAAGCTCTGAATATGGCCGGGGTAACATTCATATCCATTGTTAAAATGATCAAACTGTGTATCACTTTATCTCTTAAACATAGATTTCCATTGGTTAGTGTCAATTCATTCATATCTCCGCCATATGCACCGCCATTTAGTCCAAAATTGGCTAATTCTTCCTTAAACAGCTTGTCAAAAAAGCCTAGACTTTCTTCTTTTTCGGCTTCATCTTCGATATCTCCCATTTCCATAAACAGGTTAATAGTGCTTTGTTTACCCAACTGTTTAATGATTTGTTCGATAAGGAATTTCATGTAGATCTGTAAGGTGTTCCTTCCCTTGTAATCCAGAACTTTGTCTTTATTTACTAATTCGGGATGGTTATTTCTTATCAGCGATTCAAAGCTTTGTATTTGCCATCCTCCTATTGAAGATCCAATATTGGCTTCCAAAACTTTAAACCCGTCTTCTGTAAAAGTCAAATCTAATCTACAGCCTATTTCAAGATCTTTTTTATGACATAACATGGCAAATTCTGCCATCATTTCGTCTCCTGTGAAATAAAATTCTGCCAGTTTTTTTATATCATCATTAAAATACAACGATGGAATTTGTTTTAACAGGCTTGGGATTTTTACAGACAGTGCTGTTAACTCTTGTGTCATTTGTTTATTGATGAGCACGGGCCATCCGCTTACGGGATATTTGTAACTTTTAAATACATCAGGAACGGACTCATGGTTGGTATTTATTCTTGCGGGAATATCTTTAGTGCCTTCAAATTCTAAAAATTTTTCGGAAAGGATTGTATATTCTTCAGTCGTATTTTTTATCATAAAAAAGTGTTTTTATTTTAATATATATGCTTCTAATTGAAATAAGACAGGTCCAAAACCTACTCTTATATTTTATAGTATTCCCCAATAAAGCAAATAGGTTGCTAATAGTATGTTTGAAAAAATCACGGAGAAAATGACGCTTCTGGCATCGGTTTTTTTAATGGTTAAAATGTAATACAGCAAGGTCAAAATCAGACACCCTAAAAAGACCAGTACCAACAGAAATATATAGTTGAAGGTTTGCGGCAGACCAAATGCCAGAATGAAATAGTTTTGTTCTGAAACTTTCGTGATGGCCATAAGCAAACATCCGAAAAGTACTAATCCGGTAATAGAAGTAATCGTTATCCCAATCCTTACTATCTTATCCTGAACTGTGGTATATCTCTTTTTGATTAATTTGATAAGGTAGGCAAAAATAAAGGCTAACATTACTACTAAAGCTGTTGCTAAAGGGAATAGAAAAATAGGGTCTTGTTCTCCGATACTTTTACCGGTTTTCGCAACTCCTTTGTTAATCGTAATTCCTGTAACTAGTTTTACATTATCGGCTTCCTTAAACCTATTGAGATCCAGTTTTTGTTTCGGATTATCGATGAAACTTTCTACAACCTTGTATCCAATTTTTGTAAAACTAGGAACATGGCCATAGGTTCTGGCTTCGATATAATTGGCTTTACCGAATCTTTGTGCTACTTTTTTTCCGTTATCCAGTGGTGTGATCGGATCAAATTCGCCTGAAAAAACCAACACAGGATATGCCGCAGTAGCAAGGTTAGAAAACGTATTGTCTTTTTTTGCAGCTATTGTACGATTACTATTCCATGCGTCACAAACTTTAAAATCTGATTTGTAGAATGAAATTCCTCCATTTAATCCCTTAAACTGCGATGCGTTTTGCTGATATTTTAAAAAATCATTGTTGGGAAGGGTCTCGTTACAACTCACACAATAATATACGCCATAATCCATCGACAATAAACTTGAGAAAGCACTTACCAGGTTTCCTAAAGATTCTCCTCTTCTTTCATGAAACTGATAAATTAAGAGCGGAATAACTTCTACTAACTTTTTATTGTATAGGGCTTGCTGAACTGCTACTTTAAAATCTTCGGCATTATATGTAAATGTGCCGGAAGGAATTAATGTTTTATCTACTGTCACAGTCAGCGGGTTTTTCTCCAGATCGGCAATTACTTCGTAGTATATTTTTTCTAAATTGGGATATTGTTTATCGTAGGTCTTGTCACTTTTACAGATTTTAAATACTTTCTGTAAACTCGTCATATAATTTGAAGTATTCTCTACATAATAGGTCGAAATGTCATAAACCGGAGAGTCTAACAGTAATGATTTTACATCCCCGGCAAAATTGTTTGCATATACTTGTGCCATGTAGGTTCCGTATGATACGCCGTATACATTCCAGTTTTTGTACTTTAATGCTGTTTTTAAGGCATGAAGATCTTTTGCTACAGCTTGGCTGTTGTAAGCGTCGAGGTTGATTCCTCTGTTGATAAGCTCTTGCTTGCAGGACATTGCAGCATTCGTTTTTTGCTTTTCATCTTCTTCTTCTGACTGGTTTTTTGCCAGAATTTCTAAAAATTTCTTTCCTAGTCCCTGATCCAACCTTGGCTGTGAATAGCCAGTCCCACGGACATCAAATAATACAATATCATTATTTTCCCTTAGAGGATGATTCAACCATAACCATATATTATCAATACCACTCGCGCCCGGGCCTCCTTGTATAAAAACTACTGCGTTCGAATCTTTTGCTGTTGCATTCTTTTTTAGTACAGTTACCGCAATTTTTATTGTTTTACCATCATTTGCTCCCCAGGTTTCCGGAACAGTAAGGTAGCCCCAGCTGATTTTTTTGGGATCTGATTTTTTGAATTGAGGCATAAAAGCGGTCCTATTCTCAAAAGTCACATTTTGCGCCTGCAAATTCCCGATCAGGATTGCAAATAAAAAAGAAATAGTACTAATTGTTTTTCTTAATCTCATGATGTTTATCTTATGTTTTTTTCTATTTATTTCAGTTAAAAATTGAATCCTATGTCTATTGTTCTTTCTTTTTCAATAGCTAATTCTATGTCTATTGTTTTTAAAGATTGATTGGCGTTTTCTACAATTTCACGAAGTAGTTTTTCGTATTTTAGTAGTATTAGTTCAATTGTAGCTGCTTCGTACTTTGTGGTATTGTAACTTATTGTTCCTGCTACATTTCCCTCGTTTACGACAAAGTTGATCAACATAGGAAGTCTGCTGTAGGAAGTACTCATAGGCGCTATTTCCAGCTGCAACTTTTCATTGATCGCAATGTTTTTGTAGCTGAACGAAGGGTTTTGCAATACCAACAGTACATCTAATCGCAATTTATTCTGTAGGACTTCGGGAAGATCCTGGTGTTCATCAATCTGTAACAGATTTTGGTGCGTTTCTTTTAGTAGTTCACTAAGACTGTTTTCTGAATTTATACGATTCCTTAGAGGCAACGTTTTCGCAAACATTCCAAGTTGATTGTGCAGTTCGGAATGGGTTCTTCCGGAATTAACCGTTCCGATGCAAAAATCTTCTTCTCCATACATTTTATGCAGGAGCAAACTAAATGTACCGACCAAAAGGGTGTGAAGCGATATATTTTGCTGTTGTGTGAATTCGTTTAATTCCGAAAATGTAAGAGAGTCAAATACAAAATCATGATCTGTTCCTGTATGTTTCTCTTCATAATCATCTGCATCAAAAGGAATACTGTTTTTCCAGGTATATCCTTCGAGGTATGTTTTCCAGAATTTTAAATTGGTCTCATTAGCACTTCTTTGTTGCTCCTGATGCCATACAACATAATCCTTAAATTGAAACTTTAATTTGTGAACCTCTATGTTATTCTGCTGTTCTATTTGTTTGTATTGACTAACAAACTCCTTTACTAAAATTTCTAAAGACCAACCGTCCATAATGATATGATGGGTACAAAATACCAAATAAGAATCCCCGTTTTTCTGATGAAATAATGCTACTCTCAACAGTGTTTCCTTTTCTAAATCAAAGGCTTTGTTTACGTACTCCTGTATGGACTTTGTTCGCTCTTTTTCTTCATAGAAAAATTCATCAACTATTACCTGTGTTTGTTCCGCAGCAGCAATTTTTTGATTGGGAATTCCTTCTATCTCAATAAAATTTGTTCTTATGATTTCATGTTTTTTTAGCAATTCCAAAAACACTTGTTCTAAAACCGTTTTTTTAATTTGACCTTGTACTTTGAATACGGCCGACATATTATAGGATATCGATTTTTCTTTTAGTTGTGATGCCAGCCATATGTTGTATTGAGAAGACGTAATTGCATAATGCAAACGTTCTGCTACCGGTAGAATCGCGATCGCTTGTACGGTTTCTTTTTGCTCGAGATACTTTGCTAATTTTTGTACGGTAGGATAGTCAAAAATGTCTTTTAAAGTTATTCTGTACTGCAGTTTTTCGTTTATACTGTTTATTAATTTCACTGCATTCAGGGAGTGACCACCAAGCTGGAAAAAATTATCGGTAATACCAATTTCTGCAGCTGTCCCCAATACTTCACGGTAATACGAACAGAGCTTAATTTCTATTTCTGTTGTTGGTTTTTCATAAGAAAGTGCTGCTTTTTCTGTGGTAATTTTTACCTGTGACAGCGCTTTTCTATCGACTTTTTTATTGGGAGTTAACGGAAATTCGTCTAAAGAAAATAGTGCATGTGGAATCATATATTCCGGTAATTCTTCTCTCAATGTGTTGATAATCTCAACCGTATTAAAGGTTCCGGTTTGCACAATTACATAGGCAATTAATACGGCTTCCTGTCCGGCACTTTGCCTGGCAATTACTACGGCTTCTTTAATATTTTCTATTTGATTTAACTTCGTTTCTATGTCTCCAAGTTCTATGCGATATCCTCTTATTTTGACCTGATTATCGTTGCGTCCCAGGAATTCTATTTCCCCTTTTTCGTTCCATTTTCCTAAATCTCCCGTATTGTACATTCTTTCGTTTTCCTTAAAGGTATTTTGAATGAATTTTTCATTGGTCAACTCTTCATTTTTAAAATACCCCTGTGCTAATCCGTCACCACCAATATAAATCGTTCCCACACTACCAACAGGCAACAATTGCATACAATCGTCGAGTATATACAATTCGGTGTTGTGAATGGGTTTCCCAATATTTGAGGCTTCATTTGCCTGAGTTACTTTTTTACAGCTGGACCAAATTGTTGTTTCTGTCGGGCCGTACATGTTCCATACTTCAGCAGTGGTTGTAATTAGCTTTTCGGCTAATGTTTCGCTTAACAGATCGCCTCCGCATAAAATTTTGAGCGTTTTATCTCCTTTCCAACCTGCATTGTAAAGCATTTGATAAAAGCTTGGAGTCGCCTGAATTATTGTCGGTTTTAGTTCTGCCAACTTTACAACAATAGCCAATGGATCTGCTAAAAGTTCCGGACTAGCGATGTATAGTTTAGCTCCTGAAATTAACGGTACAAAAAATTCAAGTATAGAGATATCAAACGATTGTGTGGTTACTGAAAATAAATAATCCTGCTCTTCTACTTTAGGTTTGTGTTGTATACTGATTAGAAAGTTCAATAATGCTTTGTGGCTTATGGCTACTCCCTTAGGTTTGCCTGTAGATCCCGAAGTATAGATGATATAGGCTGTAGACACAGCTGCTATTTCTTTTTGTTCCGTTTGTTCTAACTTAATTTCTTCTTTTATAATAACTTCAATATCTATAATACTGTCCTTTAGGTCCAGATTGTGTTTTAGATTTTGGGTTGCTATAATTTGTTGTACGCCACTGTGTTCAATAATGTATTCCAAACGTTCTTTTGGAAAAGAGGGGTCTAATGGAATATAAGCACTGCCCGACTTTAATATCCCTAATAAGGTCGCCACAAGATTGGCCGAACGATCCATTAAAACTGCAATTGGGGCAGTATTTTGTTCCTTGTTTATTCGCTGCAAATAAACTGCTATTTGATTGGATAGCGCATCCAGCTCCCTATACGTATACGTTCTTTGCTCGTCTACCAGTGCAATTTTGTTCGGATTTTTGCTTACCTGTTCACTAAAAAGAGTTAAAAAAGTAGCCTCGCTCGGATAACTAAATTCTGTTTTATTGAAATCTTCTACGACTTCTTTTCTTTCTGATGCGGTCAGGTATTGGAATTTTGAAAGTGATTCAACCGGATTGGCAATTACAGCGGAAAGCAAGGTTTCAAAATGCGTTACCATTTTCAAACTATCGGATGCACTAAAATAATTGACATTATAATCAAAGTCAATTTTAACATCTTCCGATTCATCAAATTCCCGAATGTAAATGGCCAAAGCAACACGCTCTGACTGGTGTGACAAGGGTACTACTGTGGTCTCCGAATTGGCAAAATGATCTGCATAATTTTGTTTTTCGTAAGATAAAGTGATATTAAAAAGTCGGTCTTTTTCCTGAAATAACTCCAGCTCTTTTATCAGTTTTCCTAATGGGAATCGCTGATGACGATAGTCTTGTCGCAGTTGTTGCTTGATGTTTTTTACCAGATCTCCGAAATTATCTCCAAAATCAAATTGAATTCGCAATGGCGATACGCCCATGAATAATCCCACTGTTTTTTTGAATATCGATTTTCCTCTGTTTAAAACCGGAAGCCCTATTGCAAAATCTTTATTCTGGTGTTTTCTGCCAAAATAAAGGTACAATACGCCTAAAATTACATGAAATGTTGTAGCTCCCAAATCTTTACCAACTTGTTCCAATTGGTTGTAAACCGCCCGTTTGATTGTTATTTCTTGTCTTTTGCTTCGATTTGGTTTGTTGTTTTGGTCGATTTTTTCAAATAGTCTTTCGGGAAGCTTTTCGAATTTTTCTTTCCAATACAACTTATCTCCTTCGTAATCTTCGGATATAGCATACGCACTGTCGTCTTTTATGAAATCCTTGTACGTAAAAGGATATTCTGTCACTACTTTTCCGAATCTTGAAAGTTCATTATAGTTTTTTACCAATCTTTGAAACATTAAGGAGGTTCCCCATCCATCTGTTATGATATGGTGGTACACTGAGAATAAATAGTGAAGCGTATCATTTACTTTTACCAGAATAAATTTATGCAGTACTTTTTTTTCATTTAATTGAAATGGAATTTCAAACGTATTCTGCATAAATTCGTTGGCCTCAGCAGCTGCATTTACTTTAGAGGAGAAATCAACAAATTCTAATGCCATAACATAGTCCTCAATAGTCTCTATTCTTACCTCCGTATCCAATAGATTCAGAATACTTCTATAGGTATCATGCTGATTGATGAGCGCTATATAAGCCTTATTTAATACTTCGAAAACTATTTCTCCCTTAATTATTATTTTTGCTCCTATGTTGTAAATAGGATCTTCAGGATACATTAGTTGTTCAAAATAAACATCTTGTTGTGGAAGTGTGAGTTTCATTTTTTTTAGTTTTAAAACAATTATAAGAATCAAATCCCCTGTCATCTTCGTTGCTTTGAAGACTCTAAAAATGCCTTATCGGCCCGGGCATTTAAACAAAAAAGGGTTACACCCAAAGATTTTCGGTTAGTTCTTCTTTTGTAGTTGTTTTTAAATCTCTGACAATTTTTCCGTAATCAAATTTTACAATTCGGTCTGCAAGATGAAAATAAGCATCGTCGTGTGTCACCGCTATTATTGTTTTTCCTTCTTCTTTAAGTTTGGGGATTAATTGTTCGTAGAAATATTTTCTAAAATGAGGATCCTGATCCGCAGCCCATTCGTCAAGTACCAATACCGGTTTTTTCTCCAGTAAAGCAAAGATTAACGACATACGTTTACTTTGCCCTTTAGAGAATCTTCTTCTGGCGGATTCTTCTTTGTCGTTTTCAACAACTCCGTTTAGTTGCATCGTTTTTAGCAATGCGGCATATTCCTCATTGTTTTCAAGCTGGTAATCATCATAGTTATGAGAGAACAGGTGATTGTCTGTAAATACGGCCGAAATTAAACTTTGTGTTATTTCGGTAACGTCTGCTTTCTCTTCTCCATTCATTAACATAGATCCTCCTGTTGGCTTGTATAAACCGGTAAGCAAATTGATAAAAGTACTTTTACCGGATCCGTTACCTCCTACTATAAATATGGTTTCGCCTTGTTGTATGTCAAAATTGATTGGTCCTGAAGTAAAGGATGCCGATTCTTCATTTTCATTATGGTACGAAAATGTAATGTCTTTAAAACTTAACGATTGAAAGTCCTGTTTTTCCTTGGAATTGGAATTGTAGGTATCATCCACAATTTCAAAATCATTAATAAACTTTTTTATTCTTGCGTTGGCTACCATAAATCGGGTATACATTTGTTGCAAGTTGATGATGTTATTGATTGGCCCGGATATAAATAATATAATCACCACATAAGAAATCACGTCTGCTCTTGACAGCAGTCCCATTTCCGGAAGTATAAACAGAATTACGGCTACAACAAAATACAATCCGTATTGGCTTATCAGATTGATGGACAAAAAGATATAATTAATTTTAAAATCCAAGTCCATAGATTGGTTTCTGTTTGGAATCAGAAAATTATTCATAAGACTTTCTCTTCTGAAAAAACTTAGTTTTAATTCTTTAAATCCTTTCATTACATCGTCTACAAATTTGTAATAATTCTCATTATACCCTCTTAATTGTGCTACTTGTTTTGACATGGATTTCATGACCATAAAATAGCATCCGGCAACCAGCACAATAAGGGCGATCACAATTAAGGCAGAAAGTGTGGAGAGCGTAAACATATACACCAAACACAACACCAGCATTAATAACGAATTTACCGTATGGGTTACCGTATAAGGCAGAAACGAAAAAGTACGCAAATCTTCTACTGCCGTAAAAAAACGCTGGGAACCCAGTTTTTCAAGCCTTTGCAACGGTGCTTTTAGTATCTGCGAAAAAATATGTTTTTCGTTGTCATAAAGCAGTTTAAAGGAAAATTTATTGAGTTTTTTTTGAAAAATAACATTCAATAAATAACTGTAGACTATTATGGAGACAAAAACGATTCCCATATAATTTTTAAGGAAACGCTCATTTCCAGCCAATATGTTATTAATAATATAGACTATACCAAAGCTTAAAACGGTATTTGGAATGGCATACAGTAGAAGATAAACTATTTCTTTAGGTTTTAATTTTAACATTTTTAAAGTTGTTTTAATCTTAATTATTACATTTTTAACTGCTCACTATTGACACATTTTAATAGTACGCTTGCTATTTCTTCGGGATACTCGTGTATAAAAAAATGGTTTCCCGGTAATACTTGACTTTTAAAGTCGGCATTCGTATAATTTTTCCAATTGTCAATGAGATGAGCCTTTTTTTCGCTATCCCCCATTATGGCATGTATCGGGCAATCTATTTTAATGTTTTGCTCTATAAATCCACCTTTTTCCAACACTTGAAAGTCTGCTCTGATAATAGGGCCAAAGAAATCGAACAACTCTTTGTTTTCCAGTACTTCCTCAGGAATGCCGCCCAATTCTCTAAGCACCGATTTAAATTCGTCATCCGGCAAGCTGTAGCGGTCTCTTTTTATTTCGACTCCCTCTTCATCAAATACTTTTAATCCCGGTCCGGCATTACCGGTGGCCACAAATTGTAATGGAGCATCATTTTCCTGTTCCATTTCTTTTACGACTGAGAATCCCAATGTGGCTCCCATACTGTGTCCGTAAATGATGTAAGGCTCGTTATTTCTTAATTTTTTTATTTGCTTTACGTAATCCTGTATCGCTTCTTTTTTATTTAATAACAGATCCTCATTATATCTTTTACCCCTGCCAGGGAGTTCTAAGGCGTAAACGCTGATCTCTTTGTCCTTTAATTTTCTTTTCAAAAAATCATAGGAGTAACAATTTCCTCCGGCAAAATGGAGTAAAAATAATTGCATATCGTTATTTTATATAGTTTAAGGAAACAGCTTCCTTGTTTCTAAAAATTAAAATTATCTGGCTCTGTCACTCTCAGCTTCTCCTGACGAAGTGTTATCGTAATTAACCTTTTTCAACTTCCCAAAATTGTAGGTTAATATTAGTCTGTAATAGTCTGTATTAAACGTTCTGTCAAATTCTACAACAGTTTTACCCACCTCGTAATTTCCAGCCGATTTATCTTTATGAAAAATATCGTTGGCCATCAGTTTTACTTTTAAAGCTTGATTGAGGAAATTTTTTTCTACGCCCAAAGTAATAACAGAACGATTTTTTCGGTAATAGAGACCATCGTTTTTATCTCCTAAATACCAGCCTAATAACTGTATTTTAAGTACTTTTTTAATATCAAATTGATTACTGGAATAAAAATAATAGAGCGGTTTACTCTCTTTTAAACTAAAAACGACATTATCGGATGCTAGCTTGTCATAGCTTACATTGACTGTATTCATAGAGGTCCACCAATCATTACTGTAGGGAATAGAAACGGATGCAAAATAGGAATTAAGCGTAGATAGGTTTACCGTTTGTAACACATATGAATTAGGGTTACGTCCTTCTAATGCTACTGCTGAAATTGGATTTACGGTATAGTTGTACCCTGCTTTAAAATTATATTTACTTACTGAAGCCGACATTTCAAACGAATGCGTTCTCTCGGGTTTTAAATATGGATTCCCTTCAATGGTTGTAAAAGCGTCCTGATAAATAATCGAGGGATTTAATGCCTGATATCTTGGTCTTGTTATTCTGGAAGAGTAAGAGGCTCTTAATTGTACTTTATCGGACACTTTCATGTTCAAATAGGCACTTGGAAACAGGTACACATAATCTTCCTCTTTTTGGATAATGGTATTCAAATCATATTTAGTGTACTCACTTCTTAATCCGGCACCGTAATTTGTTTTTTCATTAATTTCTCCGCTAAAATTTACGTAAGCAGCTGTAATTATCTCTTCGTATTTAAAATCATTTGATAGTTCATCGTCAGGAGCAAAGGGATCACCGTTTTCAGAAACATAAAAATCCGAAACAGATTTGTTTCCTACGTTACTGAATTTTGCTCCGAAGTCCAATTTACTCTTAGTGTTAAATGCTTTTGTATAGTCAACTTGAGTACTAAAGACATTAATTTTATGGTTTATTTTATTGTTTAAGCTTCTATAGGATTGCTGACCGTTCAGGATGTTATTTTCATTAATAAAATCGTCTGTTTCAGAATCAAAAAGAGAGTATTGCATCCCGGCAAAAAACGAAGTTCCCAAACTGTCTATTTTTGCATTGTAATTGGCAGAAATAGAATTGTTAACGGTCATAACGTCATTATCAATTTTACTTTTAAAATTACCGTCTGTTGTATTAGAAGTGATACCGTTTTGGCTTTTGGTAGTTCCGCCCAAACTGTTTGAATATCCGCTGTACTCAACCGAGACATATTGTTTTTCATTAAAATCATATTGTCCTCCAAGCGTATAGTTCGAGAAATTTTTATATTCTCTTTCCCAATCTGTCTCTAATTTTGATTTAAAATTGTCTATTTCTTTCGGTCTTTCTCTGCTTGTATGTAAAACTTCTCTGGTTTCTCCAAGCAACAAACCATAAGCTCCCACTAAGGATAATTTATTTTTTTTGTAATTCAGATTCAGATTCGTGTTTGAACTTGGAGAAGAAAAATCCGATACGGTATAATACTGATTGACTGAACCTTTGTATCCCTCCTCAAAATTGGCTACCGTAATGACATTGATAACTGCTTTACCTTCGGCATCGTATTTTGAAGAAGGATTAGATATAATTTCTATTTTCTTTATTTGAGCGGCAGAAATAGCAGCCAATCGTTCACCGGTTATTTGTACCCCGTTCAGATAAATAATGGCTTCCCCTTTTCCAAAAACAGATACTCCATTTTCAGCGACAATAACATTAGGCGATCTCGAAAGAATTTCGTTTACTGAGGTACTTGTTGCCAAAATAGTATTGGCGACATTTACTTCTACTGTCCCATTTGATTTATTCCTAAATAAAGGAGCTTTTGAAACCACTCTTACTTCATCCAGATCAACAGTCGCACTGCGAATCATGATTTTACCCAAATCAATTTTTGAATTCGCACCGTATTTTACATGAAAGATGGTATCCTTAAATTTTAGTGAAGTAAGCTTTATTAAAACTTCATCATGATTTAAATCTGACAATACAAAAGGCTCGTCAAAAAAACTAACTCCTTTGATAAAACTTGAGTCTTTAACAGCTAATGCGACGGCATTTCCCATTAACAATTCATTTTTAGAATTTACGACCTTTCCCGTTATGGTATTAATTGACTGAGCACTAACTAGCGTTGAAATTAATAATAGTTTAATTATCAATATTTTTAATAAATCTTTTTGTTTCATTTTTATTTACAATGTTTATGCAGTTGTATTATTCTATAATTAAATTCTCTTCGAAAGTGAAGAATTGATTTTTCATACCTTCTTTTATGATATTCCCGAGATACTTTTCTCTGTCGTATTGTATTGTTAACTGCAGTTTGTTAAGGTATTCCCTCGTTGCTGCCGAAAAAACAACAAAGTCATTTTCGTTTTTGTCGTATGCTCCGTATTTATTATGTCCGATAGTAAAATCTTTGGAATCTTTTTTAGTTTCTTCGATATAATCTCTAAACGTTTCGTCATCTAATTTTGTAAAATATACTTTGTTTGTTTCGAAAGCGTTAATTACATTTTCTATAGTGAATTCATTCTCATAATTTAAATGAAAAGTATCCAGAATTTGATTTTCAACAAGGGAAAGTTGGCAAATAACACGAGCCAAAACGTCTACAGGAATCAATTTTATGTTGGCTTCTGCTTTCAAAAATTCATCAGAGTAACTTGCAATTTTAGAAAGTGTCAGTAATTTTAAATACATGAGGTTTTTATTCATATCTCCCTGTAAAACACCATTGACATAGTCTCCTCCTACATTCGAAAGACGAAAGACGTTTGTCTTAATTGAACTTTCATTATTTCTGATATATCCTTCAGCCATCAGTTTAGAGCCCATATGAATAAAATGAGTCGTATCTTGCCCTAAGTTTAGATCCGTTTCATAAAATGCTTTTATTTCTTCAGGCATTGATTTTCCAACTATTCCAATTGTAGAAACATAATTAAAGTATTTTACACTATTTGAAACCGACCAATCAAAGATGTTTTTTGTACCTACGTAATTTATATGTTCTTCGAGATTTGGCTTTCCAACAAAAGAAGGGGTTCCCGCTACGTGGTATACTGCATCTAATTCTTTTAATAAAGAGATTCCTTCTGCATTAAGCATCAAATCTTTTTGACTTAGGTCACCAACTACGACCTTGATTCTTCCATGGTTGTTTATATTGAAATTCTTTTCGAATACCTTCCAAAATCTGTCATTCGCTTGTTTAATATCTGCCCCTCTGACTAAACATATTATGTTAAAATCAGTAGTTTCTAATAGCTCTTTGGTTAAATATGACCCCACCTGTCCTGTAGCTCCGGTAACTAAAACATTTTTACAGTCAATTTTTTTAGGCATTTCGCCCTTTTGTATCTCATTGATCAAAGAGTCATATTCTTCCTGTCTTATTTTTTGAGGTTTTATAAACTTCTTTTCATCGCTTTTTTCAAGAACCACTAGTTCATTCATTCTTTCAAATAGTACTTCTGCAATCTTTTTTACAGTTGAAAAACTAAATATTTCCTCGTAATTAATATAAGCTTTCTTGAATTCTTTTTCCAGTTCTGCTAACATATCCAGTCCGGTCAAAGAGTCACCTCCTAAATTGAAGAAATCATCATTTTCATTTATTTCATCTTCTATTTCCAAAATAGTTTTCCATATTGCCTTTATCTTACTTTGTAGTTCTAAAAGACTGTATTGATTCGTTTTTTTCTGTTTCTCTACTAATTCTTTTTTCTCAATTGCATCTTTTTCAGCACTAATTACTGGCATTGTATTTTTAGGCCAAAATCTTTTCGTTTTATAAATTGGCAAATGAAAATCGTGCAAAAACACAGATGGGTTTTTAGTCTTTAACGGGTTTTTATCTGCTCTTAACGCACTCTCATACAAGACAAATCGATCTTTTTTATTTAATCTTCCATTTATATATTCTACCTCTTTCTTATTTTCAAATTTTAAAAAATGATCCTCTTTACAGAAATTAATAATTATCACTTTTTCTTCTCCATGATTCTTAGAAATATATTCATTGAATCCTGCATAATTGAAATCATTCTCATTCTCCTTTATTAAATTTGGATTTTCAATTATTGCTTGAGGAGATAATTCATTGTTTAACATTTTTTGGATAATTCCATCGCCCTTTTTACTTATCACGCGAACATTATTTTCTAAAACAGCTAATAAATACTTGTATAAAACGTATTGAAATAAAACGCTTATCGTTTTACTCTCCTGCAAAGTTTCAGGTAAATGCTGCTTCCCAACATACTTATCCCAAGATGATTTTATAAGTATATTTTCCTCAAGAATTTCGTTTACTGTTTCAATATCATAAGAAATGAGCTCTAAATCCAGTAACATATAAGTACTTTTTGATGTTACAGTACTTTCTTCCGGACTATTAAGTTTAGCTATAAGCTCTGCAGTATTAGAAAAGGTTAATGCCGTTTTATATTTAGCATTCTTATATATTCCGTTTATTTTAGTACTAAAACTTGATAGATTAACCTCTTTATTATTTTCAAGATGCTCTACTATATACCTTTTTAGATCCTCTAATCTCGGTTTTGTATTCTCGCTTAGTTGTATGAAATTAATTTGGGAATTAGAAACTGGGAGTGGATTCTTTTCTTGATGAGACAATACCATATGTATATTGGTACCTGTTAGTCCATAGCTGCTAACTCCTCCTATTCTTTTTCCGTTGTTAGATTCCCAATATTCAGATTCTCTTTGTACTTTAATTACACTATCCTCTTCATCTATATGTTCATTTGGTGTTGTAAAATTTGCTTGTGCAGGGATAATCTTGCTATTCAATGCAACAATTAATCTTAACAAACCAGCCATACCTGACATCGTATCTAAATGTCCTATTTGAGCTTTAATTGAGCTTATTTTACAATTAGATTTTACTATTTCTTTTTCAGTAAATGCTTCATTAATTCCACTAAATTCTATCGGGTCACCCAATATGGTTCCCGTACCATGAGCTTCAATAAATTTTATATCCTCAGGATTTATGTTTGCATTTTCCCATGCTTTTATAATAACATCTTTTTGTGCCTCTACACTAGGAGCCGTAAGACTCGATATTCTTGCTCCTCCATGATTAATAGCACTACCTTCTATCGTGGCATAAATTGTATCTTTATCTTTTTCAGCATCTTCCAACCGCTTTAAAACCATAAAAATAATTCCTTCTCCATTTAGCATCCCGTCAGCGTCCTTATCAAATGGCCTACATTCGCCTTTATTTGATATTACGACAAAATTTTCAGCCCTTTCTTTTGATATAGCACCTAATTTTACACCTCCAACTATGGCCATGTTGCATTCTTCCTGTTTTAAAGCTGAGCATGCATTGTGTATTGAAACCAAAGAAGAAGAGCAGGTTGTATTTACAGATACAACTGGTCCCCTTAGATCCAAGAAATTTGCCAGGCGCGTTGCTTCAATGCCCGGAAGCGCATCAAAAAAATCATACTGCCCACCTAAAAAGTTTGTATACTGTGAACTTGCTGTAGAGAAAAAGATTCCAGTATTTGATTGTTTAATATCATTTTCTGTATATCCGGCATCATAAAATGCTCTGAGGGCATACGACATGAAAAATCTATGCTCTGGAAACATTTTTGTTGCCTCTCTTTCTGTTACATTGAAATACTCGTTGTCGAACAGGTCTATTCGTTTCAAGAAACTTCCAATCCCCATCTCTACAGGACCAAATTGATTGTGAATATCTTGTAGTCTTTCCGAAGACAAAGCTCCAATACTTGTTTCTTTATTTTTTAATGATTGGGATAATTCAGACCAGTTTTTAATTCCCGGCAATTCAAATGAAATTCCTATAACAGCTATTGATTTGTTCATTATATGTAAACTTTTTAGGTGTTTTGTATGATTCTATATAAAACTTATGTCTCTATTTTTAGATTAAAACTTTAAGACATCTACATTTTCTTCAACCTCTTCTGATTCATTCAACTCTTGATTTATAGCATAAGAAAGGTCTTCAATTGTATTATATTTAAACAAATCAATAATACTTATCGAAACATTCATTTTTTTCTTCAAAAGACGTCTAAGCCTCACAACATTTAGAGAACTACCACCAATTTCAAAGAAATTATCTTTCACCCCAATTGGAGTTCTGTTCAGAATTTCTTCCCAGATTTCAACTAATTCTTTCTCAGTATTGTCTCTTGGTGCTAAGTAATCTATCTTCGATGTCAATTCAGACTGGTCAATATTCAAAAGAGATTTCTTATTTATTTTACCATTAGATGTTAGTGGCATCTTATCTATTTGCACGAAATAAGCAGGTACCATAATTGCAGGTAAACTTTTCATTAAAAAATTTCGCAATTCTGAACTATTCTGTTCGCTTTTTGAAGTAACATAAGCAATCAGTTCTTTATTACCGTCATTTAATTCTCTGTCAATTACGGCAACTTCATCAATATCTGATTTCTTCGCAAGTTGATATTCGATTTCTCCTAATTCTATACGATGACCTCTTATCTTAACTTGTCCATCTTCTCTGCCAAAAAACTCAATCGTTCCGTCTGGTAACCATCTTGCTAAGTCGCCGGTATTATATATTTTTTCACCTTTATCAAAAGGAGAATCTATAAATTTTTCCGTAGTAGTTGTTTCTTGATTATAATATCCTCTTGAAAGCCCTTTACCTCCAATATATAATTCTCCTTTAACATTGATAGGACATAACTTTCTTTCCTTATTCAATATATAAATACGGGTGTTAGCTATTGGTTTACCTATGCTGTTCTCTTTTTCAGATTCTACTTTACAGAAAGTTGACCAAATAGTTGTCTCTGTAGGACCATACATGTTATAAATAGTTGCATCAGTCAGTTCAAGTGCTTTCTTCTTTAATTTCTCTGAGAAAAACTCTCCTCCAACAATCAAATTCTTAATCGATTTCAAAAATTTGTGAGATTCTTTATCCTCTATTAAAGCGCTTAAATAAGAAGGCGTTATTTGCATGGATGTTATACCTTGATCTTTAGAAGTATTTCCTTTTGAATTAAATTCATTTTTCAACTCCGTTAAATGAGTCAATCCTTCCATTACCTTTTCATTTTCTATTCCAAAATCGATTAAACAACCTATTTCTGTAACGCCTATATTATGAAGGCTATTAAGTATTTTTCTACAATTTTCTTTTGTACCAAAAAGAGCAGAAGTATTCCAATATCTTTCAAAAACCATTTCTAATAAGTCTTCTAATTCTTTTTCTTCAATAGTAGTTTCTTCAACTACTAATCCGTTTAAAAGATTTTTTAGCAATCCTACGCTTGATCTTAAATAGTTTTTAAAAGGTTCTTTCACTATTTCCTTTATACTATCCATGTCATTGCCCACATAGGCATGAAGCATTACTGTAATTTTGGCTTTTTCTACATCATGTCCATTATTCACCAATTCTTCTTTATAGGCTTTTATGTTTTTTTCCAAAACTTTGATATCTTGCCCCAAGAGATGTGTTAACAGATTAGCTCCAATTTTACCTGCATTTTTAAAAGTTTCTACACTTCCTGAAGAAGTAATCCAGATTGGAATTTCTTTTTGAATTGGTTTAGGATAAATATTTAATTCAACTTCATTTCCTACCCCATTAATTCTTTTAACAGAACTCCCTTTCCATAAGTCTTTAAGCTCCTCTATTTGGTCAAACATAATTGAATGACGGTTTGTATAATTTTCAGGTTTAAACACAAAATCATCTGCATGCCAACCTGAAGCTATTGATAATGCGACTCTACCTTTCGATAAATTATCAACAACCGACCATTCTTCAGCAACTCTGATGGTATCATGAAGAGGTAAGACCACACTTCCGGAATGTATTTTAATATTTTTTGTGATCGTTGCTATAGAAGCACCTAATAGGGACGGATTTGGGAATATCCCTCCAAACTCATGAAAATGTCTTTCCGGAATCCAAATCGCACTAAAATCATTTTCATCTCCAAATCGAGCAGAATCCATAAGGAGTTTATATTTATCATCTCCATCAGCATCTTGACTTGCAAAATAGAACAAACTAAAGTCCATTTTTTTATCATTCTGAAGAAGATTATCAAAATCATAAAAATCTAAATTATCCTGCTTAATTGTAGTCTTTATACCATTACACAAAGTCCAGAACAATTCTAATATTGAGATATCAAATGATATTGATGTTACCGCAAGTAAATGATCTGATTCATTTATTTCCAGAGCGTCATTCATCCCTAATATAAAATTTGTAAGGGCTGTATGTTCAATCATTACCCCTTTAGGTTCACCTGTTGAACCAGAAGTGTAAATCATATAGGCCAGACTATTTTCATCTATAGACTGTATGTCGTATTTAGTAGCATATTTCTCTTTTTCAATAATAAATTGCTCAAGCATTTTAGAATCGATAATGATTTTGCAGTTACTATTTTCCTCCATATAGGCGATACGGTTTTCCGGATAAGTAGGGTCAATTGGTACATATGCTCCTCCTGATTTCCAAACCGCCAAAATGGTTATAACTAACCATTCACTTCTATGTAATTTAATTCCAACTAAATCATCCTTATTTATTTTATTGCCTTCATTTAAATAATTAGCAAATTGATTAGAAATAACATCTAACTCTTTATATGAATACACTTTATCATTGATAATTAAGGCTTCTTTTTCAGCATTCTTATTAAGCTGTTCTACAAATAAATCAATAACCGATAAAGAGAAATCAATTTTCTTATCTGTTTTATTAAAGTCATTTATTAATTTTTCCTTTTCTTCCAAAGGCAAAATACTGTTGCTATCTATCTTGTCTGAAGGGGAGTTCAAATAACAATCTACAAGCTGTTCAACAAACTGATGAATTTTATCTAATGTAATTCCGGACTTAATCTTTTTCATCAACCTGTATTCAAAAATCAACAACTTGTCTGTTGATTCAATTACATTTAAATCTAAAAATGTATTGGTGGCTTCATATGATTTTAATTTAAGACTTCCGTTTTGATCAAACTCATTAATTCTAGATTCCGGAACGGACATTTCTCCATATACATGGAAATCTATATAGTTGAAAATAACATCAAAAAATGGGTTTTCGGTTCCTACTCGTTCTCCTGTTATTTTAGAGATTTCATATAATGTGGATCTTCCTTTTGTTTTTAATTCGGTTATCTGAGCCTCAATCCCTTTAAGGTACTCTAACCAAGTAGCTCCTTTAAAGTCTTTAAAATCCATTTTTACCGGTATCGAATTTAAAAAACATCCCAAAATCTTTTCTCCATCTTCCTTAACCGGTCTGTTATTCGATATTAACCCTACAACAAAATCTTCTTCTATTGTCAGCATACTCAATGCATAAACATAGGCTCCAAATAAAACATTTATATAAGTAAGTCCATCTTTTAATGATCTTACTTTAATTCTTTCAACCATTTTTTGATCAAATTCTCTTCGAATAACATCAAAAATAACTTCCTCAGATTTTGAAAAAATATCTAACCTTTTATATTCTTTTAATTTCTCTTTCCAGTAATTAATTGTGTTTATATTCGTTTTTTCAGCTATTTCTTCAACTACTGCATCTTTAAAAGTAGTTTTTAGCATTTGAGGTTTGTGGTTGATGTCTACTTCCAGTTGAAAATATAATGTGAATAATTCAGCATTAAAAGAAGCCAAACTCCATCCATCTAAAATAGCGTGGTGAAATTGGAATATATAGATACTATTGTTCTCGTTAATATTAAAAACATTAATGCGCCACAAAGGGGCCTTTTTGAATTCAAAAGGTCTTTTAAGCTCATTCTTCATAAAGTCCTTAATGAAAATCTCCTGGTCTTTAGCGTCTTTTGATGTTATATCTTCAAAAGTAACATCCTCTACAATTTCACTATAAACTATTTGTACTTCGTCACTGTAATTATCTAAATCGAAAGCTGTTCTTAAGATAGAGTGCTTTTGTACCATTAACGAAATTGCTTTCGAAAAAACATCAGGGTTGATTTTTGGTATGTGAAATACAAACTGATCATGATATATCGTTTGCTTATCATTCATTATTGATAGTAATACCATTCCCTTTTGTATATCTGTCATCGGATATACATCTTCCATTTTACTTTTTTCCATTTTTTATTATATAATTTAAGTTGTTAATTTTGCTGCTACAATTCATTTTTTATACGATCACATAATCTCTTCTCTCAATTTATCAAATGACATTAGAATATCTTCTCTAACAATTTCATGCTCTTCAGAGGAGTTAACATTGTTTTTTATTTGATCCGTTAAATCTGAAATCGTATTAAATTCATACAATTGAGCAATCGTTAAACTCACATCGAACTTCTTATTAATTTTACTAATCAATCGGATGGACAGAATTGAATCTCCTCCTATCCAGAAAAAATTATCCCGAATACCAATTTTATTCTGCTTTAAAACTTCTTCCCATATCAATACCAGTTCAGATTCCATCTCATTTCGAGGGGCTTCATAACTTGAAACAGCTGTCTCTTCTTCTAGATCTGATAAGGCTTTTCTATTTAATTTTCCACTGTTGGTTAATGGAAAACTATCCAACTCTACAATTCTGCTTGGGATCATATAATCCGGTAAACTATCTTTTAGGTGGTCAAATAACAGTTCTTGGGTATATCCTGATTTTGAAATAACATAAGCTACCAGATATTTACGAAGAGTCGAATCACCTTTTACCAATACGGCAACATGCTCTACGTAATCGAATTCTTGAATCCTGGTTTCTATTTCGCCTAATTCTATCCTGTTTCCTCGAATTTTAACTTGATTATCAATCCTTCCCAGATAAGAAATCTCTCCATTTGGAAGCCATTTTGCTAAATCTCCTGTGCGATAGGCGCGCTTCTGGCTATTAAATGGACTAGGTATAAATCTATCGGAATTTAATTCCGGATTATTCAAATAGCCTCTGGCTACCTGAATCCCTTCAATAAGAAGTTCTCCGGGGATTCCTACAGGTTGCAATGACATTTGCTTATTTACGATATAGATTTTTGTGTTAGCTACCGGTTTTCCTATAGTAACTCCCACTCTTTTTGTATCTACTTCTGTTAAATCAATTGAAGTGACATCGATGGCAGCTTCTGTTGGTCCATATAAATTATGAATTCGAACCCAAGGTAATTTTTGCTTAAACTCTTCAACCATGACTCCCGGTAAAGCCTCTCCACTACAAACCACATGACGCAAGCTTTTGCATTTTGAAGGATCTAGTTCTTCCAGAAAAATGCCTAACATCGAAGGCACAAAGTGCATAACTGTAACTTGTTTTTCTGCTATTATTTCCTGAAGATATGCAGGGTCTTTATGTCCCTCAGGTTGAGCAAAAACTAATTCACATCCGGTTATAGAAGGCATTAAAAGCTCCCAAACGGAAACATCGAAAGTATAGGGCGTTTTTTGTAAAATAACATCCTTTGAGCTAATTTTAAGATCATCCCGCATCCATAACAACCTGTTATATAATCCTGAGTGATCATTTAAAACTCCTTTAGGATTACCTGTTGAACCGGATGTGTATATCGCATAGGCTATGTTTGTGCCCGAAACAGTTCTCTGTACTGCTGGAATTTTAGAGTTGCTTTTTTCTCTTTCAAATATTTCTAATACGGCATCATCTATGCAGATCTTATAACTGCTATCGCTTTTTATATATTCTAATCTAGTCTCAGGATAATGTGTATCTATTGGAACATATCCTGCTCCGGATTTTAGAACCCCCAAGATAGCTATCAACATTTTTTGACTGCGCTCTAGTTTTATACCCACTAAATCATTTGGTTGAACTTCAAAATTTTCGCATAAGTAATAGGACAACTGATCTGTAAGAACATCCAATTGCTGATAACTAATAATTGTATCTTGATAGCTCACTGCTGTGTGGTCCGGAAATTCTGAAACACATTCTTTAAATAAATCTAATACTGTTTTATCCTCTTCATAATTAACTGCAGTAGCATTGAATACATTCAATATTAAATCGCGATCATCAATCGATAAATTTGTTTCACTCAATTTTTGATTTGGTAAATTGAGATAAATTGATAAAATTTCATCAATTAAACTATGAATTTTCTCTAGTGTAATATCTAATTTCAAACCTCTTTTTAGTGCATAGCCTAATTTTAATTCGTGTCCGGAAAGATTGATATTCAAATCAAAAACAGTATTAGTTGCTTCAAAAGACTTTACATTGAAATCAAACTCCCGAGATTTAACAAATGATTCATCTGTTTCCAACTCTAATTCATTGTAAACATGAAAATCGACATAATTAACCAACACATCAAAAAATGGTGAACCTCCCAGAGTTTCCTCATTTGTTACCTTTGAAATTTCATATAATGTTAACCGCTCATTTTTCTTAATAGCCGTTAATTGATTTTCTGTATTTCTAAAATAATCAGACCATGTTAAGTTATGAGAATTCTCCAACCTGTTTCTAACTGGTATAGTATTCAAAAAACAACCTAAGATTTTCTCTCCATCCTCAATTACAGGTCGATTATTGGTGACCATTCCGATTACAAAGTCTTCTTCATAATTCATAATTTTAAGAACATGAATAAAAGCTGCATAAATTGCTGTTTTTATAGAAACACCGTCTTTTTTACATTTTTCCTCCAATTTGTATTTAAAATCAAAATCATAGACTTTTTCAAAATGTTCATTGGCATTTTCACTTTTAAATATATCCAGGCGCTTATAATCTGCTAATTCTTCTTGCCAGAAGCTGATATTCTCCTGATTGTTTTTTTCATATAATTCTTCAATTATAGCATCTCTGTTTGTAGATTTTAACTTTTCGAATTTAGGAGTAGTGCTATTGGTCAGATCTCTATAAATTTGGAACAATTCAGTGTTTAGAGTAGCCATACTCCATCCATCTAAAATGGCATGATGAAACTGGAATAAAAATATAGTTGCTGTTTCACTTATTTGAAATAAACTAATACGCCAAAGTAAGCCTGATTCCATGCTAAACGTATTTTGTCTCTCCGATACCATATATCTTTTGATATAATCCTCTTTTTCTTTAGTCCCAAGCTCCTTAATATCTTGATAATCTATAGCGAATTCTATCTCCTTTTCTACTATTTGTACTTCATATTCATAAGTTGTCAGATCAAACCTTGATCTCAATGAAGCATGTTTCCAAATTAACATTGAAAATGCTTCTTGAAATCGCTCTGTGTTGACAGTCGGAATTTGGAAAACAAATTGGTCGTGGTATATTCCTGTTCCGGAATTTAAACTAGAAAGAATTACCATTCCTTTCTGTATATCGCTCATCGGGTAAACATCTTCAATTGTTTCCGGGCAAGAAATTTCGGTCAGCACCTTTTCCTTTATAAGGTCAATTTTATCCTCAATCTCTTTTTTAATGAATTGCTTATGTTTAGAGGAATAAACATCTTTTTCAATCTGAGTACGTAATGCCTCAACTGTATTAAATTCATACAATTGAGCAATCGTTAAACTTACATCGAACTTCTTATTAATTTTACTAATCAATCGGATGGACAGAATCGAATCTCCTCCTATCCAGAAAAAATTATCCCGAATACCAATTTTATTCTGATTTAAAACTTCTTCCCATATCGATACCAGCTCAGATTCCATCTCATTTCTAGGAGCTTCATAACTTGAAACAGCTGTCTCTTCTTCTAGATCTGATAAGGCTTTTCTATTTAATTTTCCACTGTTGGTTAATGGAAAACTATCCAACTCTATTATCCTGCTTGGAATCATATAATCCGGTAAACTATCTTTTAGGTGGTCAAATAACAGTTCTTGGGTATATCCTGGTTTTGAAATAACATAAGCTACCAGATATTTACGAAGAGTCGAATCACCTTTTACCAATACGGCAACATGCTCTACATAATCGAATTCTTGAATCCTGGTTTCTATTTCGCCTAATTCTATCCTGTTTCCTCGAATTTTAACTTGATTGTCAATCCTTCCCAGATAAGAAATCTCTCCATTAGGAAGCCATTTTGCTAAATCTCCTGTGCGATAGGCGCGCTTCTGGCTATTAAATGGACTAGGTATAAATCTATCGGAATTTAATTCCGGATTATTCAGATAGCCTCTGGCTACCTGAATCCCTTCAATAAGAAGTTCTCCGGGGATTCCTACAGGTTGCAATGACATTTGCTTATTTACGATATAGATTTTTGTGTTAGCTACCGGTTTTCCAATAGTAACTCCTGCTCTTTTTGTATCTACTTCTGTTAAATCAATTGAAGTGACATCGATAGCAGCTTCTGTTGGTCCATATAAATTATGAATTCGAACCCAAGGTAATTTTTGCTTAAACTCTTCAACCATTACTCCCGGTAAAGCCTCTCCGCTACAAACTACATGACGCAAGCTTTTGCATTTTGAAGGATCTAGTTCTTCCAGAAAAATGCCTAACATCGAAGGCACAAAGTGCATAACTGTAACTTGTTTTTCTGCTATTATTTCCTGAAGATATGCAGGGTCTTTATGTCCCTCAGGTTGAGCAAAGACTAATTCACATCCGGTTATAGAAGGCATTAAAAGTTCCCAAACGGAAACATCGAAAGTATAGGGCGTTTTTTGTAAAATAACATCCTTTGAGCTAATTTTAAGATCATCCCGCATCCATAACAACCTGTTATATAATCCTGAGTGATCATTTAAAACTCCTTTAGGATTACCTGTTGAACCGGATGTGTATATCGCATAGGCTATGTTTGTGCCCGAAACAGTTCTCTGTACTGCTGGAATTTTAGAGTTGCTTTTTTCTCTTTCAAATATTTCTAATACGGCATCATCTATGCAGATCTTATAACTGCTATCGCTTTTTATATATTCTAATCTAGTCTCAGGATAATGCGTATCTATTGGGACATATCCTGCTCCGGATTTTAGAACCCCCAAGATAGCTATCAACATTTTTTGACTGCGCTCTAGTTTTATACCCACTAAATCATTTGACTGAACTTCAAAATTTTCGCATAAGTAATAGGACAACTGATCTGTAAGAACATCCAGTTGCTGGTAACTAATGATTGTATCTTGATAACTCACTGCTGTGTGATCCGGAAATTCTGAAACACATTCTTTAAATAAATCTAATACTGTTTTATCCTCTTCATAATTAACTGCAGTAGCATTGAATACATTCAATATTAAATCGCGATCATCATCTAATAGGCAATCAATTTCGGTTAAATATTTATTCTCCAGAGTTGCAAATTGTTCAATAACGTTAAATAAATGACGTGATAATTTTTCTATTGAGGCTGCGTCATATTTCTCACTATTGAACTTAAAATCAATCCGCATGGAGGTCGTCGATGGCAACACCATAAGATTAAAATCATAATTTGTTTGTTCAAAGACCTCGATAGCTTCAACAAATAAGTTCTGATCTGATTCGTCACTCCTATTAATCAAGCTGGCACTTTCTTTTACAGCCTCTTGAATTGGGAAGTTCTCGAAAATCATAATGTGATTAATCAATTCGGTACCTAGTTCGCTTTGAGATTGCACTTTTGCTAAATTTTGATAATGATGTGCATTACTATCAATTGCCATTTGTTGCATTCTTTTTAGAAGCGTAAGCGGAGTATCCTTTTCTTGATGTTTTATTCGGATTGGGATTGTATTAATAAACAATCCTATCATATCCTCAATTTCACTTAAGTCTGCAGGTCTGCCAGATACTACAGCTCCGAAAACCACATCATTTGTATTATTGTATTTTGATAATAAATATCCCCAGACAGATTGTAAAAAAGTACTCTGTGTAATAGCGGCTGAATTACATAAAGTTTGCATTTTTGTAAATAACTCCCCTTCTATCTTTAAGGATTGTGTCCCTTCCGTATAAGTACTTTGTGCTAAATCTTTAACAAAAGGTAGAATTGCCACAGTGTTATAATCTTCCAGATAGTTTTTCCAGTACCCCATCGATTCATCCGTGTCTACAGACCTCAACCAATGTATATATTCTGAATATGGCTTTGGTTCAGTCATGTTAACAGTACTATTTCCACTAATACCCATTAATAACTGATTAAAATCATTAATCAATATACTCATACACCATCCATCCATTAATATGTGATGATGACTCCATACAAACTCATAATAATTATTTCCTAAATCAAGTACTTTTAATCGCATTAATGAACTATCGGAAAGTATAAAGCCTTCCTCTCTGTCTTTCAACTTAAATTGCTTAACATAGTCATCAATATTCCTTTCTTTTATAGAAGCAGGCAGTTTTTCAAAATAAAAATTTGCCGCTACTTCTTTTCGAACTACTTGTAGCGGTATGTCAGTTATATTATTTATAAAACCCGTTCTCAGTACCGAATGTCGTTCAACTAATTTTTTATAGGCTTCATGAACTTCACTAATCTCTATATTTTTTATTTGCAATCTGTAGGATATTTGCTCAAAATATAACGAATTCGACTTGCTGGTTAGCCAGTGATAATAGATACCTTGTTGCAATGGCGAAAGCTCATATACATTTTCTATAGTTTGCGTTGACTTAATCTGACTTAATTCATTTACCGTTAATTCTTTGAACAGCAAGTCCGAAGGTGTTTTATAGGTTTCGTTTTTCTTTGATACCTTCTCAATTAACAATAATAATTTTTCTTGATAAGCCTCTGATAATTTTTTAATTGTATCGTGAGAATACATCAAATCAGAGTACATTATAGTCATAGAAAGTTTTCCTGACTCTGTAGATCCTGTAATACTTAAAAGAGAAATATCTGAATTTTCTTTTGCAATGTTATCCCCAATAGATTCGGAGGAATAACTAAAATCAGATTGAAAATTTTCTGAGAAAGAGTTATCAAAATCTCCCAAATAATTAAACGATATGGATGAATTTATTTCCAGCGCTCCATAGTCCTCATTCAAGTATTTTAAAATCCCAAAACCTATTCCTTTGGCAGGTATTTTTCTAATATTTTCTTTTACTTTTATTAGGCTATCTATATCTTCCTCTGTATTTGAAATGTCTAATATTAAAGGGTATTCTGTTGTAAACCAACCAATGGTTCTGCTAACATCTATATCTTCAATTATATCTTCTCTTCCATGGCCTTCCATCTTAATTATGGTACGATCCTGTTCAAACACTTCTTTTATGGCCAATGCTAAACCCGTTAACAATACATCATTGATTTCTGTTGTATAAACCTTATGAAATTTGGTTTGTAGCAACTCTGTTGTTTGTCTGTCTAAGCTAAAAGTGAACTGATTCTCCAGGGCTGCAGCGCTCTCATTGATTTTATAATCTGTTTTTATTCGAGCTGCTTTTTCTTGACTTAATGTAGACCAATATGATGCTTCATTAATCATTTTTTTACTATAGGCATGTTTTTGTTGTGATAATGCCCATTGTTGAAATGAATTTGTTTTTAATGGCAATACTAACTTTTCATTTTTTTCTGCCTGATTGTATAGTGTTAATAAATCTTCAATTAGAATTCTCCACGAAACAGCGTCTATTACTAAATGGTGCACTATTATTGCCAGTCTGTCCCCGTCATTCATTTTGAAATGTGCCACTTTAAGTAACGGACCATTAGTAAGATTAAATGATTTTTGCAGCTTTTCAGACACAGCAGTCATTTCGTCTAATGGGTTTTCATAAGTCGTCAGATCATGATCAATTACTATATAATCTCTTACATCAAAAGGATTATTGTATTGTATCCTTTTTCCATTCTCTTCTTTAAAGACGATTCGCAAAGCATCATGATGCTCCAATAACTTATGGATACAATCTTGTAATACGATGCTTTTTATTCTTGACTCACTTTTTAACAGTACTGACTGATTGTAATGCTGTGGCGCATTAACGTTAGGGTTTTCGAAAAGGTAATGTTGTATAGGAGTTAAAGGAGATTCTCCTACAACTTCTTTTTGATTAATTATGGTTACACTTGAAGTTAAAAGCAATGCTAAATTCTCAATGACAGGATTCCTTAATATTTGCTCGACTTTTAGAGTGTACCCAGCTTGTTTTAATCTGGAAACTATTTGAATAGATTTTATAGAATCACCTCCTAATTCATAAAAACTATTCTTGACACTAATTTGTTTATGTTTTAACACTTCTTGACATATCGTCACTAAAACTTCCTCTTTTGTATTTCTGGGAGCTATATAATCAACTTTTATTGACAATTGATTTTCATGAAGTTGTTGCAACTTTTTAGTATCAATTTTACCATTAGGTGTAAGTGGAAATTTCTCAAATTGCTGATAGTGTGCGGGAATCATGTAATTAGGTACTCTATCGATCAGGAAATTCCTTATTTCCGCTACATTGAATGCTCTATCTGCAACAATATAAGCGAATAGCTCCTCTTGATTTGCAACTCCTTTTTTTACTAACACAACAACTTCCCGGATACCTTCAATCTGTCTTATATAAGATTCTATTTCTCCAAGCTCAATTCTATATCCTCTAATTTTTACCTGATTATCTGCTCTTCCAAGAAATTCAATATTGCCGTCATACAACCATATCGCTACATCTCCTGTTCTATATAATTTTACCCCTTTTTCAAATGGACTCTCTATAAATTTTTCTGAGGTCAATTCTGGCCTGTTTAAATATCCTTGTGCTACACCTTCTCCCGAAATATATAATTCACCTATAGCTCCTTTAGGAATAAGCCTTTGCTCCTTATTTAACAGGTAAACTTTGGTGTTACCAATAGGCTTCCCTATGGTAGAAATGACAGGCTCATTCCTATTATATTTGTATACAGAGCTCCAGACGGTGCATTCTGTAGGTCCATATTCATTAAATAAAGTACAATCGCTTAATGTTTTAACCGCATGAAATTCGTCAACCAATGAGGTATGACATAATTCTCCTGCTACAATGATTTCTTTTAAATCATTGTTCATTTGCGAAAGAGGTTGCAATAATATTTTAAGATAGGAAGGCACAGTTAAAAAGTGACTTACTTTTTCTTTCCGGATGAAATCTGTCAGGTATTCAATATCCTCTAACATATCTGCAGGAGGTATACATAATTTACCTCCAACGCTAAGTGTTCCAAAGATCCCAGCTATAGAACTATCAAAAGCAATAGAAGATAAGAGTAAAAAAGCATTTACTTTTTCATAAGCTTGTATTCTTGCATTATTAGAATGCATTAAATTTTTATGTGAAATTAAAACCCCCTTTGGTTTTCCTGTAGAACCGGAAGTATATATAACATACGCCAAATCTGAAGGTTTGATATTTAATATCCTATTTTCATCAGAATAAGATGTTTTTCTTGTAATAAATTCTTCTATTACTTTATCATCTATTATTACTTTACATTGAGCATCATTTTCAATAAAATCAATCCTTTCTATGGGATAATTAACATCTATTGGAACATAAGCTCCATTTGCCTTTAGTGCCGAAAAAATAGCAATTATAGCCCAATGCCCCTGAGCTAATTTTATTCCGATAAAATCATTTGGCTGAACATTAAATTGCTCAATCAAATAGCTTGAAAATTGATTCGAAATTTTATTGAATTCACTATAATTAAGTTTAGTATCTTTATCAGATATAGCCATTTCATCAGGAAATTCTTTGGCTATTTCTTCTATTACATCCACTATTGACTTACTTAAAGTAGATTTATTTTTTACGTTATTAAATAGGACTAATTGCTCATTTTTTTCTTCGGCACTTAAAAAATCAAGCTTTTCTATTGGATCATTGGAGCATACTACTAATTCTGAAATTCGTTTGAAATGACCTATCAGTGTCTTAATCATGTCCTCTTCATACAAATCTGTATTATAAACTGCTTTTAAAAACAGGTGCCCATCTGTTTCTGAAAAGTGAAATTCTATATCAAATAATACTTTGCACAGGTTTTTACTTTCTATATCGATACTGTTTTTTTCTTCAAACATCTCTCCTGTATCATCACCGGTGTTTTGAAGAATTAACATGATATCAAAAAGAGGACTACGACTAACATCTTTTGTTAAATTTAAATCCTCAATTAATAAATCAAAAGGATATTCTTGATGTAAAAACGCTTGCAACGTGTTCTTTTTAACTTCTTCATAAAATTCTTTAAACGAATGCTGAGCGTCAATTTTATTTCGGAGTGCCAAAGTATTTACGTAAAAACCTATTTGGTTTTCTAAGGCCGAATGGTTTCTACCAGCGACAGGAGCCCCGATTACGATATCATTTATATTCGTGTAGCTATAAATTAATACATCTAATATTCCCAGTAAGGTTATAAAAAGACTGCCTTTATTATCGTTAGAAAATTGCTTTAATTTTTCTGTTAAAGGTTTTGATAAATATGTTTCTATTGACGCACCATTATGTGTTTTTAATAATGGTCTTTTTTTACCTGAAGGCAAATTAATTCTTGGTAACTCTTCAAAGAAAACACTTCCCCAATAGTCTTTATGGGTAGCATCAGGTTTTGCTAATTGTTGTAGCTGCCATTCTGCATAATCTTTGTATTGAATTTCCATCTTTTCAATTTCATTCTCTCTCCCAGATGCATATAACTTATAATGATTTAAAACATCTTTAGCTAATACGCCCATAGACCATCCATCACTTATAATGTGATGCATATTATAATAAAAGGTATATTCATTACCGGAAGTTTTGAAAATTGAAACTCTCAATAGTGGTCCATTTTCTAAATCAAACTTCTTATATGAATCTTCTTGTATATAATCTGCTATGACTTCTAATTGATCCGGTTTATCACTAAAGTCCTTGTAATTGATAACAAAATTGAGTTCTGTAACAGGCAAAACCCATTGACGAATTTCATCATTATCGTTTTTTCTAAATACAGTACGTAATATTTCATGCTTTTCAATTACGGAGACTATTGCTTTTTTGAATTTTTCAATATCATAATCCCCTTTCAATTCAATCGATGCAGGCATATTATAAGCTTCGGAAACGCCTTCAAATTGAGATGAAACCCAAAGCCTCTTTTGAGAATGCGATAAGGCATAACTTTCCTGAGCTTCAATTTTTTTGATTTCTTCAAATTTTTTAGCTGAAGCATATTTTTTAAAGTAGGCTACTAACTCTGCTTTGTGTTCTTTTAATTTTGAAATGATATTCGGGTCCAATTGATCCCCGTCAAAACTGATTTGCAAATCATCACCATCTAAGGTTAAGCTTATTTGATGATCGGTAATTTCTTTTATTAATTCAATTATTTCCATAATTTATATCTTAATCATATTAGTTTTTGCTGTTTGAACATTCAAAATCTTGGTCGCCAAATCGATTTCCATTGCAATCATTTTTACCGTTGCTTTCTGATAAAAATCCTGTAAGTCTAATAGAATACTGTATTGTTTTTCAATTCGTTTTATAAAAATCATGGCTTTTAGGGAATCTCCTCCTAACTCAAAGAAATCATCTGTGATTCCGACTTTTTCATAATTAAAAAAATCTTGTATCATCTCGCACAATTCCGCTTCCAATTTGGTCTCAGGAGCGGTATAGGCGGTCACTACGACTGGACGTTCTATAGTATTTTTAGTAGTTAATACTGGATCTTCGGTTTTCTTAGATTCTGCTATAATATGATTCAGATCACGGTGAGATACCATTAAACTCGAAATATTTTTAGTCAAAAATGAGTTTTTAAACACCGTAATAATTTCTTCATCGGTTAATTTTCTACCGGTTAAATCATCAAAATAAACTGTGATCCAATGACTCAGTTCATCGCTCTTATGTTCTTTGAATAAGGTGGTATAAATTTCAGATAAAACACCCGGTCTGTATTTTGAGCCTTCTATTGTGGAAGAAAGTCTTAGAGGAAACCAAACAAAATCTATATTCATGTTTTTAATAGCCTCGTAAAGATTGTCAATAAACATAGTTTTAGCCCTAACTTCAGTCGCCAAATCAGCTACATCTAATGGCTCTAAATCTACTTGATCGTTCCAAAGTTCAGGATTGCAAATTATTCCGGAAATACTCCCATGTTCTTTAAGAATGAATTCAATAGTTTCTTTAAATTGTTTTGGACATTCTAAATTGGTCTGATATTTTATTACATTTTCAGCTATTGAGTCCTCATTAGCGGTCGTATTACCGCAAAGCAATAAAACGTTGCTAGTATTCGATAAAGAGGAGAGATGATCCACAATCGGTTTCACAATACCGGCTGTAGAATGAATTACCAAATAATTCTTCTCCCCTTCAAATTCCGCGGTTTTTTTAGTACTGTTTAATTTTATATTTTCAAAAAAGGGTACCCAACGATTGTTGTTTCTATAGGCTACAGTGCTATCTTTTTCGTTAAATATTAGATCATTAACAATATTTTCGATCAGTACCGGATCATCCTGATCCTGGTCTGCGTCTAGTATATAATTCGTAAACAGCCTTTCTTTTCTGTCAAATAAATCCGCCATTTTTATTGCGAAGTCCATTGAAATACTGCTTACTTCATTTCCTAAAACTCTAGTATTGAACTTAGATAAGAAAGTTACTTTTATTGAAAATTGATTTACTGATTCATACAAGAACTTTATAGGATTGTAGTTTACATCCTCTTCCTTTGGAGCATCAATCAACCAGTTATATATGACATTTATAACTTTAATTTGCTTTGCTTTTAAATCAGCAAACAGTTCCTGAAAATTAGTACTGTTATTAGGGTCAATGCTATAAATACCTGAATCTGACTTTACAAACGAAGATCCTTTAGTAACCATAACAACCTCATTACCCAGCGATAACATTTGATTTTCTATAGCTTTTATGGTTTTTCCACTATTTGAAAAGATCAGATAAACTCCTTTTTCTTCGGATTTTTTTTCTGAGCTCTCGATTAACGATTTTTTCCAATTGTTTATATAATAGGAATTGAAAATGCTTCTTTCCGCATTTTTAAAAGCGCCTCCATTATTCATCAATTGGGTAATCGGACTTACTTTAACCGGTAATGTTGTTTTGTCAAATACATAAGTAGGAGCCGGTATTTTATAATGTTTTTGATAATCATAATAGGCTTCCCAGTCAACCTCAATTCCGTGTTCCCAAATACGGCCTAAAGACTCGTTAAAAAACTGATAATCATTGACATCATTTTTTATATGCCTAATCGAATGAACAGCTGTTTGATCCGAATTATAATACTGATTTTGTTTCAGAAAAGAAGTCAAAGTATGTCCAGGGCCAATTTCTATATAGATTCCATCTCCTTTTTGTAATAAATAATTTATACCGTCAAAGAAGTTCACTGTCCCTCTTAAATGAGCCACCCAATATTTTGCTGAAGTGGCGCCCTCTTTGGTTATTTCTTCACCTGTCAGATTAGATACAAATGGATATTTAGGGGACGAAAGCGTGACTTTTTTAATAATTTCTTCGTACTCTTCCAGAATACTATCCATCATATCGGAATGAAAAGCATGAGAGGTTTTTAAAGGCACATAACTTATGTTATTTTCACCCAGTATTTCCGTAAACTCTGAAATAGCCTTTTTTGTTCCGGATGCAACAAACGAATTTGCCGTATTTATGGCAGCAATAGACACATTTTTTGGAAGTAAAGGTTTAATCTCAGCTAGATTTACCCCAATACCAATCATATCACCTTCTTCAATTTTTGCCATTAACTCAGCTCTTTTTGTCACTACATACAGAGCATCTTCAAATGAAAAAACCTCGCTGATACAAGCCGCTACATATTCTCCTAAACTATGCCCTATCATACTGTCAGGTGTAACACCTAATTTTATATAGAGTTTTGCAAAAGCGTATTCTACTAAAAATAATAATGGCTGTGTATAAAAAGTATTATTAATTAGTTCTTTATTAACGGTTTCACTGTCGCTATATCCTAAGATTATACTATAGTCTATTCCGGTTAATTTGGTTATTATTTTAAATCCTTCGTCAATTATTGATTGAAAGAAAGGATTATTCAAATACACTTCTTTAGCCATCAGAAAATACTGGCTGCCTTGACCGGAAAACATGAAAACAATCTTTTTCTTCCTGTTATTGATAAGCTCCTGCTCCGGAACTGTATCAAACTGAATCAATTGATTTATCGCTTCTTCTTTATTTTTACAAACAATATAATTTCTGTATCTGAAATCTTTACGCCCCGTGTTTAGCGTATAGGCCAAAGCAGGAATCTTAACCTCTTCGTTCTTTTCTAAAAAATTTCTGAGCGTTTTTTCGTAATTTTTAAGAGCTGTTTTTGTTTTAGCAGAAAAAGTAAGCAGCTGGTACAAGTTTGAATCGAAATTCTCTTTAAACTCCGGAGCTTCTTCCAGAACAACATGGGCATTTGTACCTCCAATACCAAAACTACTTACGCCGGCATTTAATAATTGATCCTGATTAGACACCCACTTTTGCAGTTTATCATTTACATAAAAAGGTCCGGATTCAAAATTGATTTCAGGGTTTGCTTCCTTATAATTTATAGAAGGAGGCAGCATCTTATTTTTAAGTGACAAAGCCGTTTTTATAACCCCGACAATTCCTGCAACCGCATCAAGATGGCCCAGATTTGATTTAACAGAACCAATGGCACAAGAATGGTTTTTATTATAATTAAATGCTTTGTTTAAAGCTTCTATTTCAACAGGATCTCCTAATTTAGTTGCTGTTCCATGTGCTTCTATATAACTAACATCTTCAGGAGCTATTCCGGCAAAACTATGGGCTAATTTGATACAATCGGCTTGACCATTAACACTTGGCGCTGTATATCCTACCTTTCTTTTACCATCATTATTTACCGCAGTTGCTCTGATAACGGCATAAATATGGTCCTTATCATTTAGAGCATCTTCCAGTCTTTTTAAAACGACAACACCCACGCCCTCTCCGAAAGTAGTACCGGAGGAATCTTTGTCGAATGTTCTACAGTGACCGTCATTTGAAAATATTAAATCATCTTCATACAAGTACCCATACTCCGTCGTCGTATTAATGCTCACCGCGCCAGCCAAAGCAGTTGAACATTCTTTTAATAATAAACTTCTACAGGCAATATGCAATGCTGTTAAGGCACTTGAACATGCTGTATTTATATAAAAACTAGGCCCTTTAAAATTTAGGCTATATGAAATTAAAGTACTGATGAAATTCTTATCTGCGAGTCTCGCTGTCATAAAAGAACCTACAGCATTATTTGGATTTAATAGCGTTTCAGCTCTCCAGTTTAAGTTATCTGATGCAGATAAATACAACCCTATTTTTTCTTTATATTGATCCAGATTATAGCTTGCATCTTCTAATGCCAACCAAACATGTTCGTGCATGATTCTTATTTGGGGATCCATAAGTTCTGCTTCTTCTTTTGTGTATCCAAAAAAAGAATAATCAAAGCTTTCAGAATTGTCAATAAAGGCGCTTGATTTGATATAATTAGGGTTTTTTAACAACTCTTTGCCTATACCCAATTTTTCTAATTCTTCATCGTCATAAAAATGAATCAGTTCCTGACCCTTTACAAGATTATTCCAAAAAGCTTCAATGTTTTCTGATTTATGAAACTTACCGGACATTCCAATAATTGCAATATCTTTTTTTCTTACACTATTTAATTTACTTTCCATTATTAGAAGAAGGTCTTTATAAAAATTAATTTATCAACAGATAAAATCTACGATGCACGTTTACTATTATTGGTTTGCTTTGACTCGCAAAATTGCTCCTATAGAAAATCTATAATTTCATCTATTTCATCAGAAAAAGAGGCTTTCTCATTCTCCGTTTCATCCTCTGATTGATGGAATACATTCTCCATTAAGTCACTTATATTAGAATATTGAAATAATAAAACCGGTTTAATAGTGGTATTAAACTGTGTATTAATCTCATTCAAAATCTTTATAAGTTTGATAGAATTTGCTCCGAGGTCGAAGAAGTTATCGTGAATTCCTATTTCCTGATGGCTTCTTTCTAGTTCCTTCGCTAAAATCTGAACTAATTTTTGTTCTGTTTCATTTCTGGCCGCTACATAATTTTCATTTGTAACTACCTTATATTCCTTAGGATCCGGAAGATCTTTATGGCTTATTTTTCCATTTGTGGTTAGAGGAAAACCATCTAATTGAACAAAATAGGAAGGGATCGCATAATCCGGTATTCTGCTGGCAAGGTATTTTCTAAGGTCCGAGGCATTTTGTACTTTACTCGAAACGAAATAGGCAATCAATTCATTTTCAGATTCATTATTTTTATTCACAACGACAGAAACCTCTTCGATATCCTCTTTATCAATTAAATAATGCTCTATTTCTTCCAATTCTATTCGATGCCCTCTAATTTTAACCTGGTTATCTTTTCTACCTAAATAAATTAAATCTCCTGTTTCTACCCATTTAACTAAATCTCCAGTTTTATATAGTCTAATGTTACCAATTGATTCTATTTCCTGCGTCACAAACTTTGTATCGGTAAGCGCTTTATTATTAAGATAGGCTCTTGCCAATCCTTCGCCATAAACATGTAATTCTCCAACTACTCCAAAAGGGACTATTTGTTGAAATTTATCTAATACCAAACAGCCTAAAGTAGGTATCGGTTGCCCGATATTACTTTCGATTGAAGCAATTTCTTTTTTAGTTATTTCCTTATAAGTGACATGGACGGTTGTTTCTGTGATACCGTACATGTTGATTATTTTACAATCAGGGAAATGGTTTTTCCATATTTTTAAAGAGGATGTTATCAAAGCTTCCCCTCCGAAAATAAGATATCGGGTACTAAAAGATTTATCTGAGCCTAAAACTATTTTTTGAAGATGTTTAAAAGCTGTTGGCGTTTGATTCAATACGGTTACACCTTGCTCAGCTATGAAGTTAGAAAAAGCATTAAAATCTTTTGTATCCTCTTTTGTCACAACTGCCAGTTTACCACCGAACAATAAGGCTCCAAAAATTTCCCAAACTGAAAAATCAAAATAATAGGAATGAAAAAGACACCAAACGTCGTTTTCGTTGAAATCGAACTGAAAGTCTTTGTTGTAGAATAATCGAACTACATTGCGGTGTTCTATTAAAGTACCTTTAGGATTACCTGTTGTTCCTGACGTGTAAATAACATAGGCTAAGTTATTTGGATTGATTTTTCTACTAAAACCAGACTTGGTATAGTGGTCTTTCTTGTTTTCGAATTCAGTAACTACGGCAGTATCGATACATATTTTTATACCGCTGTCTTTTTTAATATAATCCAATCGCTCTGTTGGATAATCGATTCCTAAAGGAAGATAGGCAGCACCGGTTTTTAATATCGCCAGTATTGCTATAACCACCCATTGGCTTCGCTCCAGTAACAGACCTACTAAATCTTCTTGCTGAATAGTATTATTGTCAACTAAATACTGCGCAAACTGATTTGATATTTCGTCTAATTCTTTATAGGTGTAAGAGAAATTCTCATACGTTAAAGCAATTCTCTGCGGATGTTTTAAAGCTTGTTCATCGAATAAATCAATTATTGTTTTTTCATTAGGGAAAGGGGTGTCTGTTTTGTCAAAAAGAGTAACTAACAGATTCTTTTCAGATTTGCTCAAATAATTCAATGCCTTTATTGAAACATTTGGTGTCAGGATACTGTTTTCAGCCAATTGAATAAAATGCATCATTATTCCGGACATAGTGGCTTTACTATAAACATCGGTATTATAGTTTAGTTTAAAAAGTAACTTATCGCCAATTTCGGCAAAGTTTATTTCCAAATCCATTTTAGATAACTCTTCTCCTTTATCTACAATAACATTTGCCTCAATAGTATGTCCCCCTTTAATTTTATCGCCGGTATTCTGAAGCGCCATCATCATATCAAAAATGGCACTTCTACTAATATCTCTTTTAGTATTCAAATCATTTAAAATCTGATCGAATGGGTATTCCTGATGTGAGAAAGCACTTAATACTTGCTCTTTGGTTTTCTTGTAATGGGTTAAGAAATCATCTTCCGGATTGATTTTGTTTCTCAATACCAAGGTGTTAACATAAAATCCTATTTGATTTTCCAGATCTATATGGTTTCTACCAGCCACCGGAGTACCAATAAGAAGGTCCTCATGTCCCGTATATCTGTAAACCAAAGCATTCCAAAGTGCTAACAGACTTATAAATAAACTGCCTTCCTGATCTTTCGTAAAAAGCTTTAGAGAATTAGTTAACTCACTTGATAAATAGACCTCTAAAGTATTTCCTTTTTGGGTTTTTAATGGCGGTCTTGTTTTGCTACTTGGTAAGTCTATTATTGGCAACTCTCCCGACAACACCTCTGACCAATATTTTTTATGTCCTTCCTTTTCCGGTTTATTCAATCCTTCCAATTGACTGGCTGCATAGTCTTTGTACTGAATTGACAGTGGCGATAATTGTACTTTTTCTTTGGTTGTAAATGCTTTATAAAATGACATTACATCGTTTGCTAATACACCCATAGACCAACCATCACCAATAATATGATGCATATTGTAATGAAAAACGTATTGATCTACTGCAGTCTTAAGTATTGCGGCTCTTAATAAAGGCCCTTTTTCCAGATTAAATAGTTTCAATTTATCTTCTTGAATATAAGAGGATACAGCATTCATTGGCTGTTCTTCACCTGAAAAGTCTTCATACCCAATAAAAAAATCTACCTCATCCCTATTCAAGACCCATTGCGATATTTGCCCTTTACTGTTCTTTTTAAAAACAGTTCTTAAAATTTCATGGCGTTCTATAACTGCAAATACGGCTTCTTGAAAAAGCTTTATGTCATAGTCTCCTTTTAATTCTACCTGCTGCGTTATATTATAAGAGGACAAGCCTTCTTCGAATTGATCTAATACCCAAAGACGCTGTTGTGATGAAGATAACGGATACCCGTCAATTGATACCGATACCGGAGCAATTGCCAATGCTACATCACTAGTTGTTTTTTGCTCTTTTAAGTATTGAACTAAAGCTTCTTTATCTTTTTTGATTCTGGAAATAAGCTCTTGCGGTATTTCCTGATGGTTAAATTTTAGTTTTAAATCCTCCCCGTCTAATGAAATATAAATTTCATTTTCTCTTAATTCTTTTAATAAATTTTTCATTGCTTAGCCTCAAATTATCAATTGATTAACCTGTATTTTATCTTCTTGTAACCATTTCTTTTCTTCTATTAACAAGGAAAGGTCGTATACTGTTTTATTTGAAAAGATCTCCGCAATTGTAATTGCGATACCTGTTTCTTTCTTCAAAATATTAATCAGCACCATCGCCTTCAATGAATCTCCTCCTAATGAAAAAAAGTCATCTTGTGTTCCAACTCCTTTTAAACCAAATAAATCCTCAAAGATTTTAACCATTTGAGATTCCTTTTCCGTTTTGGGTTCGGCATAACTGGTTTTAAGCGTTTTCCTGTTTATTTCAGCATTTAGTATCGACTTAACTTCCTTTTTAATGGCACTTACTGGATTGTGAATATCTCTTTTGGAGACTATAATTTGTTTTATATCCTCATAAATAAATGAGTTATGAAAAGTTGTCACTACTTCTTTTTGATTGATCCAGGGTTCTTCTTCTTGTACTCTATCCAGATTTATAATAGACCAATTGGCTTTTGCTTTTTGCAGCACTATACTATCCATTAATGCAGAGGCAGAAGCATATGCGCCATAAGAAATTCCACCTAAAAAAGAAGACAAGCTTGATATCACTTTTACAAAATCTACTTTTCTGTCTCTGGTAATTCTTTCAATATTTAAAAATCCGTTTACTCTTGGTGAAAAATGCTTTTCTATACTATTATCTGTAATCGTATTTACTAATGCAATTTCTGTGATATCAATATTCCTTGCCATATGAACAATCCCATCAATAGTTCCATGTTCACTTTCGATACTTTCAAATGCCAGTAAAAAACTTTCATAATCCGCTATATCAACATGCAAAGAAGTGATGGTCCCTGAATACTCTTTTAGTTTTTCATATAATTGTTTCTGCTTTTTATTCCATTGCTGGGGAAATGCATTAGACAAGATTATTACATTAGCTTGGTACTCTTTTAAGAGGTGGGAGGCCAAAGCATATTCAATATCGTCTAACATTCCGATGATCAAATAATTCCCCTTTTCTTTTATGATTGGGGCTCTGTATTTATCCTTTTGCCCTATCTCTAAAGATTCGTAATTCGGAATCCATCTGCGCCCATTTCTAAAGGCTACCTTATAATATTTGGTTTCCATTTCCAACTCGCCGGATACTTCGAGAACTGATTTTTCGAGTTCATCATTTACATCAATATCAATAGAAGTGGCATATATATTGACAAACTCCTGAGTTAGAACGTTTAACATAGTCTCCGTGTGCTGATTGATGTTAGTGCTGTCTTCTGCTCCGGTAACTGTATTATTTTTATCATTAATTACAGCTATTTTTTTAGGTTCCGTTATTTCGTCTAACTTAAAAGCTTTAATTATTGTTTGAATAGTATTAAACGTAAGGTTATAATCCTGATACTTTCTATGTACTTCTGTAGCATTCTTATGAGACAGTTCCCAAGCATAAATAATAAAATCGAACTTGAAATTTACTGTTCTTAAATGCGAGTTAAGCTCCTCATAATCTCCTAACACCTCAGGATTTACAATTATCTTATTAGGATTTTCCGCTTCAAATCGTTCTCCTTTGACAATTTCAATTATGTGTTTGCCATCTGTCTTTAATTTTTTGATCAATTCATTGTTAAATAATGATCCGTCATTAAAAAAAAGATATTTTTCGGCTTTAGAAAATAGAGTTCCTTTGTTTTTACTTCTTGGGATATATTTCCATGAAAGTATGTACACGGATTCTGAAATTTCTTTTTTTCCGGGTTCCAAAGCATCTCTCTTTAGAAAATTTTCGTCTATAGTTACTTTAGACGGAACATCATAACGATCAAAATCATAGGTAGGAATTGAGAGTCTGTTCGGTTTTCCTCCCTCATAATAAACCTCCCAATTAATGTCTATTCCATTGCTCCATAACTGCCCTAAAAAATCAGTAAAATACTTGTCGTCATCTACTGTTTCTTTGTGATGTTTTACGGTAGTTATTACATCGTTTTCCAAATTTATATTCTGGCTCTTTTTATAAAATGTTGCCAATGTTCTGCCAGGCCCTACTTCTATAAATAAAGAATTATTGAGTGCTATAAGCTCTTTTATTCCTTTTTCAAATTCTACTTTTTCTAATATATGATTAGACCAATATTTTATTGAAGTGCTTTCTTCATCAGTTATAAATTTTCCGGTTATGTTAGAAATAAATGGTATTTCAGACTTTTGGAGTGTTATGCTTTCTAATTCTTTTTCAAAATCTCCCTGTATTTCGTTCATCATTGTTGAATGAAAAGCATGTGACGTTTTTAATAGTACAAATGGAATTTCTTCGTCCTCTAGTTGTTTTTTAACTAAAGCGATACTTGTTTCTGTACCGGAAACAACAAAAGAATCATGAGCATTTATTGCAGCAATGGAAACACCTTCAATTATTTCTTTTTTGATCTGGTTAATTGATATTCCAATGCTTAACATCTCTCCTTTTGGGACTTTTGACATTAACTCAGCTCTTTTAGCGACAATTTTTAAAGCGTCTTTAAAAGTAAAAACCCCACCAATTGTAGCTGCGACATATTCTCCCAGACTATGACCAATCATATAATTGGGTTTAACACCAAAAGAAATCAGCAATTGAGCAAGTGTATATTCAAACAAAAAGAGAATCGGTTGGGTAAACAACGTTTCGTTTATTCTCGTATCGGCTACTCCATCCGCATCAAATAAGATATTTTTATAATCAAAATCGTTAAATTCCTTTAAATACAGTAACCCTTGGTCTAACGTTTCTTTGAATAAAGGGTAGGTTTGATAAAGCTCTTTACCCATATTCACATATTGGCTTCCTTGACCGGAAAACATAAAGATTATATTATTTTTAGGAGAAAGAGCGGTTGCGAACGTATTCTTATCCTTGAGAGCTTGTATCAAATCATCGCCTTCTTTTACGATCAGGTATTTTCTAAAGTCAAATTGTTTTCTTCCTATTTGTAAGGTATAAGATAAGTCTTCTATACTTACCTCTTTTTTATGCTCAATAAATTTTAAAAGCTTCTCTTCATAACGCTCCAGAGCATTTTCTGTTTGAGCAGAATATCGAACTAATTTATATTTAGATTTTACTTTTGTATTTTCGTTTAGGGGTGCTTCCTGAAGAATTACATGAATATTTGTTCCGCCAATTCCCAACGAACTAACGCCGGCCGTACGAGCCTTTCCATCTACATTTTCCCATTTTTTAGAGGAATGATTGACATAGAAGGGACCTTCATTAAAATTGATCGTTGGATTAGGGCTTTCATAATGTAAACTTGCCGGAATAGTTTTGTGGTTTAGTGACAAAGCTGTTTTTATTAATCCTGCAATTCCTGCTGCCTCGTCGGCATGCCCCATATTTGATTTTACCGTACCAATAGCACACTTATGACTTGTACTATTATTAAATGCAATATTTAGGGATTCTATTTCGATAGGATCTCCAATTTTAGTACCTGTACCATGAGCTTCTATATAAGAAATGTCTTCCGGCTCAACTCCTGCTATTTTATGAGCCAACTTTATACATTCTATTTGTCCCGCAACGCTGGGCATTGTATATCCGGCTTTGGCATTTCCGTCATTATTCATGGCAGAACCTTTTATAACGGCATAAATATTATCGTTATCCTTAATTGCTTCTTCCAGTCTTTTTAAAACGACTACACCGGCACCATCACAACCAATTGTCCCCGATGATTGACTATCAAAGCTTCGATTATGTCCGTCGATTGACATGATCGATCCTTCCTGATATTTATAACCGTAATCATTTTCTGAAAGTAATCTTATACCACCTACTACGGCAGTTCCGCATTCACTTAAAAGCAAACTGCGGCAGGCCAGATGCACCGTACTTAAGGATGTTGAGCAAGCGGTATCAATAAAATAACAAGGTCCTTTAAAATTTAATTTATGAGCTATCAGAGAGGCCATAAAATTGGGGTTAGACATCTTACTCTTCGTCAATTCATCAACATTAACATCATTTGTCAAAGACGTATATAAACTCCAATTTAAATCCTTGTTGGCACCTAAAAAGACTCCGATTTTTTTAGTATATCGCTCTATGTCACATGCAGCATCTTCTATAGCTTCCCAAACCAAATGATGCATCATCCTTGTTTGAGGATTCATTATTCTTGCTTCGTCCAGTGTATATTTAAAAAAGGGGTAGTCAAAGAAATTTGTATTGGCTACAAATGAGGCCGCTTTTATGTAATTTTTACGGTTCAACACTTTTTTTTCAATACCTTTTTCTTTCAGCTCATCGTCCGTAAAAAAATGGATCAATTCTTTTTCCTCCACCAGATTTTTCCAAAACTCCTCTATATTATCTGATTTTGGAAACCTTCCCGACAATCCAATTATAGCTATATCTTTTTTCATTTCGTACGTAACATTAGATTCTTCAATTAATTCACCACTTCTTTTATTAATCTTACAAATCGTTCATAAAATCCATTAATTCCTCCACATCTTCCATTTCATTTTCTTCTATTTTTACTGTATTGGATAACTTATCCTGATTCAGGTTTTCTCCCAAAGTTCGTATCGTCGGATATTGAAAAAAGGATATGATTTTTAAATCTGTATGCAAAGCGGTGTTCAATATGGCTAGCAACTGAAAGGCTTTCATGGAATTACCTCCAATTTCAAAAAAGTTATCATCGATACTAATTTGCTCCAGTTTTAAATAGTCACCCCATAATGTTGCCAGCTTTTCTTCCATTTCGTTCCTTGGAGCTACATAGTTTTTAGTTGCACTAATTTCCTCGTTCGGAGCAGGCAGTTTTTTATAATCAATTTTGCCGTTTGGTGTTTGCGGAAAGTCATCAAGCGTTATTACATATTGAGGTATCATGTAGTGAGGCAAACGCAATCTTAAGAATTCTTTGATGCTGTTTTCTTCTGTATAACTTGCCGTTTTGATATAAGCTACAAGGAAAGTTTGTCCTTTGTTTTCAAAAGTTGAAATAGCACTTTGCGTTACCAGTTCGTGCTCAAGAATTACATTTTCTATTTCTTTTAATTCAATTCTGTGCCCTTTAATTTTTACCTGGCTGTCTATTCTTCCTTGATATTCTAACTCTCCATTAGAAATCCAACGAGCCAAATCACCTGTCTTATATATTTTTTGGTTGTATTCAAAAGGGTTGTCTATAAACTGTGACAATGTTAGTTCATCATTGTGCAAATACCCTAAAGATACCCCATCTCCACCTATGCATAACTCTCCTGAGACCCCTACCGGACATAACTGGTTATAGGCATCCAGGATATAAATTTTTGTATTTGCAATAGGCTTTCCTAAAGTTACATCGTTGCTTGTTGCTACCGTTTTTACAGAAGACCAAATCGTTGTTTCTGTAGGCCCATACATATTATAAATATCATTCTTGACTTCACTAAGCAGCTTTTCTGCAAGTGCTTTTTTTAATGCTTCTCCACCAACTAAAAGCGTCTTTATTTGCTGTAGTGCTTCTTTTCCTTTCGTATTCAATAAAAATTCTTCGTAAAACGATGGTGTAGATTGCATGTGAGTAACCTTATGCTGCTGAATAAGTGTTGTCACCTCTTCATCCGATGTTAGTTTATTCATGCGATTTACAATAAAGTCATACTGAACTTTAGATCTTCTTACCAACTCTTTTAAGCTAAATAAATGATCCAGATTTTCCAGTACCTTTTTTTCCTCTACTCCAAAATCAATCAAACATGCTATTTCATTAACATTAATATTGTAGGCGCGGTTTATTATTTCCAAACAGGTTTCCGGAGTTCCAAACAAACTACTGCTTTTATAAAATCTTAAAAAACCCATATCTAATAAGGCTTCTTCGTCACTTTTTAAGTCCAGCCCTTGCTCTTCTGCAAGAGGTTTTAGAAGATCCAGCGAGTTTCTTAAATAATTTTTAAAGGGCTCTTCAACAATATTCTTTACCTCTTCCGCATTATTTCCAACATAAGTATGTAACATCAACGCTACTTTTCCTTTCTGCGGATCAAATCCGTTCTCTTTAAGCGTTTGTCGGTATACTTCTATTTTCTCTCCTAAATCTTCAATACTCTGGCCTAACAAATGGGTCAGAACATTGGCTCCAATGCTTCCTGCATATCTAAACGTCTCTACACTTCCTGCGGCAGTCACCCAAATTGGGAGTTCTTTTTGCACGGGTGTAGGATGTATTTTAAATTCAAAGTCTTTCCCTATTCCGTTTTTACGGGTTAAGGTTTCTCCTCTCCATAACTTTTTTAGCAGGTCTATTTTTTCATGCATCAATTGATGACGATTCTGATAATCATTGGGTGCTAAAACAAAATCGTTTGGATGCCATCCGGAAGCAATAGATAATTCCACTCTTCCTTCAGATAAATTATCGATCATTGACCATTCTTCGGCAACTCTTACAGGATCATGTAGCGGCAATACCACACTTCCTGAGCGAAGTTTTATATTTTTTGTAATGGTTGAAACTGCGGCAGCGGCAATTGACGGATTGGGAAATTGATCTCCAAAATCATGAAAATGTCTTTCCGGAACCCAGATCGCTTCAAATCCGTTTTTATCGGCATATCCGGCCCCTTCAATAAGTAGTTTGTATTTATTGGTTTCCGAACTTGTTCCGGTAGGAAAATAAAACAAACTGAAATCCATTTTAGGTTTAGGCAGAATAGGAACCGGTCTTTCTAAATGAATTACAACCTTACTTCCACGAGTTAAGGTCCATAACAATTCCAGAATTGAAATATCAAAACTTATACTGGTCATGGCTAACCACACTTCATGCTGAGTTGTCTGATCAAACTTCAGATTCATTCCCTCCATGAAGTTCACTAAATTCCTGTGGGATACTTTTACCCCTTTTGGTTTACCGGTAGAGCCTGAAGTATAAATAACATATGCCAATGACGAACTTTCGATTTCTGGCAGGTAAAACGCTTCTAATGACTCCGCATCCAAGGTAGCTACGGAAATGGTTTTAACGCTTTTAGAAATTATGTCTTGGGTCTGCTGGTCTGTTAAAACAATTTTTGTTTTACTGTGTTCTATGATATAGTCAATACGATCCAATGGGTAAAATGGATCTAATGGCAAATAGGAAGCTCCTGACTTTAGTATTCCAAGAATCGCAATCATCATTTCCATAGAACGTCCCAAGCAAACACCTACTGTAGTATTGGATTGTACATCCTGTTTGTGAAGATAGGACGCCAATCGTGTAGATTTTTCGTCCAGTTCTTTATAAGTCATCTCTTTTCCATCGCATACCAAAGCAATTTTTTCAGGAAACAACATGGCTTGCTTTTGAAACAAAGAAACAGTTGTTGCTTTCGTATCGTATTGATGCGTCGTAGCATTGAATTTATTTAAGAGCTCTTCTATTTGTTTACTATCCAAATACTTTGTGCTTTTAATATCCAATTGTGGTTCTTTGACACTTTGTGCTATGAAGTTTTCATAATTAACCGCCAGGTCTTCAATGAATTTTTTCTGAAAGAGATCCGTATTGTACTCTATAGATAAGCTCAAATTGCTTTCGTCTTCAAAAAAGGTAAATGTTAAGTCATACTTGCTGACTGTACTCTCATAATTGGTATAAAAAGAACATTTTAATCCTTCAAAAAACAAATCAGAACTAATTGATTCGTCGTTTTTTTGCTGATGTGCCACCAGAATATCAAACAAAGGAGAGCGGCTTACATCTCTGCTTAAATTAAGTTTATCTACCAAGTCTCCAAATGAATAACCTGAATTTGAATACGCTTCTTCTAAGGTTTGCTTTTGCAGGTTGAATAAATCTAAAAAAGAACTATCTCCCTGAAATTGCATGAGTATTGGCAACGTATTAATATACAAGCCAATTTGATTTTGAAGTTCGGCATGATTCCTTCCGGAAACTGGAGTCCCTAAAATAATATCCGTTTGAGAAGTATATCGATACAATAATCCATTTACGGCAGCCATCAATGACATAAAAAGAGTTCCTTTGTTTTCGCTTGAAAACACTCTTAAGCTTTTTAAATTTTTCTGACTTATTGTATGTGTGTAACTGGATCCTTTATAGGTCTTTAAAGCTGGTCGGGATTGATAAGTTGGTAAGTTAATTACCGGCAATTCTCCTGAAAATTTTTCTAACCAATATTTTTCTTCGCTTTTTACATTTTCTTTATCACTAACCCACTCGGCATAATCTTTAAATTGTATCGGCAGCTCCTGTAAATTAATCGGGTTTTCGGAAACTAAACTATTATAGATTTGTGCTAAGTCAGACATCAAAATTTCTAAAGAGGCCCCGTCCGATATAATATGATGGATATTAATTCCTAAATAATATTCCTTGTCGTTTTTGTGCAATAACAGCGTTTTCAAAAAAGAAGATTCTTTTAGTTCAAACGGTGACTTTATAAAATCGGTTACAATACTTTTAATTTCTTCCTCCGAACAATTATTTCTGACTTCCATTTGAAAGTCAGCTTCTTGTAAAACTTTTTGAGCTATTTCGCCATTTTCCTGTAGTACAAAATGCGTTCTTAAAACCTCATGTCGCATCACAAGCGCATTAACCGCTTGTTGTAATTTACCGGTATTTATATCGCCTTCCAATTTTAAAACAATAGGCAAATTGTAGGCACTGTTAATATCTTCCATTTGGCATAAAATCCAAAATCGCAATTGAGAAGAGGTTACCGGGTATAACTCTTTTTTAGCTGCTTTAAGAATTTTATTAGAAGAACTAACTAATGTTATTTTCTTTAAGTAATCGAGAATACTTTCTTTATTTTCTTTTACCAGTTCAATGAGCGAGTTATCAATATCTTCTTCCAGAAAAATCAATTCAAGATTTTCCCCGGATAGTTTCACATCTAAACCCTTTAATCTTATTTCTTTTAAAATAGAGGCTGCTTTCATTTTATATAAGAATTTTTTTCTTCTCCGTTAATGTTACTTGATTTTGTAACGACTTTAAATTTTCGATATGTAGCGCTACCGATTCAATAGTCGGATCACTTAAAAACAATTCAAATGTTATTTCAGTAGTTAACTCTGTCTTTATTTGATTTAACATTTTATGCATTCTCAGACTATGCCCGCCTAATTCAAAAAAGTTATCCAGGATTCCTACCTTATCAATCCCTAATAGGTCTTTCCAGATTTCTGCTAATTGCTTTTCTATCTCCGTTTCCGGTGCTGTATATTGTGTAGTAACTAAAGCACTGTCATCAATCTCAGGCAATGCTTTTTTATTGATTTTCCCGTTAGGTGTAAGCGGGATTTCATCCAAGATAACGATATGAGAAGGTAACATGTAGTCCGGAAGAACCTTGCTTAATTGTTTTTTTAAGTAAAGTCTGTCAATGGCTGCAGTTGGTACAATATAAGCCACTATCAGTTGCTCCTTTTCTTTATTCACAACATCAACAAAAGCCTGATTTACATGATCTTGAATCAGAATAACGTTTTTAATTTCTTCTAATTCAATTCTATATCCTCTAATTTTTATTTGATTATCATTCCTGCCTAAATAGATGATATTGCCGGTATAATCTTCATAGGCTAAATCTCCTGTTTTGTATAAACGCTCGTCTTTTTCAAACGGATTGGCAATGAATCGCTCGTTAGTCAGATCAGTTAATTTTAAATAACCCAGCGCTAAATGTTCCCCTCCAACATAGATCTCACCTATTACTTTTTTGGGTACCGGTTGCTGATCCTTATCTAATAAATATATGGCGGTATTGGCTACAGGTTTTCCTATTGGTACATAAGATACGATCTCGTTTTCTTCCTTACACATTGTATAACTGGTCACTACATGGGTTTCTGAAGGGCCATAATGGTTGTGTAATTTAACTTTAGGGTTTTGTATCAAAAATTCTTGTAACGTATTATTCGCCATTAATTGCTCCCCGGAAGATATAATGTGTTTAATCTCATGGTTTTTAACAAATGTTTCTTTTGGAAAATCAAAAAAGTTCGTCAAGGCAGAAAATGGAAAACACAACACTTCAATAGCATTGCCAACAATGAAATCTAAAAGTCTCCTGAAATCAATTTTCATTGCTTCCGGAGTTATAAACAGAATCCCTCCACTACTTAACACAAACCAACAATCCTGTAAGGAAACATCAAAACTAAAGGAAGTATATTGCAAATGCTTTAATCCTGATTCTATACCCGAATCATAAATATTCCATTGAATTAAGTTGCTGAGCATTCTATGGGTTTGTACCACCCCCTTAGGATGTCCGGTAGAGCCTGAGGTGTAAATAACGAAGGAAGGATCATCTAATTGATTTACGATATTCAAATTACTATCATCCCATTCAGAAAATGCAAATTGATCTAAATTGATTATAGCTGCCTTTTCTGATAATTCTTCGTCAAATAAATCTATTGTTGAAATTATCGTTTTTATTTCAGCATCTTCTACGATATACTCTTTACGTTCAATATGATATTTATGATCAATTGGAACATAACATCCACCGGCTTTTATAATGCCTATCATTGCCAGGACATTTAAATGCGAACGTCCCAAAATTACTCCTACATTAGTTTGTGGAGTTACGTTGTATTTTTCTCTTAAGCAATGTGCTAATTGATTGGTGTATTCATTAACTTCTTTATATGTTAATGAAATATCTTCGTATTTAACCGCTACATTTTCCGGCGTGCGTTGTACTTGATTTTCAAAAAATTCTATCACGCATTTTTTTACATATTTTTCCGTTGCAGCTTCTTGTTTAAGTACTCCTTCCTTCTCTGTAAGATAGTTAAGTGCTCCTATTCTTTTTGCAGGTTGCGTCAATAATAGGTGTACTAATTTTTTATAATGCGTGATAAACTGTGCTATGAATTTTTCCTCAAATAAATCAGTATTGTATTCTACCTTAAGTGATAACAAGTCATTTTCGGTCTCTTCTACATACACTAATAAATCAAATTTACTGGTCGTATATTTTTCGACTGTAATTGCTTCTAAAAAAGCTTCGTTGTCAAATTGTTCTTCGTTTTTTGCTCCTTCTTTTGGCAAAACCACCAGCATCACATCAAAAAGAGGGTTTCTCGAAGCATCCTTTTTTAAATTCAAAGCTTTTACTACTTCTTCAAAAGGATATTGCTGATTGTTATGTGCTTCTAATATGGATTGTTTTACAGCTGTAAAAAAAGTATCAAATGAATCGGATTGTTCTACTTTGTTTCTAATGGCCAAAGTATTGGTATAAAACCCTATTTGATTATGTAAATCCGTATGCTCTCTGGCAGCAAAAGGACTTCCTATAATAGTGTCATTATTTCCCGTGTATTTCGCCAACATCACATGCAAAGTGCTTAACATTACCATATACAATGAACCTTCCTGGCTCTTTTGGTAAGAGCTTACAGCATTAGAAATGTCGGTATTAAAATAGGTTTTCAGCGTTTGCCCGTTATACGTTTTTACGGGTGGACGTGTACCTGTAATGGGTAATTCTAAAACCGGCGTTTCGGTTGAAAGTTTAGCCAACCAATAGTCCTTTTGTTTTAGAAAAGATGCTCCTTCAAGATTATCCAAATTCCATAACGTATAATCTTTATACTGAATTCTTAATTCTTCCAGTGCGGGTACTTTATTCGCCTGTAAAGCCTTATACGCTGTCAATATTTCGCTCTTTAAAATTGGAATTGACCAGGCGTCACAGATAATATGATGTAAAATACAGGAGAAATAATAGCTGTTGTTGTCATACTTTAATAAAGCAGCTCTTAACAAAGGACCATTCTCTAAATCAAACGGTACATTTGCTTTTTCCTTGATGTATTCGTTTACTTTGGACAAAGAGTCCACAGCTTCTGAATAATCCTCGTAATCGAGATTAAAGTTTAATTCCTGTACGGATAGTATCTGTTGTTGTGGCTCTTTTTCTGCATTGAGTCGAAATACGGTACGCAATATTTCATGTCGGTTCAGGACATAAATTATAGCTTCTTCTAAGCTATTTTGATCATAATCGCCTTCTAGTTTAACTTCAAAAGGAATGTGATAGGCTATAGAGGCCGTAGTGGACTGTGATTCAAACCAAATTCTAAATTGCGCATTGGAAACGGGATAACTAAGTGCTTCTTTGGCTTTGGGTATTTCTTTAAATTTATTGATCGAAATAGATAGTAAATAACTTATAATCTGCTCTTTATTATTTCTTACTATTTCCACTACCTCATCCTCCACAGTCTCTTTTAACAGAGATACTTCCAGCTGATTCCCGACTAGCTTTACCGCTACTCCTTTTTCTCTTAGTTCTTTAATTAAAAAGATTGTTTCCATGTGTAATTTTATATTAGTATCTTTTTTACAGACCGTTCGTTATCTATTTCTTCCACCCATTTCACATTTTCAATATTCATTGCTAAATTCTGAATGGTAGGACGCAGGAATAATTCCTGAATATTGATCGATACATCAAATTGTTTTTGAAGAACTGATAATAGTTCAGTCGCTTTTAAACTGTGTCCGCCTAATTCGAAGAAATCATCTGTTATACCTACCTTTTCCAAACCAAGTATGTCCTGCCATATGGCGGCTATTTTTGCTTCTGTTTCTGAGGTTGGTACTACATAGTCTGAAGCTTTTATTTTGAAAATTTCCAGTTTTAAAAGTGCCGTTTTATCAACTTTACCATTAGCTGTTAAGGGTATTTCGTCTAACAACAGAGAATAGGTTGGCAACATATAACCCGGCAGTTTTTGTGACAGGCTTTTACGAATTTGTTGCATGTCAATATTCTCACCTTTTAAATAAGCAACAATTTGTTTTTCTCCGTCATGCTCCTTGGTGAGTACTACTGCATTGCTTATGGTTTCTTCTTCTTGTAAAGCATGTTCTATTTCGCCCAGCTCTATACGGTATCCGCGAATTTTTATCTGATCGTCTTTTCGTCCCGCAAAACCTATGTTTTGATCGGGCATCCAATAGCCCAAATCTCCCGTGCGATACATGACAGTTCCGGGATCAAACGGATTTGGTACAAATTTCTCCTTAGTCAGCTCAGGTTGATTCAAATAACCCACCGATAATCCCTTTCCGGAGATACAGATTTCGCCTATTAGTCCTTCTCCTTGTAAGGCTAATTCCTCTGATACGATATAAAAACGGGTGTTAGAAATAGGTTTTCCAATTGGAAGCGAATGTTCCTGCTTTTTCTCAATCCTGTAACAACTGCTATAAGTCGTATCTTCAGACGGACCGTACAGATTTCTTATCTCGATCGGATATTTGATCAAGGCATTGCTCAACGCTATCGGAATAGGTTCTCCCGCCATGTTTAATACCGAAACATTTTTTAAAGAAATCTCTCTTTCCAGTAAATTATCCACTACAGAAGGAACTGTGTTTATGAATATTTTTTGGTCGCTGCCTACATAATCGGCAATGGCCAATCCGTTGGTAATGATTCTGATTTTTTTCCCGGTGCTCAGTGGATAAAACATTTCAAATACCGATAAATCAAAACAATGTGAAGTTGCTGCATAGAGAATATCAAAATCAGCAGCAGCAAATTCTTCTTTACTCCACTCTAAAAAGGCTACAGCATTATCATGGGTTAACATAACGCCTTTTGGCTTTCCGGTAGACCCTGAAGTATAGATGATATACGCTAATGAATCGGATGTTATTTTAATTTCCGGCAGTTCTGCAACCGCTATGTTTGCCTGTTCAAAATCATGCAATACTTTTTCGGTTATTGTAATTTTACAAGAACTGTCCTGTTCGATATAAGCGATTCGTTCTTCCGGATAATTTAAATCGATAGGAACGTAAGTCGCTCCGGTTTTTAATACCGCTAGCAGGGCTATAACCAACCATTCATCTCTTTTTACTTTTATACCTACAAAATCTCCCGGACGTACTGCGCATTTCTCCAACAGGTAGTGTGCCAATTGATTTGATTTTTCCGATAACGCTTTGTACGTAATCGTTTTATCTTCACAAACAAGCGCAATGGCATCGGGTGTTTTACGCATTTGAGCGTTAACCAAATCTACTATAGTTCTGTTTTCTTGATAGGCTCTATTTGTCGCGTTATAATTGTGCAGCAAACGTTGTTTTTCTTCACTAGAAACAAAGTCAATTTTGGCAATGCTATCGTTCGGTTTTTCTATCCCTTCAGAAATAAATTTTTCTAAATAATGTACCAGTTTTTGAACAAAACCCTTGGTATATATATCAGTATTGTAATTCAACGTCAGATTCAGACTCTCTTTTCCTTCCGCAAAAGAAAAACTCAAATCAAACTGGCTTGTGTTCTTTTGTATTTTTTTATAGGGTGCTATTGTTATTTCTTCGAAAGTTTCTTCTTTAGAAAAAAGATCTTGCTGATTGTGTAAAACAACCATAACATCAAAAAGTGCCGATCTTGAAAGGTCTCGTTTTAACCCCAATTCTTCTACCAGTACATCAAAAGGATAAGATTGATTCTCATACCCTTCCAGCAATACCTTCTTTTGTTTTTTTACTAAACTGCCATACGTATCGGTTACTTCAAAACGAGTTCGAATTGCCAGTGTGTTCAGGTATAATCCTATTTGATCTTCTAAATCCGGATAATCTCGTCCAGCCACCGGAGTTCCGAGAATGATATCAGTTTGTCCGTTGTATCTGTAAAACAAGCCGTTTAATCCTGCCATTACTGCCATGAACAAAGTAGCTTGATGCTGTTGGCAAAAACCCTTTAACTTGGTGATAAAATCTATTGAGAAAGCATGTGAAATACTATCGCCATTATACGTTTTTACTTTTGGACGTGTGGCTGTGGTCAACAATTCCAATACCGGAAGATTACCTGCAAATTGTTCGCGCCAGTAACTTCCTGATTCGGCTAATTTTTCCTGATTTGGCACACTGTTGTACCAATGTGCGTAATCTTTATATTGAATCGGTAAATCCGGTAACGCAATTCCTGTGGCCTGCTTTAGATGGTTGTATTGGGCTACTATTTCTCTGGATAAAATTTCCATCGACCAGCCATCTCCTACAATATGATGCAGATTAAACAAGAGTAAATGATGCGCATCGTTAAAGCTTATGATTTCCACTTTTAGCAGTGGTGCCTCACCCAGATCAAAAGGATGGTTGACATGACTGGTTATTTTTGCTGATAACGCTTCTTCATTTAATCCATGATGCACGTCTATCGGACAAACAACCGATGCTGCAGGCAGTACATATTGGTTCAACACTCCCGATTCATCTGCTTTAAAAACCGTGCGAAGACTCTCGTGTCGGTCAATGAGTTTATTTACTGATTGTTGAAATAATGCCAGGTCTAATTTGCCTTTCAATTCTAATACATTCGCAATGTTGTAAGCCGCACTGCCTCCCTCAAATTGACTTAGTGTCCATAAACGTCTTTGTGAAGAAGTCACCGGATAGTATTCCTGTTCCGGTATTTTGGTAAATTGTGCACTCGAAGACAGTTGCAATTTTGCTATAATTCCCAGTATGGTCGGGGATTCAAAAACATCTTTGACTTTTAATTTGTATCCTAGTTTTTCTAATTTGTTTATGAGTCTTATCACTTTCAGACTGTGTCCTCCCAAATCAAAAAAGCTGGTGGTAATGCCGATTTTGGATATTCCTAAAATCTCTTCCCATAACAAAACCATTTGAGATTCCAGATCGTTTCCGGGGGCCACATATTCGTTATTTTTTACGCCAAGATCTTCAATGGCCAATAACGCTTGTTTGTTTATTTTTCCATTAGAAGTTAAAGGAATTGTTTCCAGTTCTACATAAAACCCAGGAATCATATAGTCCGGTAAACTTGTTCTTAAGCCGTTTTTTAAAGCTTCTATGTTGATGTTTGTACCGACCACATAAGCCACAAGAACTTGCTCTCCGGCTCGTTCTTTGGCTAGTACTACTGCCGTGGTTACGGTTTTATCTTCTTGTAGTGCCTGTTCGATCTCGCCAAGTTCTACACGGTATCCTCTAATTTTTATTTGCTGGTCTTTTCGGCCTATAAAACCGATGTTTCCGTCGGGCATCCAATAACCCAAATCTCCTGTGCGGTACAGTAACGAATCAGAATTAAACGGATTGGAGACAAATTTCTCTCTCGTCAATTCAGGCTGATTCAAGTATCCGGCCGCTATTCCTTTTCCCGAAATACAAAGTTCACCAACAATTCCAACAGGAGTTAATTGAGTAGCACCCGACTCCATAATATATACTTGCCTGTTCACTATTGGCTTACCAATTGGAATGACTGTTTCTTTATTTGTTAGCTGATAATAGGTCGCACAAACGGTGCTTTCTGTGGGGCCATAAGTATTAAATACGGCAAGTTTGTCCCATAAATTACTAACATGATCGACTTGTAAAGTATCTCCGCCACTAATCAGTGTTCTGATCCCAAGATCGTATTGATCGTATGTATCATTCAGGTATTGCAATGCATAAGGATTCGTACTTAAAACTGTTATTTTATGCTGTTCACAAAGCTTGAATAAGGCATCAAAATCACCTTTTTCGTCATGAAAAAACAAGGTTCCTCCGCTACTAAGAATCGGAAATATTTCTTCTATAGAGGTATCAAAAGAAATGCTGGCTTGCTGCACTACACTATCCTGAGCCGTTAATCGAAAATGATTTTTAAACGTTAACACATAATCTACAAAAGACTCATGTGTAATCTGAACCCCTTTTGGATTTCCGGTCGATCCCGAAGTGTAGATCACATAAGCTAAATCTTCTTGGGCAATCGTAGCAACAGGCGTCTCAGCATATTGCTCTACATTATTTTTAAACTCGTCTATGATTTGCGTATTGACAATCAGCTTACATCCGCTGTCTTCTTGTATGTACTTTTTTCGTGCTTCCGGATAGGCAGGATCTATGGGTACGTAGACCGCTCCTGCTTTTAATACGCCCAGAATCGCAATAATCATCCATGGATTTCTTTCCAGTTCAATTCCAACAAAATCACCTTTTTTTATATTGAATTTTTGCGAAAGACAATTGGCCAGTTTAGTACTGTAGGTTTCTAATTGGGCATAGTTGATTTCCTCTCCCTGGTGTACAAATGCGGTTTGATTTGGGTCTTCCTTAGACTTTGATTGTATAAGATTTACTACTGTCAAAGAAGAATCGTAAGGCGTTAGTGCCGTATTGAACTCGTTAAGAAGTTTATTTTTTTCTACCGGAGATACAATTTCAATAGCATTTATTGCTTGTTCGGGCTTTCTCAAACCCGAACTTACAAAAGCTTCAAAGTGCTGTAACAAATTAGCTATAAAATTTTCCTGATAGATATCTGTATTGTATTCTACGTTTAATGTCAGTCCTTTTTCACTTTCTACAAATACAAAACTAATGTCCAGTTGGCTTACACCTCTTTCTATTTCGCTGTATTCAGTAGCCACAATCCCATCTATTTCTTTTTGATCGTTTAGTTCCAATCCCTGATGATTTTGCAACAACACCATAATATCAAACAACGGTGATCTGCTTTGGTCTTTAGGAAGTGCTAATTGATTTACAAGCGCTGTAAAAGGGTATTCTTTGTTTTCGTATGCTTTGATAAGCGTCTGCTTTTGTTTCTGCATGAGTTCCAAAAAGCTGTCTTCCTTATCAAATTGTGTTCGAATTGGCAGTGCATTAGAGTATAATCCTATTTGATTCTCAATATCAGAATGTTCTCTTCCTGCCACCGTAGTACCAAGGGTTATGTCGCTCTGACCTGTATATCTGGAAAACAATCCATTAAGGCCTCCAACTAAGAGCATAAACAAAGTCATTTGTTGTTCTTTACCAAATGTGTTTAATGCTGCTAAAAACGATTTTGAAAATTCGTGTTGAAGAATATTTCCGTTATACGTTTTCATGACCGGACGTTTTCCCGGAACTAAATTTAATAGAGGGGAATTGGTTTCAAACTGTTGCTTCCAATATTCTAATTTGTTATTATACTCAGAACTTGTAAGTTTCTCATTGAGCCATTCGCTGTAGTCTTTGTATTGTATCGACAGTTCTGCCAATTGTATTTCCTGGTTATGGACTAAACTATTGTAAACCAGCATTACTTCTCTGGTTAGAATTTGCAAGGACCAGCCATCGCCTATGATATGGTGCAACACAAATAACAAAATGTGCTCTTCTTCGTTTCTTTTTAATAAAGTAGCGCTCAGCAAAAGATCTTTTTCCAGATCGAAAGCTTTTTGGTACTCTTTCTTTATTTGATCGTGAAGTTGCACTACAGAGGAATCCTCCGAAACTATGGTTTGAAGTTTAAAATTTGCTTCTTCCTTAGTCCGGATATATTGTTGTATTTCTTCTTTTTGATTTTTTCTAAAAATGGTTCGAAGTGATTCGTGTCGTGCAACCACTTTTTGAAATGCTTGTTCCAGAAGTGTCGCATTGAGTTTTCCACTTAACTTCAATGTCGAAGTGATGTTGTAAGCTTTGTTTCCTCCCAGATATTCATGAGTAAACCACATAAAATATTGCGTGGGAGTCAGCGGGTAACTTTCCATTACCTTAGCTTTAGAAATTGAAATATTCGAAGAGATCAAGCTAATCAAGTAGGCCTTGTGCTCTTTAATCTCTTCCAGCAACTCTTTTGTCAATACTCCCTTTGGAGCATTCACCTTAAGATTTCCGTCAATTATTTTCAACTGAACTCCCAAAGAAAGAAGCTTATTAATCATTTCATTTTTCATAAAAAAAACAGTTTTAATCTAGTCTTGTATTTTATTCTATTTTCCAGATCATTTTCTTTTTTTTTCATTTACCTCATTCTTTAACTACTGCTAAAAAAATAATGGATTAGTTTCTTAATACTTCGCAAGCTTTTTTCTCAACACAAACTTTAACGGATATAAAAACGCCAATCTTTGTAAACTGCACGAGATGCAAAAAATCTAATTTTCAAAAAAAAACACACATTTACCATCCTCATTTACAGTTATGTGCCATATAAAAATCCCTTCTAGTATCTACACATAAAATACTTTAATCAAAAATATCAGTAACCAAATAATAAAAATTACGGACTTTTGATATCTAATTTACGGTCTTTTCAGTGAAGCCCCTAAAACATTAAGAATCAAACAAATAAGCATGTTAATTTTAACTAAAAAAAATTGATTCTTTTATAAAACATCAAAAACACTGAATTTTTACCTTAGAAAAAACTTACAAAACGCGCAGTACGTTCAATCCATATTGTGTTTTATAAATTATTCTATTTCCTCCAAGGTCTTTTTTTGGGCCTTGTCGGTGTAAAGCATAAATTAGGATACCCACAAGGTCAAAAAAAAGCCTTGCAGGAAAACCTCGATAGTAAAAAATCAACAACTTAATAATCAAAATCAGGTTAGTAGGCGTTTTTTAATACAGGGCTTTAGCCAAAACTTTACTCCCCTGTTTTTTTCTTAAAGCTTCCTGACTCAAACGCAAATAGCCGCTGGTTAAAACCAACGGCTACTCAAATTTTGATTGTTTTTTATTGACGGATTACAAAATAATTTCGTCCTGATCCAATTCCTGCAAGACCGTATCATCTTCATTATTCTGAAGTATGGAAAAGTGCAACAAAGCTGATAAATCCCGAACGTTTAAAGTTTCGTAAAGATTAGCGATTGAAAATACTGTATTATAGGTCTTATTTATTTTATTGATTAAAACAACGGCTTGTAAACTATTGCCTCCTAATTCGAAGAAATTATCTTCGGTTCCTATAATTGGCGCATCAATTTTCAGCACCTCAGCCCAAATCGTGACCAAAGTTTTTTCTATGTCATTTTTCGGCGCTACATAAGGAACGGTTTTTAAATCCGATACCTCAGGGTTTGGTAATGCTTTTCGTTCTATTTTTCCGGTTCTCGTTAATGGAAATTCTTCCATGGTTATATAGATCGTCGGAATCATATATTTAGGTAATATTTGTCCTAAAAGCATTTTAATTTTTGTTACTTCTAAAGCTTCGGTTACCTTTATATAGGCCGTTATGTGGTTATTTCCATTTAATTCTTTAAGTAAAACCACGGCCTCTTTTATCCACTCAATTTGTTCTAATTGGTATTCTATTTCAGACAGTTCTATGCGAAATCCGTTGATTTTTACCTGAGAATCTTTGCGTTGCAGAAACTCAATTTCACCGGTAGGAAGCATCTTTCCGATATCGCCTGATTTATAAATTCTTCCTTCTCCTGTCGCGGGATCTGTTGTAAAAACCTGCGCTGTTAATTCCTCCCTGTTTAGGTAGCCCAATGAAAGGAAGTCGCTTTTGAAAACAATTTCTCCTGTTTGATAAACCCCTCTTCGCTGGTTGTTTTCACCCAATAAAAAGAGCTCCGTTTCCTCAACCGATTTGCCCAGAGGGACATTGCTTCTCGTTAATTGTGAGGCGTGTTTTAAGAATTTTTGAGCCACAATAGTAGATTCCGTCGGCCCATAATCGTTTACTAAAAAAGCACCTTCAAGGAAATGTTTTTTAAATAAATCCAAATCGGGCTTATGACATGATTCTCCTCCCAAATCTATTAATCGCACTGTTGGTAAGACTTTGTCCTCTTCCAGTCCTTTTAAAAAATTCCTGTAGATCGTGGGTACCATATGTATAATTGTGATATTCTGCGTAAATAACCAGTCTGAAAGCGGGTCAAGACCATTTTCAACAATATCGTAAATGCTCACGGTAGCGCCGTTTAAAATCGCACCATAAATATCTTTTACCGAAGCATCAAAAGTATAAGTAGAGAAAACACTTAAGTTGTCTTTTATCGCAATGCGAACATTATTGGTATATACTCTGATAAAATGAAGTACATTTCTTTGCTTTTGCAAAACTCCTTTTGGCATTCCCGTAGAACCGGAAGTGTACAAAACATAAGCCTCCGCTGAAGCACTTATACTCTTATTTGGATTTGAAATTTCGGGAAGAGTATAATTTTCAGATATCGTTATAATAGCTAACTCTGGTACTTCCTGCTCCAACTGTCGGGCTTTTTCTACAGTGGTTGCATTACAGACCAAAAGCGTACAACCTGAATCTTCAATAAGGTACTGAATTCTGCTCAAAGGACTGTTCGCATCTATGGGCACATAGGCATAACCAGCTTTGAGCACTCCTAACATTCCTATTACACAGGTTTCATTATGGTTTAAAAGCAAGGCTACTCGTCGTGTCTGCGGATTGGCTTTTTTATTGATTTCTAATGCCAAATAATTGGCGCAATTATTCAGCGTTTTGTAAGTAAGTACCGTTTGATTTGCGAATACAGCGGAATGATTCGGAAATTTGGCTACCTGTTTTTCAAATCGCTGTGTGATACTTTGTTCAATTTCACTCGCTTCAAAATAATCAAAATCATTGGTCGGTTTTGAATCGTCTTCCTCAAAAATATAGTCTTCAAATATTTGTATGTCCTGTACTGCTTTTTTGTCATCGACCAACACCTGATCTATGATTGACAAATAGGCGTCTATCCAATAGGTTATGGTTTCTTTTTTAAAGAGTTCCTGATCGTATACACAGTTGATACTGTATCCGTTTGTAAAACTTTTTATGTAACATTCTATATCAAACTTTGGAGTTGCTTCCAATAGTTCGTGATTTGGACTAAAATCGGCTATCCTTTCCAACGGTTTTGTATCAAAATCAACCATATTCAAAAACACGGGACTTAGCGGAAAACCATTATCATTTTGGGGTGCCTCTATGAGCTCCAATAACTGTTCAAAAGGATAGTTCTGATGTGCCAGAGCGTTTATTAAAGTTTCATTAACGCGTTGCAACCAGGTTTCAAAAGACTCCTTCTCACTTATTTTATCCCGCAACATAAGCGTATTTATAAAACAACCCACTACCTCTTTTAATTGGTAATGATTTCGGTTGGCCACCGGAATCCCCAGTGTAATATCTTCTTCGGAAGTGAGTCTGAACAACAGGATCTTTAGCGTAGCCACAAAAATTGCGAAAACACTCGTCTTTTTTTCTCCCGATAGTTTTTCTATTTTTTTCTTCTGTTCTTCTGAAATGTAAACGGTATAAGATGAAGAGGTTCCATCGTTCGTTTTTACTTTTGCCGTGTAGTCTGTTGGCAATTGCAAATACGATAATTGTCCGGCAAACTGTTCTTTCCAGTATTTTTCGGAAACACTAACATCCGACGACTGTAATACCTTATTTTGCCAGTGGGCATATTCTTTATATTGTATCGCCAATTCGGGAAGTTCAACGGGCTTGTTGCTTATGGTGGCCGTATAAATATCCATCAAATCTCTGGATATAATTCCCATAGACCAGCCGTCGCTTATACTATGATGGATGTTAAAATACAAACGGTGAGCCGAGCCTTCTTTCAAAATAGCGACTTTAAACAAAACATCTGTTTCGAGATCAAACTCTTGTTCGAATACCTCTTTTTTAGCAACCGATTCCGATTCGAAGCATGGAATTTCTACTGATAAATGGGATCGGATTTTTTGCTTTGGAATTCCGGCCTCTTCTACAAATACACTTCTTAAAATCTCATGACGTTTTAAAAGAAGATCAAAAGCGGTTTTAAAAGCGGTTAGATCAAAGTTATCCGGTAATTGCAGTGTACTGTATATATTAAACTCTCTTGATTTTCCTTTGATTTTATAAAGCAACCAATAGCGCATTTGCGATGGAGACAATTCATAATATTCCTGAAAAGGCAATTTATCAATCTCATATACGTCTGGAGCTAATTCATTTAAAAGAGCGGCATGGCTTCTCAGACTGGTATTGGCATAAAGCGTTTTTAGCGGAATCGCTATTTTGAATGTCTTTTGATATTCGCTTACTAATTTTGTTAGGAGTAAACTATGTCCTCCAAGTTCAAAAAAATCATCGGTGCTACCTATGGTTTGATGCCCCAAAAGTTCTTGCCAGATTACGGCTATTTTTGTTTCAGTTTCGTTAACCGGTGCCACGTATTCTTTTTTCAGAACATCGGCTTCGGTGATTGCAGGTAGCTTGGCAAGGTCAATTTTTCCGTTTGCATTTAAGGGCACTGTTTCTAATGCAATATAATACGCCGGCACCATATAATCGGCTAACTGTTCTTTTAAATAGGCTCTAAGTGCTTTTCTGTCTATAGCCACCGTTGCGGTATAATAGGCAATAACGGTTTGTTCATTGTTGATTTCTTTGGCCAGAACCAGGGCATTAGAAATTGCAGGTTCATAGCTTCTGATCACATGTTCTATCTCTGCCAATTCAACCCTGTTGCCTCTTATTTTTACCTGATTGTCTTTTCTTTCTATAAACTCAAGATTTCCATCGGGCAACCATCGGGCTAAATCTCCAGTTTTGTATAATTTTTCTGTTGTTGCAAATGGGTTTTGAATAAATTTTTCAGCTGTAAGCTCCGGTTGATGCAAATACCCTTTTGAAAGTCCGATTCCTGAAATGCACAATTCTCCAATAACGCCAATTGGTTGTAATTTTAAACTTTCAGACAGTATGTAAACCTTTGTATTTGCGATAGGTTTTCCGATCGATACTTTCTCTTTTGTGCTTTCTTTACAATCGTAATAGGTTGTTACGACCGTGTTTTCTGTTGGTCCGTAATTATTATATACTTGTAAAGAAGTATCCACTGCATAATTTAAACTCTCTCCTCCTGTAAGTATCGTAGTTGATACCGCCAAACCGTTATCTGCCATGATATCCTGACATATTTTTGAAGGCAGATAGGCGTGCGTAATCTCGTTTTCTTTCAAAAAAGAAGTCAACAATTTGGTTTGCAGACGTACTTCTTCGTTTTCAATAGGGTAAAGTGTGGCGCCTGATAGCAAATACGGATAGATTTCCCAAACCGATGCATCAAAGGCAACCCCAGAAAACAAAGTTCCTCTGCTGGATGCTGTAACGTTGTAGACTTCTTTGTGCCAAAAACACAGATTAACCAATCCCTGATGTGCAATCATCACGCCTTTCGGTTTTCCGGTAGATCCGGAAGTATAGATTACATAGGCCAGATCTGTACTTTCAGTTTTTACATCGGGTTGAACGGCGGACAATTGTTTTTCATTATAAAAAACATCCAAAAAAGCATTGTCTATCACTACTTTGCCCGCAACATCATCTATAATATCTTTAATTCTGTTCTCGGGATAATTCTTGTCTATTGGCACATATGCAGCACCAGTTTTTAGTATGGCCAACAAGGAAACCACCAAGTGTTCGTTTCTTTCTAATAAAACTGCTACCAGATCATGCGGAACAATTTGATAGTTCTCAATCAGGTAATTCGCCAATTTATTTGATCTTTTATTCAGTTCGGCATAACTCAAAGACTGATTTTCTGATCGGACAGCGATATGGTGTGGCGTTTTTTCTACTTGCTCTAAAAACAAATGGATTATCGTTTTCTCCGTATCAAAAGCGATATCAGTATCGTTGAATACCTGTAGTAAAGTTTCTTTTTCATTTTCGGAAACCAAATCTATTTCTCCTACTACCATTTCGGGGCTCTTTATCACTTGAACAAAAAGATTCTCCAAATGTTGCGACAATCCTTTGATGAAATTCTCTGTATAAAGGTCTGTATTGTAAAGTATTTCTAAAGTAAGTTCCTCTTTTTCTGTAAAAGTAAATACAATATCAAAAGGAGCAATTGCTCTGTTGATTTCGAACTCTTCGATCGTTACCGTAGAAGAATCGGAGTGCTTAAAGTTGGCTAATTGCTGTTGGTTTTGCAGCACTACCATCACATCAAACAAAGGTGATCTTGTGGTGTCTCTTGCTATTTTTAGTTCTTCTACCAAGGCATCAAATGGAAAATTCTGATGCTCATAAGCTTCCAAAAGCAGTTTTCCTTCTCTTTGAAGTAAGGTCGAAAATCCTTCGTTTTGATTTACTGAATTTCGTATGGCCAGCGTATTGGTAAACAACCCAATTTGATCTTCTAAATCAGGATGCTCCCGCCCTGCTATTGGCGTTCCGATGATAATGTCGTCTTGATTGCTATATCGGGATAATACTGCTTTTATACCCGCCATTAACACTGTAAAAAGCGTTACCTGATAGTTTTTGGCAAGGTTTTTTAGCTCAGTAAGTACTTCTGCCGTTAAAACATGATACAACTGACTTCCTCCATACGTTTTTACTGCGGGACGGTTCGCATAAACCGGTAATTGAAGTACCGGAACGGTGTCTTCAAATTGTTTAAGCCAATACAATCTAGCGGTCTGATAGTTCTCTTTTTTCTGTTCCTCCAACAACCATACGGCATAATCTTTAAATTGAACAGCTTCCTGAGACCACTTGATTGTCTCTCCGATATGCAAAGCATCATAACAGGCTAAAACCTGTGCGGTCAATACTTCCAATGACCATCCATCGCTTATCAGGTGATGCATTGATAAATAAAACACAAAATTATCCGGTGTAGTTTTCAATAACGAAGCACTGAATAAAGGAGTTTTCGTCAGATCATAGGAGTTTTTACTTTTTCCTTCAATATAATGCTTAACCTCATCGTAAGGCGATTGCTGATGAGAAAAATCTTTAGTGTCTATGGCAAAATGAAATTCTTCTTTGGGCAGAATGTATTGATTTACCGCTCCATTTTGATCTTTCTTAAAAAAAGTCCTCAGAATTTCGTGATGTGCTACTACTTGATTAAAGGCTTCAATAAATTTGGCTTGGTTGACCGCTCCTTTTAGCACCACCGCTCCTGAAATCTCATAGGCATCATTCCCACCGTCGAGTTGACTTAACAACCACAATCGGTTTTGTGAATGTGTCAATGGATAGGATTCTGAAAAAGCAGCCAAAGGAATTGGCAAATATTCTTTATTTTTTAATACTTTTTTTAACTCGGAGAGGGTTGGATTGGTATAAAACAGTTTATACGGAACACTCTTCTCCAGTTTTTTGTAGATGGCATTAATAATTTGCGAAATCATTAAACTATGGCCTCCCATTTCAAAAAAATGATCGTTCATACCAATAGGCGTTACTCCTAAGGCTTGTTCCCAAATCTCAACTAGTGTTTTTTCAAGAACATCAGCCGCAGCTACATATTCTCTTTTTACGATTGCCGTTTCCGTAATTTCTGAAAGCGCTTTTTTATCTACTTTACCATTTGGAGTCAACGGAATTGTCTCTAGTTTAATAAAATAAGCAGGAATCATATATCCCGGGAGGAGTTTTTCTAAATGTCCCCTTAAAACTGTTTTATCGATAAACTCGTTTTCTACATAATAGCCTACTAAAACATCTTCCCCTTTACGCTCTTTGACCGCCACAACGGCTTGTAGTATGTTTTCTGAAAAAGAAGAAATGGCGTTCTCAATTTCTCCAAGTTCAATACGATATCCTCTGAGTTTTATTTGATGGTCTTTTCTTCCCAAGAAAATCAGATTCCCGTCAGGCCCCCATTTTGCCAAATCACCGGTATCGTACATCTTGACCCCTTCCTCAAAAGGATTTTCTATAAATTTGGCCGAAGTTAGTTCGGGCTGATTGAGATATCCTTTTGTCACACCGTCTCCCGAAAGATATAATTTTCCAACAATACCAGCCGGTACCAGTTGTAAAGCGTCATCTAAAATATAAGCCTGTGTATTGCTAATGGGTTTACCAATAGGAATGGTCGTGTAGTTTTTTTCTGAAGATAACTTGTAACAAGTGCTATAAGTAGTATCTTCTGAAGGGCCGTATAAGTTTCTTATTTCGGCATTCGTTAGTAACAACTTTTTTGCAATATCTACCGGAAAAGGTTCTCCTGCAAGATTAATTACACTCACGTTTTTAAGGCTAAAACCTTCCTCTAAAACCTTTCGAATACTTGAAGGTACTGTATTTAATAAAATCTTCTGATCTTTGGCCAATTCTGCACCAATCTCTAAAGCATTATTTAGTATTTTGATTTTTTTTCCAACAGAAAGTGTGTAGAACATCTCATACACTGAAAGATCAAAACAATGTGATGTGGCGGCATACACTACATCAAAACTATCTGTGTCAAACTCTCTTTGTGCCCAATCAATTAAGGCTACAGCATTTTGATGTGTGATCATCACGCCTTTAGGATTTCCGGTAGTTCCTGAAGTGTATATAATGTACGCCAACTCCGCTGATTTTCGGTTCGCAGACTGATTTTCTTTGGAGTAGTTGTTCTGTTTCTCCTCAAAATCTTTATAAAGAACAGTATCAACAACGAGCTTGCAATTACTGTCTTTTTCAATGAAGGCAATTCTTTCCTCCGGATAATTGACATCTACGGGTACGTAGGTAGCCCCCGCCTTTAGAACCGCTAATAGAGTTATCAGTAGTTTTTCGCTTCTCTCCATTTTAACCCCGACAAAATCACCTGCTGCAATAGCATACTCTTTAATCAGCCAATCCGAAACCTGATTGGCCTGCTCATTAAGCGACTCATAGGTAAGTGCTGTTTCTTTACAAACAACGGCAATATGCTGCGGTGTTTTCTGTACTTGTTTTTCTACTATTTCGGCTAATGACAGAGTCGTATCATAGTTCGTTTTTGTCGCATTAAAAGTATGCAACAGCAACTCTTTTTCTTCATTCAAAACTAAAGGCAGCTTAGAAATTGAAGTCGTAATATTGTCTTCTAGTCCTGCTAACAAATTTTTAAAATTTGCTAAAAAATGTCCGGCGAGAGCACTTTCCACAAATTTATCCGAATGATGTAATGCCATTCTAAAATCTTTGTTTTCCAGTTTTTCGATTTGAAAGGACCAGCCGCAGCACAATACTTGCTGTTCTTTTTCTGCTCCGTAATTAAACTGAAAAGGAATAGCATTTACATTCGATGTCATGGCAATACTATGCTCTTCGTAATAGTTTGTATGTTTATAAACGTCTTGAACTTCTTCTTTTGCTTCCTGTATAAATTCCTTTACCGTTTTTTGAGCTATGGCTTGAAATACATAAAATGACACTGCTTTTTCAGCATTCAAAAACATGTTAGAGGACACAAAATTAGACTCTTCAAAATACCTTTGAAGCAACATATTATAAAGCGCAATCAACACCGTAAATTCTACAATAGTATTTTCAGCCGTTAATTTATAGAAGTAAGAAAGTTCAGAAGCCGAAACGGTACTAAAATCTGTTGAAGAGTTTTCCGGAAAATTTTCTTTAGAATAAGTAAGTTTACTGATTTTTTTATTCCAATAGTCTTTACCAATTTTGTGATTAATGTGATCCATTTTAGTGTAATTCTTTTATACCATTAGTTTATTTAACAAGGAGTTAAGCAGGCTAATCACTGTTGTCTTTTGTTACCAAGAAGCTATATAACAAATGATCTGAAGCCTGTAATCTACTTTTATGTTCTTGCAATTCAGGTCACAACGCAGATCGCATAATTGACCCTAAGCGAAAATAAAAGCAACACTCCACTAAAAATTACGGACTTTCGGTATAAAAATTACGGGCAGTTATTCGCAACAGAAAAACAACTAACAAAGGGTTTCACAAACACCTAACCTTTGATCAGTTTTCCTAAGCGAAGCTTTCAAATCTACGCACATTCTTTGCGGTCAAACGATTTTTAAGCTGGATATCTTTTTTCATAAGCTCCAAAAATAAAAAAAGGTACAGTCAAATATTTTGCTGTACCTTTTACTTATCCTTACGATTATTCTTATTTTTTTTATTTTCAGTGCTCGTTCCTACTGAAAATCATATTGACAAAACACGGGAGATTTTTTAATAATCCCAATTGTATTCACTAATCATTAATTCCGGTTTTTTATTGGAATATTTGATGGCTATTGAATCTCCTTCTTCTTTATTTAATTTTTTCCCCATTCCATCAGATTCCTCATATACTTTTCCATTGACAACGTATTTAATCCTCACTGCTTTTCCTTTATACAAAGACATTTTAGTAATTATTCCTTTCGAAGTGGTATAATCCTCTTTAACATATTGAATTTCATCCGTTTTTTCATCAATAAGATAGATACAAAGCCATACAAAAAAAGCTATAATACCAAGCAATACACCTGCTAATTTAAAGTACTCTTTGGTGGTTGGCTTGGTTGGTATTTTTTTATCATTAGTATAAGTATCCATTTTATCTTTTATTTTCATCCTAAAAGTTTAATAAAACAAAGGATTCCCAATAAAGAAATACCCAAAGACCTTAATTAAAAAACTTTTTCTCTTATTCTTTTATTTGTTTGGGTCTGTTAATACTTGGAAAAGATTCCAAATACTCTACCTCAATTTTATTACCGATTTTATAGCCTCTTTTTTTGGAATCTCCGTTATATAATTTCCCATTCGCAGAAAATGCATATGAATAGGTAAACATCTGAGTTATGACTCCCTTACCTTGAATGTTTTTTTCATTAATAATTGTTGCCTCTTTTACGACAGCATACTTATCCAATAAAGAATTATAAACGGGCCATTTAAATATACTAAAGCACAAGTAAAGAATTGGACTTAATGCAAGTAGTAAATACATCCTCTTTTTTAGTTTTACTAAAAAACTGTTCTTTTTCTTATTATTCATTTGTTTTGTCTTTTGCATCATTAACAGTTTTTAATGTAGCGGCCTTTGCCGTATTTTCTAAAGTTTTTGCTGTTTGTTCTATTAGTTTTGTTGAAAACTTCTTAACCTTATTATTTACATCACGAGTTACTCGTCCGCCGCTTGCTCTTATAACTTTTTTAATTGTTTTAGCGATTGTACCTTTATTGATATCAGCTTTTGAAAGCAATTTAACTCCTTTCGTTCCTACCCCTTTAGCAAGACCATTTACAGTGGCATCAATAGCTATATTTTTAATAATATTTCTAGGGTTCTTATCCACTTTTGCTTCAAAGCCACCTTTATCATTTGTTTTAATTTCGACAACATTATTAACCACTAAAACAGCACTCTTAACCGCTATTTTCTTTATTACACTTCCACCTGACGTAAGTCCACCCTCAACGGCAGAAAGCGCTATGGAGGATAAATTTATGTTTTTAGTAAATGCATCCATCCCTCTTTTACCCTGAGCATAATTTGAAGCAACTTGAATACCATAGTCAACAGCAGCTCCTAAAACGGCTCCTAATATAGGGTTTTCCCCATCAGGATCATTAAATTTTACTGGTGATTGATAACAATAAACATAAGAAGAAAGATTTTGAGGATTAAAAACGGTAGACGATTGATTCTCTTCATCTGCTTCAAAAAAGTCTTCTCTTAAAGTCAAGGGATCCACAGACAACCACATACTGGTTTTCATGTCCAGGTATCTGGCTCCGTAATAAGATAAGTTTGTTTCTCTGTCTAATTCCTTTCCATTAAATAAATAAGGAGAAGAAAATGACGAATTATGCTCCTCAAACAGTATTTCACCAAAAGCAACATATTCGACATGTTGACTTACACTACCGTTTTTAACAGTAATGTATGACGTACTTCCTAAATGATCCGGATGAAAATAAAAAATATCATTTTCAGGCAAACCAATTCCGGTAAAACCTTGACCTGCTTTAACTGTTGTTGGTTCAATTGGCGGACCAAACTGTACGGGTGGTCCCGGTACATCACCCGGTGCGTTGAAAATTGGATTTCTCGGCCAGCCTTCCGGTGGTTCCTGATTTTCCTCTACTGGCTTAATAACTTCAGCTGGATATGGGTCACCGGTAAATTCAGGTGTTCCATAAATCCCATGTTGTGTTGGTGGCCCGGGAGGCACGCCTAAACTTTTTACATAAGCATCCAAAGCTTTTTGCTGTTCAGCAGTTCGCTTCGTATAGTTTATACCTCCGGCTGTTATACCTAATGGTTGTGCAAACGCACCATTACCCAGCTTACTTACTATACGTCGCATACTCTCATAATAATGCTTCGTAAATTTCCCTTTGCTGATTACGAAATAAGGGCTTACATAACCCGTGTAATCATCCGAATGAACTATCGTTGCAGCAGTTTGACCATTAATGGCTATGTTTTGACTGTCACCACTACTCTTTATTACACGCTCTCCATTTGAATCATAAGTATATTGATGTATTCGTCCGTTATCATTAATTCCCATCAAATGATTTTCTTCATCCCATGTCATTTTTCTGAAACTCTGAGATTCAGAATAACTCGTTGGGTTTCCGTTACCATCATAAACATATTCTCTTGGTTCAGTCTTTCCTGCTTCTACAATTTTATTAGGAGCGTTAGGATGAAGTTCATTATCATAATTATAATCTAAAACATAACCTTTTTGCTCATTGTTCACGATATGTACCAAATCTTTTTTGGTAATATTATGCATTTTATTATAGCTCATATTCAGCTCATACTGTGCTTTAACAAATTCTCCCTGATAGGTTGCTTTCGCTGATTTTAGCCTGTAAAATCCATCATATTGATATTCGTGCAAAGCTGTACCTCCAAGAGTATTGTTTACAATAGGCGCAACATTTTTTATGCTTAATACATTACCCTCTAAATCATAACTATACGAATTGTCAAACACTTGTCGCGAACCACTTTTGACCTGTAACTGCTGTAATCTGCGCATGGACGAATCGTAAGTATAGTTCGTTTCTGTATTATTTCCGTATTTTAAGTACTTACGCTGTTCAAATTCATCGTACGACAATTGTTTTATATAATCATATACATGACTTTCTTTTTTACCTTGCATACTTTGCAGGTTTCCAGCACGATTATAGGTGTAATCAACTACTTCTCCATCCGGATAAGTCATTTTTTGCATACGATTCCAAGTATCATATTCAAACTGTGAAATATAGGTTTGTACATCTGTAGGAGTAATACGAAGCGTACGAATTTCTTTTTCGATTTCACCTAGTTTTCCGTAAAAAAACTCTTGTCCCCCACTTGCATCCTGAACAAACCATAACCTTCCTCTGCGGGATGCAGTTCCGTCAGCTTTACCGAAATTATACTGTACATTATTCTGTGGATTTTTAGGGTATTTTATACTTTCAAGTCGGTTAAAATTGTATTCATATTGTATCGCACCACCATTTGGAACTGTATTTTTAATATCCTGTGTAATTCGGGAAGTCATGTTTCCTGCCAAATCGTATTTTGTCGTTGTTGTTCCAGCGTCCGGATTTATATACTCAACGCGTCTCCCCAACCAATCATAGCTACTTTTAGTAACATGATCCATTGCATCAGTTACTTTTACAGTTTCACCCAACGCATTTGTCTCAAACTTAGTCAGCAAATCATTGTGCTGACTAGCAATATTTTCTCCCTTAGTATCGGTAAAGGTTTGAATAGTGTTATTTAAGGCATCCGTCTGTGTGGCACGTAAAACTGGCAAACCATCAATGTTATCTAAAGCAAAACTCGTTGTATTATAACTTCCATCCGGTAAGGTTTCTTTAACGGGACGTCCCATTTCATCATAGTCCGTTTTAGTCGGCATTATATTTGAAACTCCTGTACTAAAATTGTTATCTATTACACTCGTCGTTGTTGGATAAAAACTCGCTGTCGGACGTCCTAAACCATCGTAAATAATTTTACCTGATATAATTTGTGCTTCTTGATCAGGACTGCCGGATTGTGTAAATAAACTTGCTGTTTTTTTAACTTGCAAAGCCCGTCCTAACCCGTCTGTATAACTGTAAGTTTCAATATCTTTATCCAATTCAGGATCATAATTTCTTGTTTTAGCATATGGTACCTTTGCCTCCGGAAAATATTCGTAAAAAATCGTATACGGTTTTCCACTGGCAATTTCATAAGAGCCACGAACCAATTCCGTACGACCTTTGGCGTCAAGCTTATATTCTGTACTCTGATCATTACGATCAGTCGTTTTTAATAGATCTCCAAAACGATAATCATATTCCATTGTATTATGATATCCAAAAGCATCTTTTATTTCGGTTAGAAAACTATGATTTTCAGGATCATATGTATAATCGAGTGTCATACGTTGCCCTTTGTGGTTTTCTGGCCCCGTTATTTTCTGAAGATTCCCATATGCATCGTAGATAAAATCAGTAATTGCGATCTTATCCGCTGCGCTGTAATTTCTAATTTGGGTAACGTCAGCTGTTGTCGCTTTTATTTCTGTTACTCTTTTACGACGTAATCCTTCAATAGTATATACTTCTAATTGTTTTGCAATTCCACTGTAATAAGGTGTCGTACTCTCATGATAAGTAATTTTAGCGGTAACCTTATCATCTGCACTACCATTCCCTAAATCTTCATATTGCGTAATGTTTCCTTTAGCATCATAAGTATTAAAAAGGTTAGTTTCCAGATACTCACTTCCTCCTTCATACGATTTTTGATTGGTATGTATCAATCCAACAAAAATACGTTTGGCATCACACACCGGTAAATTCAAGTCAGAAACCGAAACACTTGCCTGTGTAGCCACATCTATAAAACTATATTCGTTTTCTGATTCCTGACGTGTTTTATTATTTTTGTCAATCTTAGCACTATATCTTAGAAGATTCTTTCTGAAATAATCCTGATTGTAAAATTCTTCAATAAAAGTTGAAAAAACTGAATTATCGGCAGCATCAATTTGCTCCTGAATTATTTTTCCGAAACCATAAAATTCTCTTTCACGACGATCAAAATAACCATTTTCATATCTGAACTTAGTAATCGAATGATCAATACCATCACCAATATGTCCGTCAAAAATATCAACGGATTGCAAAACCCATTTAGACGCAGGATTTTCATATGTTGGCTTTAATAACTCATATTCGACCACATAGCTGTTTCCGGCCGCGTTGGTAACGCTTTTTAATTTGTTGGTTCTTTTTATGTTTGAAAGACGTACAATTAAATTATTCTGATCTTTTGACACGATGTAATCTATGTTGCCATCCCCGTCGACATCAGAAAATGAAGCTTCGGAACGGGATGTACTGGCTCCAAAACTACCACCGATACTTGGTGTTAATTTCATAACAATAATTGGTGGAACCAACGGAATATCATAAGAAACACCAATACTGGCTCCGTAACTAACGGATTTATTTCTTGACATCGCCGAATATTTTGGATAAGTAATAGGGGCACCAAAATAATTACCCATATTCAATTCAACCAAAACATCATTGTCTCGATACGTAATTTTGTCTGCTAATCCGTCTGAGTTTACATCCATAAAGGTATTTGTCCCGTCAGAAACAGAACTTCCGTAATTCAAACCACCGGAGAAAGAACCATTATAGATGCTATATCCTAAATTGGCACTAAAATCTTTTGACTTTCCTTTATTGATAAAATTAAGATTCGTCCAATTTTCTTCGGGTAAAAAGCCGTATCCCGTGTTTAAAGACACTCTTCCGTCAGCTATGATTTTATCTGCCAGTCCGTCACCGTTTACGTCTGAAAATACCTGCTCAGAATGGTCTTCTCCTTTCCCTATATTTCCACCTAAGGAAACGGATTTCCCTCCTTTTTCGGCATCTCCCGAGGCTCCTGTTTGCATGTAATTTTTTGTAACAGCCGCTTTACTGACACTTAACTGTAGTGAATTTGCAGGTGAACCATGACTATAACTACCGGACAAACTACCCCCTTGAGCTGTATTTTCGGAGTGGCTAAAATCACCTATCGCAGCTTTATTGCCAGTAAGTCCTCCTGTAGGCGAGGTAAACTGCACCTGACCGTCCCTGATATAATCGGGGAAACCATCACCGTTAAAATCACTCATGGTCTGCACCACATAAGAATCTCCTTTAGAAGTACTCAAACCTCCTCCAACAGGGCCTGCACTGGCACCGGCAGCAAAACTTTTACTTTTGCTTTCGGTGATCATATCAAATGCAGCGGTCGCTCCTCCTGCTAAATTGTTTGGAGGCAACGAAAAATCGACATACTCCGCTATATCGTCTTCTCCTAAACGGGAACTTCCAATAAATTCATTTTGAATAAAAGATGCTTTTTCTGCACCAAATACTATATTTTCGGAATAAATCTGGGTAGACTGAGTAAAATAATCTTTGAAACTTTCAAAGCCCGGAGGCATCGCATCCGGATTCAGATTGTTTAAATCCGGAAAATTGTTTGGATCGACAGTATTGGTCTGCGGTTTTAATCTCGCCTGATCAATTGTAGTACCGGCAAGATTTCCATTTACAATAAAACTTCCCCAATTTCGGTACAATAATCCTAAAGTAATGGCTTCCGATGGCAGGTTACTGTAAATTGAAAACTCAGTTGTAGTGTCATTCCAAACCACAGGTAGTAATGGATCTGTGATCGCATCAACTATATTATAAGCAATTTGCAGCGCATTATTTTTAGGATAAGCTCTGACAATATCTGTTAAAGTTGGATCACTTACATAGAGTTCCAATTCAATTGGAATGTCTTTTTTAGCCTCTGCATAGGCATAGGTACCATCAAAAACGGAAGTCGTTTCTACCAATGTTCCATTGACCACATTAAACGTTTTTCTAGCCACTAAATTAGTGCCCTGTTTGGCAGAAATTACTAGTCTACCATTGTATCTTGAAGCGACAGGACCTGCAATTAATTGGTAATCTGCCGGATTTATAGATAGATTTAATTTACCGTTAATAGTAGGTTTCTTTCCTGTTATAATATAGTTTCCATCAATTTTATTATAAAACGAATGCGAGATCTCTACCTTTTTAATATTGTCTTCCGGTCTTGTTCCTGCTACTCCCGGAATCGTAACGGTTGGATTAACCACCAATGTTTTCAAATCAATATTCGTAACCGTCTCAATCCTCATTCGCACAAAAGCATTGTCTTCTGCAATAGCAAAACTAAGTGTCGCTAAATCTAAAGTAACAACTTCTGAAGCTAAAAATCTCTTTTCGTACAACACCGTTTCGTTTACCGAACCCACTACCGTTTTAACCACTTTTAAAGTAACGTGATCTGATGTCAGCGGTTTTTTAAATTGCCCTGAAAAACGAATCAATCCGGCTTTTGGAACTATTATCGGATTGGATGAACTTACAAAAAAGTCTTTCGAAGCCTGATAAGTTTTTAAAGACAATAAGTTTGCATCTGCAACAGTATTGACATCAATTAATTTATTTCTTATAATCCCACTCTCGTTATAATAATCGATTGCTTTGGTATATTCTATTTTTGGATCCCAAACCACTTTATCATAGTTACCATCCTTTATAGAACTTACCCTGAAATACAAACGTTCTCCTTTTTGAACGGACAAAGTTGTAGCCGGTTTTATTTTTAATCCATAATCATCAGCTCCAATAACCTGATCCCATATCAAATTGTTGTTTTTTTGAAAATACAAATGCACACCATCTGCTTTCCCTTGTCCGTCACGCGTTTTATACTGTTGACGTTCTACGGAAAGATCTTCTAGTAAGGCAAAACTTTGGGTCACAGTAATTTCTCCCGTTGCCGGAGCCTGCCATACTCTTACCACATCATGCAAAGGATTTTTATCTAATAATTCCTGTAATTCCTGAGTACGATCCGGAGTCGTTATAATTAGATTTCCATCACCCGAAACAGGCGAAGGAGTTCCTGAACTGTTGGGCAAAAAATGAGGCACCCCATTGATAATACGGTTGTAATATACTTTTCCGCCATCTGCAAAATCTACCAGTCCATCCCCGTTAAAGTCCATAAAGTAACTTTGGGTTTTATTGGTCGAGCGCTGTTCGTCATAACCGACATTTACAGAAGCCGATCCAAAACCTACGGTCGCGTCAACTCCCCAACTGAATGTTTTTGATTTCGTAAAACCTAAATTCCCCAGGTTCTCAATGCGAATCGCTTCTCCAAAGGCATTTTGCCCTGAACCGTATAAGTTTTTGCGATAATAAACATCATTACCAATCTTAAAAATTTTATCCGGAAATGAATCTCCGTCTAAGTCTTGTAAAACGACAGAAACGTCTGATGATCCCCAGCTATTTCCTCCGTGTGGTCCTATCGTATTCGATTTAAAAGTCCCTAAAGTAGGAAGTCCTATACCTATTCTGTAATTGATTCCGGTTGAAGTTCCATTGGTACTTCCGGCTAAAGTATGATTGCTTTCAAAGTCTTTAATTCCAGTAAATCCTTGTTTGATATTATCACTTGGGACACTCCATACCTGCTCGGGTCCAAAAGGATTGTATTTGCCTGAAGTCTCTCGTACATCATCAAAATAATCCAGCGTATTCGTGTAGAATAATTTCGATTCTGAATCGTATTCTGCAACCGATTTCAGTAAGGTTTTCTTAAAAGCTCCTTCTTTATAATTCAGTTCATAACTGCGAATCATTTGATTTTTATAGCGAACTTCTATCTTTCGCAACAACTGATTGTTCGTTTGTTTAAAACCAAGTCTGGCCGAAACCTGAACATCGGGTCTATTGACTTCTCCTAAATCGCTATTTTTAATGAAAGAGACACTGTAATTTCCTTTCTCTGATCCAAAACCGGTGTAATAAACATTTTTAAGATACAGCTCTCCCTCTTTTTTATCGTACTCATAACTAACCGAGTTTCCTTTTAAATCGACTTGGAAACAAAGTGCCCAATGACCAATATTTCCCGAAGCATCCTGCAATACTGCATTTGTTGCCAGACCGGATGCATTTCCACCATAATAACTGGCAACACCGCTTTTGTCTCTTACCACCCAATAATAATCTTTAGTCGAAGATCCTTTTCTAATAATCTGCTGGAAAGCGCCTTCTCTTCTTGGATAAAACTGTTTGTCTGCTGTTCTGCCTACCCAGGTCGCTCTATGTGAATTAGGGATTAACTGTTCACCCGCAATCGCATAACTTTCTGTTTCGTTTTGAGCATCATAACGTGGTGCTCCCCAACGGGTTTCTATACTTACTGCAGGAGCCGAAACATCCCAACCCGTTCCTGCCCAACTGTGCCCGCCATCACTATCATACTGCAAATTAAACGAAGGTTGCATACCCCCTCTTCCACTTGGTAAAACAATACTAAAACCAGTACTCATCGTTCCTCTTCCGTTTGCTGAAGGTGGTGCGATCGACTGAATTCCAACTAGCGGACTTGCTGCTTTTAAATCTTTTATACTTGTTGGTGTATACCCTGAAGTTTCAGGAGATTCGGGCATTTTTATAATTCCGGCAATAAAATCCGTGAAATGCGTTGTTTTCGCAGTGATAATTCCTCTTTTAATATCTAACGAATCTTTGCTTACTTCTTGCCAAAGACGTTTGTTTTCATCAAAATAAAAGACATTGATATCTTTCTCCGTATAACCTTCCGGAATTGCTTTTTTATCAAATGGAAGTGATAAACGCACTGCTTTTTCGAAAAGAGTTCCGTGTGGCAATAATCTGAATCCGGCATTTGCTCCCGTAACGTTAACCATTGCGGAGTTTAAAGGCGCAATATCAATTTTACGCAAACCACTTACCGACACCTGAACATCTGATTTTAATGCTCCTAATGGAAAAACTGCAAAAAAATCTTTATACGAAAGGGTATTCGCCGTTTTAAAATCGATGATCTTAGAAAAACTTTCTTTAGCATTTTCAAGCGGTCTGAAACTAGCTACTTTTAAGAAATCATTGATTTTTAATTTTTCAGTGCTACCAACTCCTGTTGTGGTTTCTTTATAAACCGTAACATATTGATCCGAATTTAAATCTTTACGATCCAAAATCAATTCAAACTCCGGCTGATTGACATTAACAGCAATACCATCAATACTCAATTTGCTAATATGCGAAGGAAAATTAGTCCCTTTGATATACAATTTATCATCCGATTTCAATAAAGTATACGTACTCGAAAGTTTTAATGGACGATATACAATTTGTACGTTTTTAACTTTATAATTATTCGAAGTTCCTTCGGGAGCGGTGAACAATATTACGTTATCTCCTTGTCTCAGAGATTTTTCTGAAAGCAATTCTGATTGTAAACTCCAACTCGTATTCTTAGACAAAAATTGCCCCCCGATACTTGCCTGATTATTTAAACTTCTCGAAATCGAAGCCGACTGATCGTAACCGTATAATTCATACTCCAAATAAGCATTTTCATAAACAGTAGGCATCTCGTTTATCGCAAGATGAAAAACATTATCGTAGGCATCATCCGTATCCGATTCGTCTTTTACACCGATAAAACCTTCTTTGATATCGGCATCAAATACTTTTATTTTATTAACTGCTTTTGGAGCCGTATCAATTGAATCTGCTACTGGAGCTTTACTTTCGTTTTCATTTTCAAAAAGATCTTGTGCAAACGAAGAAACTACAGGATAGTTCTTAAAATTCACTGCAAACAAAAAGGAGCTTACTAAAAGGACAAGAATTATAATTTTATTTTTCATATAGTAATCGACTGGGAGCAATCGTTTATTTTGTTTATTCGTATAAAATATTTAAATTTTAAGCAGTCAGATTATCGCACAATAACTTTAAAAGTCTTTGTTCCGAAATCTGAATTAACGGTAACGAGATACATTCCTGATGAGGCTTTAATCACATCATCGTAAATGTAATTTTCAATCTGAGAAAACTGCTTTTGTTGTACCAAAGTACCCGTTGGACTATAAATACTAACCGTGGCATTTGTTTTTGTGGCAAACTGCATGGCAATAGTAAAATGACCGTCAACAGTAGGGTTTGGATATAAAATCAATACACTTGAGTCTGTATTTTCTTTTCCATCTGTCGCAATTGCAATTTTATTTGACGTTTTACATTCCTGCTCATTAGACAATCTTACCTCATAATTACCCGGCTGATCTACGAGAATTTTAGGATTATTATCGATAAAATTACCCTCGTAATACCATTCATATTCATAATTCCCGGTTGGCAAACCAAGACTTGCGTCCAGCGTTAAAGCGTTTCCGTTTGTTAATTGATATTCTGGTTTTAAGTTGGGAACTGTACCTTGTTTGTCTGCCACAAAAACAGTTTCCGAATATAAATTTCCTTTGGCGTCTCTTACGATATAATCATAATTCCCCGAAGAAAGTTTCACTCCGTTGCTGCTTTTTGCTGTTTGGCTCCATTGTTTTAAAATGGTTTCAGTTCCTTGTTTTTTAACGGTTACTGTGAAGGGGCCTTCTCCACCTTCAATCGTATAATTTAATTCTCCTGAAGCATTTACACCACAATTTGCCTGCGTAATCCAGACACGACTGAACATTTGAGGCGCTACTTTCAAAGTAAATTTAACACTGCCTGATTTTTGCTGATCCCAGTTAAAATCTTTTAGTACCAATTTTTCTTTACTCGATGTGCTTCCTAATTTAATGTACTCGGAATTATTCTCCTCATAAGTTCCTTTTCCCGAATGATCTACCAACAACCAGTAATAAGTGTCTTTAGGTAAAGTCCCTTTGATAAATTTTGGGTCAAAAGTCCAATCCAGGTTTAGATCTGAAGTACGTGTAAAATCCAGTTGCCATTGTCTGTCAACACCTACCGGCTCTCCTTGTTCTTGCTTTTTTACGAGAAGATTTTTTGCATTATCACTCCAAAAAACAAAATAATCATTTGGGATTTTGTTCGTTTTACTTTTAAGTTCCATCGTCAATAAACCTTCTTCGGCCATATTACTGCTTTTTAGCTGCAATAATCCACTGACATCGTCTCGCCCTACTGCCGTAATCGAAGACTGAAATCCTTTGTGTTTATCATTGTCCCAAATGGTCATTCCCGAACTGTTGAGATAATTTTTGATTTCAAACTGTGACAATGAAATACCGTATTTAACCGCGAGATAACTCGCTACTTTCTGAGTTTCAACACCTGATAAAACACGGTTATAAACCAAAATTTCGCTTATGTTTCCGTTGAATTCTTCGGGTGGTAATTTTTCAAACTTAGATTTTAAACCAATAGTCAGCGAAGAAGGTTTCGCAACAGTGTCGGTTATGTTTTGTTGAAAAAAATGAATATTCGCCTTTTGAAGTTTGACTTTTTCGTTGTACGACCTGTAACTGTATTTTTTCAAATCAACAAGGCGTTTATTTGTTGCAACAGAAACCGTTTTTTTAGTATCATTTATCGTCCATAAAAGTTGTTCTTTCAAACTGTCTTTTACTTTGTAAACCATAAATACGGTTTGCTTTTTTTTGCTGTTAACGCCCAAAGGCAGGACTAAAGAATCCTGAGCGGTATCAAAAATAATACTCGGGTTAAAATTAAAAGCCGTTCCTTTTTGCGTATTCGTTGGTACTTTTGCTTCTGTTTTAGTAAGGCTTTCCCAATAGTAAGCGTCGTTATTGGCTCTTGATTTTATCCAAAAAAAAAGTTCCTGAACATTGCCGGGTACGCTTTTTTGTTGTGCAAAAACCAAACTACCTGTCGTTGTGGACAGCAGCATTAGCAGTAAAAAAATCTTCTTATTCATATCTCCTGATTTTCAAGATGATCATTTATTAAAAATTACCCAGGTCATCAAAATCAAATGAATATCCAATAATCAATGAAATACTGTTCATTTTATTTTTGTTTTCACTGTAACGATGGCCATTTTCTTCGGTAGTTAAAGCATCGGTAAGTCCTAAAGTATAACGGGCACCAACAGACAAATTCGAACTGAATTCGTATCCTGCAGACAACATTCCGTAAAAATAATTCTTACCGGTAAGGGACTCTTTCAGTACTTTCTGCACATTGGCGTCCGGCTCAAAATAAACACCTGAATTACCAAACACTTGCTGAGCGTTAGAGCTGTATTTTATATTATTGCCGTCCAGATTAAAACCTACATAAGGCCCGACACCAACATAAAAACCTTCAATCGGATAATATTTAAAAGACGCTCCAACGTTTATATAACTGTATCCAAAAGTCATTTTATAACGAAGCCCTTTTTTATCTGTATAATTTAAATCTGTCCCCTGCATGGAATAAGAGACTTCGGTCTGAATAGCCACATTGGCATACGGATATTTCCAATTGATTACAAATCCCGTTGTCGCACCAAATTTCCCTTCTTCAGCTAAATTATAACCAGCATAAAGGCTCTCGTTTGGAATAATTACTTTCGGAAGATTAGACATTTTAGAATAAATTCCACCTGCAAAAAAGCCATACGTAATCTCTCTGTCGCCTTGTGCAAACAAAGATTTTGTGCTTACTAAAAGAAGAAGCAAAATAAATTTTTTCATTTTTTTAATTGAAATTACCATTGATGAAAACTATAACCTAAAGAGAAACAAAAGACACTGCTCTTGTTTTGATTTTCGATAAACTGAAAAGAGGAAGCATTACTGTTTACTACATCTTTTACACCTAAATAATAGCGCATATCAAAATGTATACTTTTATGCAATTCATACCCAACCGCAAAACACAGTGAAAAGTCATCCGCTCCGTTAAGACCGTCCTGATAAAACTGTCTTGTCGCAACATCGTACATTCCTCCGGCTTCATTCGAAGTATAAGTAACATTATTAGGAGATAAACTAATGCCATAAAAAGCACCGAAACCCAGATTTAATCCTTCGTAAGGATAAACTTTATACAAAGCACCAATTTCTAAATAAGAGTAATTGAGTCCTAATTCAAATTCTTTTCCTACTGCATCGCGATAAGAAACTTTCTCACCGGATTGTCTGAACAGAATCTCCGGTTGTATGGCAACACGGGTATCGTGAAGTTTGAAATTTAAGAAAAAGCCACCTTCTAAACCGTAAGTGCCTTTACTTTGCATAACGCTATTGTCAAATGTATTGTCTCTGCCTTTTATGCTTTCCGGCAGATTACTGATTTTAGAATGTAGTGCGCCAAATTTCAAACCGTAGGTTATATTGGACTCATTTTGACTGTAAAGGGCTGTAGTAAAAAAACAAAAAAAAATTGATACGTATTGTATTACTTTCATGCAAAAAATTTTTGCGAATATATGTATTAATAATAGAATACCCGATCAAAATAATCGACAAACAACAAATTAATCTGTCAAAAGGAGTCTTTTTCCCGTCAAACAACCAAAAACTGGTACAATAGAGATCCGTAAATAAAAGGCTAGAAAAGATAACGTAATAAAAAACTTTCAAAAAAAATACCGTCGAAAATTTTCACATTTAACAGTATTAAGAGCGTGCAAATTTTCAATTTAGCAGACATGTAAAATAGTTTCCTTAAACATACTCATTTTAGAAGATTTTACATTATTAGAAGCATTCAATCAGAACACTTAGACCTGCAAAACATTATTAGCGTTGATGATCCAAAATAATCAGAATTAAATAAGTAACTTAGTTATTTAGTAACTTTTTAGAATCAAATAATAAACTTAACTCAGAGCGATGGTATATGATGGAAAAAACGGAGAGTACTTTGAACTACAAAAAATCGATAGTCACAACAGCAATTTTTTAAAAAGCACAAAAACACAAACCCTGCTTCTTATTTGGTTTACCTCTGATCAAAACAAACTTACAATAGATGGAATACCTTATACTTTTGAAAAAAATGAAATAGTCTTTCTAACGGAATTTCACAGACTTGAGTATGATAATGTCAAGACCATTAATTTACTGAGATTCAACAAATCATTCTACTGCGTTTTAGATCATGACAGCGAAATTGGCTGTAAAGGAATCTTATATTATGGAGCAGCGGCAAAATTGCCCATCATAAAAATTAATGAAATACCATTAGATATAATGCAAACGGCATGGAAAATGGCTACTTTGGAATTTGAAATGAAAGACAGTCTTCAGCTCGAAATGTTGCAAATGATGCTTAAACGAATATTGATTACCTGCACCAGAGTTTACAAAATGCAATCCCTGAGCAGCATTACGGGTACAGAACAAAATGATTTGATACGGAATTTTAATTTCCTGGTAGAGACTAATTTCAGAAGCAAACATACTGTTGCGGATTATGCTTCCCTTATTTACAAATCCCCGAAAACAATCTCCAATACATTTAAGAAACTAGGAACAAAATCACCTCTCAAATTTATTCAGGAACGCATCATGCTCGAAGCACGACGTTTAATCTCTTATACGGATAAAGACATTTCTGAAATTGCTTATGAATTAGGTTTTAATGACATTCAGACCTTTAGTCGTTTTTTCAAAAAGAACGAAAAAATAGCCCCCATACAATATCGCAAAAAAAATACGCTTTGAATTTGTTTAAAAATAATAAAACTATGATCGGACTAGGAATGGCAGCCATTGGCAGGCCTCACTATATCAATATTAAAAACAATTCCATTTCAGATAAGAATTTTGATTTGGCAGTTTTTAAAATGCAAGGAAAACATTTTTTAACCGAAGCTTACCAAGCCGGAATCAGACATTTTGATACCGCACCCAGTTACGGAGTTGCAGAAGAAATACTATCAGAATGGATTGCTGAATTCCAGCCAAAAGACATCATCATTTCAAGTAAATGGGGCTACACTTATGTTGCCAATTTTGACAAAAATGCAATAGTACACGAAGTAAAAAGTCATACACTTGAAACGCTGGAAAGACAGTCAAAAACTACTTTCGAAAGATTAAAAAACATTCAAATTTACCAAATTCACTCAGCCACATTAGAAAGCGGTGTTTTGGAAAACCAAGAAGTATTAGAAAAATTATACCAAATTAAAAAAGAGCGAAACATCGAAATTGGCCTATCTACTAGTGGTGCTAATCAAAATGAAATCATTAAAAAAGCCCTTCAAATAAAATGCAATAACGAAGCTCTATTTGATGTTTTTCAGGTTACTTACAACCTCTTAGAGCAAAATCTTTTAAACTTAAAAGAAGAACTAAAGCTCAAAAAGGTAATTATAAAAGAAGCAATGGCTAATGGCCGTATCTTTTTAGAAAAAAATGACGGCCTCCAAATTTACCAAAACCTAGCAACTAAGTATAATGTAGGTATTGATGCGATCGCCCTTCAATTTGTAATCGCTACACTCAATCCATACTCTGTACTTAGCGGTGTAACGCAACCGGATCAATTGAACGAAAATCTTAAAGCAAACTCTTTTTCTTTAGAAGATCATGAAATCGAACTTCTAAAAACCGTAAAACAAACGCCTGAAGACTATTGGGAAGATCGAAAAAAACTGAGTTGGCAATAAAGTTTGCTTTCCACAAAAACAAAGAGGGAAAAATTGCCAATTGATAAGGATAACCAGTCTACTAATTAGGTCTTGTTTTGAACGAACTTTGCACTCTAAAAAACAAATAGATATGAGCAATACAGAAAAAACAAGCCCAAAAGCAGCTGAATTACGAGTAAACTATTGGATTGACGGAGACGGAAACAAAACAGCTCCGATTCGGTTAAAGGATCACAAAGGAAAATTTAAAATAATCTACGGATTCCAAAACTGGTGTCCGGGTTGTCATTCTATTGGATTGCCTTCTTTAAAAAAAATGGTCGATGCTTTGCAAGAAGATAAAAATGTTGTCTTTTTTGCTGTCCAGACTGTTTTTGAAGGTTTTGATGAAAACACAGCCGACAAACTTCTTGAAAACCAACTAAAATACGATCTAAAAATCCCATTTGGACACGATGACGGTTCTGATTATGGAGAAAAAAGAGCGACAATTATGACGGATTTCCAAACCGGAGGAACACCTTGGTTTTTATTGATTGATGAAGAAGATACAGTTGTTTTTTCAGATTTTCACATCAACGTAGAAGGCGCAATTGCTTTTCTAAAATCAAGAAAAAAATAGTAAAGTCAGAACAGCTAAATAAAAACAGCATTAAAAAAACGAATACCAACACGATTAAATTAACGCGTAATGAAACTTAAAATAGGATTTGGAGGCGGATGTCATTGGTGTACGGAAGCTGTCTTTCAAACTTTAATTGGTGTAGAATTGGTCGAGCAAGGCTGGATTGAATCTGTCGAGCCTCAGAATTATTGGTCAGAAGCCGTGATCGTTCATTTTGATACTGATTTAATTTCACTTAAAACATTAATCGAGATCCATCTTCTTACACATGCCAGCACTTCAAATCACAGTATGCGAAGCAAATACAGAAGTGCTATTTACCATTTTAATGAGCAACAAAAAGAAGAAAGCTTAAAATTCGTTTCTGAATTACAAATCGAAAACACAGAAAAGTACATTACACAAATTTTGCCTTTTGTACAATTTAAAATAAACAAAAACGAATTTTTGAACTACTATAAAACTCGAAAAGAAGCACCATTTTGTAAAACTTACATCCGTCCGAAACTAAATTTATTGTTCCAAAAATACAGCAAATACACCCTTAAAGACTAAAAAGGAAAAATAAACAAATTTGCAGGAAATCGGGTCTACAAGTAACGCTTTCTTTCGCCCTAACTTTGCACTCTAAATCAGAGATATGGCCCATTTAGTAAAAATAGACAAAGAACAATTCGTCAAGGACCAATCACGGTATTCTCTGGTAAAAGGAACCACTGAGGGAGCACCTTTATGTCCATACGGCAATCACTACAAATGGGTTGGTTACGATCACGAAACCAAAACCTTTGTTCGATTTACAAAATCAGTATTCTTGAATTTAGTAAATCAAGTTAAAAACGAATATTAAATTATACTACAAAAAACAGTAAAAAAGAACCATTAGAAAGGAGTAGTTCATTACAATTTCAATTATTTAATTTAAGTTGCTAGTTGTTTTATGTTTGAAATTAGACCGCCTATACCTCATTTCTGAATTATAATAATGTAAATTTCTAGTAAAAATTAAAATAGTTGCAAAAGTATCATTTTGAATAGCCTCCTGCTTCAGCTGGAGGATTACAAGAAGTTCAAGATCTAATGGCTTTAGCCGAATTATACCCCGGTTCTTTCGGCTAAAGCCAATGATACACATCTCGATCATTTACCTCCAGCTGAAGCAGGAGGCAAATCAATCCTTTTGCACTTTGGCCAAACTGGATCAACCAATTATTAACTAGCAACTTGAATTATTTAATAAAAACTTAACAACCAATCGTTGGGTACAATTTATTAATACAAAAGAACAGCATTAATAAAACATAAAAAGGGCGTTTCAGATAAAATAAATTGAATAAGCTATGTGCAAAATTACAATTTTATTAAAACACTTTAAATAAAGCATCACTTTCAAAACTATGTTTCTGTGTGTTAAAAAGAATTACAACCAACAAGTTATAACTTAAAAAAAACATCATGCTAAACTGGAACGATATTATAAAATACGCCAATCACGGAAATCCAACTCCTCCAAAAAGAGTAGAAAAAACACCTGAGGAATGGAGTAAATTACTAACAGAAGAAGAATTCCGTATTACACGACTAAAAGGTACAGAAAGAGCCCACAGCTCTGACATGTGCAGTTTTTTTGAACCTGGAAAATACGCTTGCAAATGTTGCAACACGCCTCTTTTTGATTCGAGTGAAAAATTCGAAAGCGGAACGGGTTGGCCTTCTTTTACACAACCTGTTGCTATAGAAAATGTCGCTTATATCAAAGACGTAACATTTGGAATGGTACGCGTAGAAATTACCTGCAACATTTGCGACTCTCATTTGGGTCATGTTTTCCCCGATGGTCCCGCACCTAGTGGACTTAGATATTGCACGAATGTAGTTTCACTAGTAAAAACAGAAAACATTTAATACTACTCAGGAAAATCTTGAGTACTTATCAATTTTAAAAAAACAGCTATGAGTGATATAAAAAAAATAGTATTTGGTGGAGGATGTTTTTGGTGTACAGAAGCCATTTTCTCTGAGGTTGAAGGTGTCATTGCCGTTAAAAGTGGTTATAGCGGAGGAGCAACAATAAACCCTACCTACCGTGAAGTATGCGATGGCAGAACCGGACACGCAGAAGTTGTTGAAATTACTTATGATGCCCAAAAAGTTCCGTTAGCTCTATTATTGGTTATTCACCTGACAACACATAACCCAACCACGCTAAACAAACAAGGTGCTGATCACGGAACACAATACCGCAGTATTATTTTTTACGAAAATGATGCCGAAAAACAAATCGCCGAAAATGCCATAAAAGAAGTACAGGAAGCTTTTGATGATCTGATTGTTACAGAAGTAAAACCAATCGAAGAGTTTTACATCGCAGAAGTTTCACATCAGGAATATTACAAAAACAATCCCAATGCAGGTTATTGCCAGGCGGTAATTGCACCCAAACTTGCCAAGTTTAGAATGTTATACCAACAGATTAAAAAAGTTAATTAATTATCTAAAGCGAATTTCCCTAAAAAGAAATTCGCTTTTTTTGATTTCTTTTCTTTGTGTAAAATTATTATTTCGCTGTTAATTTATAGAGCACTATAATGCTTCCCAAAACAACCTAGTTTTAACCGAATAATACTTACTACAATCCCATTAATTTTCGAGCTGCCTTTTTAATCTCTTCAACCGTTTTACCATTACCATCGCCACTACCTATAAAATAGTAAATTTTAAGGTTTCGACTCGCTATTCCCCTGTATTTGGTAACTGTTTTTTTATTATCGTATGAACTACCTTTCTTTGTAGCTACTGGTATTCCAAGTCCTTGAGCAAGCGCTAGAGAAATTTCTAAACTTTCGTCATTTTTTCTGTAATCCGTAAATATAGCAGCACTTTTTTTGCCATTATCAAGATTAACAACAAATGCGATATCACAATTTTTAATTCCCCGCGCTTTCCACTTGGGACTTAAGGTGATATACGGAATTGTTTCAGCATCGGCATATCTGGCAGCACTGCTCTCCGGTTCATTTCTATTATAAGGAGTAGTTTGTGACACAAAATAACCATCAGCCTGGAGGTAACCCTCATAATCATCACTTTGACCGATACGTTTTTTAGCGATGCCATAACCCCTGTCTTTTTTAAACTTATTTTGAGTTGCTTCTTCTCGTGTGATCCCTCCATTTAAATTATACAATAATCCTTCATTATTTGGATGATAAGCATGCCTGGCACCATCTAAATTAAGAGCCAGAGTCTTAGTTCGAAAAATATGCGTGGTGTCAACTGCTGTGGTCTGCGCTGAAGTCCAACTTACGAATGTGCTGAAACATAAAGCAAAAAGAGAATACTTTTTCATATTTTAAAAATTAAAATTACACGTTCAACAAGTGAATAATTAGTCTTAAATTTCAAGTAGACCGCATACTAACTTACTATACAACCGCCACTTTAACACTTTAAAAACAAAAATCTTAACTAATATTATTCCTTATAAAGTTAGTTATTCAATCGCTCCTACTCACCAGTACAAACACCTGTTTCTCGCTTTTTTGAAGACCTAAAAAGGATAAAACTTTAAAACAAAATTAAATACCCAAAAACCCAAAGCTGACAGGTTTCAAAAACCTGTCAGCTTTAATTCAATACGAAACTTTTTGTGTGATTTACTTCATCTATTCGCTTTCAATCAGATCTCCTCCGTTAAAAGAACAAACGGAGCATCTACCCTTTTTAAACTTTACGGCTTCGCGACTTTGCGAGATTTTTGTTTTTCCAAAACTTTTGATCCTTTAATTCAATACGAAAATTCCAGTTCTACCGAAACGTATAAAAAACAAAAAAGCCACTCGATGGAGTGGCTTTTGGTGAACTCCTTGGTACAAAATTCGAACCTTTTATTGGAAGATTTCCAGATTTTAAGCGAGCTAACAGAGGTTTGAAAAGAAAAGCATTTTGTTTTACCAAATTAAGGAAATCAAATTTAGTCTCAATAAAATCGATTATGTATTTATCTAAAGAAACTGATGCTATTGAAACTGTAAGGGCTTCAAGCTTCAGGAATTGAAAACTCTTAAGACCTGACTGTCCAATAAAAATAAAGATGCTGATGAGATATTTACTGTGATTATGAGGAAAATATATTTTAAAGAAATCTTTCAGCTTTTAAAGCTACATTTAAATAGCTAAAGCTATATTTTTCATTCTTCCAAGATTTTTTCATTTCCTAAGTACTGAGAAAATAACAACATTTCTTTAGGAAACCAGACTTAAGATTGACATAAAGCGCAAAGCGAAAAACGTTTTGACAGCTCTGTATTATCTTGAAAAAATTATAAATCTTTTAAAGGGCTTTCTTCGGAATTATCATCCGAGGAAAATCCAAAACGTATAGAGAGATAGCTGTGCACAGCACTGAAGTTTGGATATTTCATGCCATTTTGTAACCCGTAAGAATCAAGGACATCAACGGGCACTTTATTCATGTAAAATGAAAATTCAGGGGATGTCAGCCACTCCAGTGGTATTGGAATATAATTTTGATCTTCGAGCTGTCTTCTCATTTCTGTCGATAGTTTTGCTGCTAAAGCTGCAGCCTCTTGATCAGTTGAAGGAGGATTTCTCTGTAATAGGATATTGACTTTTTTTGCAATCACAAAGTTTCTCAGAGCTGAAAGGATCTGCCAGTCAAGAAAACCTGTACTACGCAATGAATTTATAAGTATTTTAAAATTGGGATCCCGTTTCCAGATTTCAAGACTGACGGATAAACTTTTATAATTACGTTTATATCTGCCGGCAATTTTTTCTAATGACGCAGCCTGATCATATTTCGCGCTGACTCCTTTAAAATCTATATCAAGTCTGGATCCTTCGGAATTAAAATCATCAAAGCTGACAGGGTTAAAAGCTGAACGATGCGATTCACTAAACTGTTCCTCTGTTAAATGATTGAAATATACTTTCTGATAGGTATTTATAATTAATCCCTTATGTCCTAAATTTTGTTTTCTGTAAAGTGAATCAAAAGCTTCGTAGAATTCTTTACTCGGCAGCAGGCTTAAATTACTTAAAAGAGTTCTAATACGACTCGTTAAAAAAACATAGTGGTATTGAATCTTTAGCTGATCTGTTACCTCTAAGGCAGGGATTGCTAAATCCCAGACTGCTTCATCATGAGAAATTCGCTGTTTGAAATCGTGGGTGTATTCATTGTCTTGGCTTAAGTGAATTGTTACCGGCATTTTTAGAAGATGCAGATCGACACTCATTAAACCAATCTCACAGAGTATAATTTGAAAAAGGGCAGTAAATTCTTCTGCAATTGCATTCATCTTTACTTCATTTGAGAATACAATATTCCATTTTATTCCATGGGTGTCAAATTCTATTTTCCTTGACGGTCCTATATCGCTGAAAGGAATCATGGTAAGTTTTCTTTTGAGTAATTCTTTTAATTTGTTTTGATCTCGAAATTTTGCTTCAGTATGCTGACCAATTTCCTGTAGAAATTCGGTATAGATCCAACCGATTTTTTGCTTCTGATGTTGAATAAATGCCTGCAATTCTGGATGAATTATAGCCGCAGTACTTAGAATAAAGCCAAGTTCCACTAAAACATTTGCCAAAACATGATCTCTTTCTAAATCAAGATCATCAGCATTAAATTCAATTCTTGCGTGGATGTAATTTTGAAAATCATCTAATGCACTGACCCAGCTGCCCTGCTGGTAGTCGGCGTGAAAAACGGAAGCATAGCTGTCACCAATAAGCTTCAATATAGTATGATCGCCAAAATGGACAGACCCCCAGAGAGCAGTCAGACCATAGTATTTAGAGGCAATATTCATTCCCAAAGCCCAATATACTTTTGCAATGTTGTTAAGTACCATTATTAATTGGGGGCGGGCATCATCATTATTACAGTAATCTTTAGCTTTATGCAGGCAGCCTAGGGCTTTAAGATAGTTTGCAACTGAAGGTCTGCTAAGATAACTCGAACTTCTTTGAACCAGCGTTTTTGCCGTTTCAAGGTTTTGTCCTGTTTTCATTGCCAAAACTTCGATGCTATCCAAATATTCTTCCAATACTTGTATGGCGGCAATCTCTGCATCGAGTCTTATAAGCAGATCTAATATGGCGGAGGTTTGATTATTAAGCGTCGTTATACTGTAGGTACGAGCCTGCGGGAGAATTTCAGGGATTTTACTGTAGAATTCTACTGACTGAATCGTCTTATCCAGAATAGAGATGGATGGATCGTTATGAAAATGAAAGTTTCCCATTAGCTGTAAAGCCAGGCAAAGCTCATCGACATTGTTATGATTTGATATTTTATTATCAATGGTTATGTGTATTGAATTTCGCCAATTTTCTATCTCTTGGAACGTAATAAGTTCTGGAAAACTCTCAGAATACTTAGCCGCTATTTCCAGCAGTATTATATCATCTTCTATATCAGAAAAGGAATTTCTATCGTCAAGATTTTCAAAATAATATCTGATTAAGTGTTCTGTACCTTCAATTGTATTTTTTATTGTGAAGGTTTTTGAATCGGGAGATAAAAGAATAAAAATATACTCATAGATTGCTTTTCGACGGCAGGATGTTAATGTTTCCTCCAGTTCTATGTACTGTTTTAAAAGGCTACACCAAAGGTCATCATGATCGGTTTCGATGAGCTCCCATCTGCAGTGCCTTGTCGCAGCAATGATTTCATAAAATTCTCCGACTCTGAAATCATTAATCATTTCTTCTTCTTTCCATTTTTCGTAAAAGGCGGCATACCATCTGTCTTTTTCTGATCCCATATTAAGAAGCAGGATATCAAGCGACAGATTTGTGAGAATTTTTTTCTGTGTATCTTTTTCCGCGGTCCGAGCAGCTATTTCAGACAAAAGAACCGATATATAAGTAGTAGCCTGATCTGGATTTAAAGAAAAAGGAAGCTGTATTACTAATTCCTCTAGTTCCTTAACAAGCTGCGTGATGGCATTTTCTTGAGGTACTGCATCAAATTTCCATCTGATAGATCTTACGAAATCATTCCAGACATCATCAGGCAGTCGGTCATATATTTCCTTGGCTTCTTTCATTGCTTTATCCATTTCTGGAGAAAGCTTTGCGCTCATAACACTGGTTATATATTCATCAATTATAGATTTTACTTTTATCCTGCATCTTTCGAGCATTTGCGGTGAGAGTTCATCCTGATTCTGCCACCACTCCTTCAAAAGTTTTGGGTCCTCGGTTTTATACTGTCGTGCTGGCCGAGAATTAGTTTCAAAAATAAAGATCACATCATCCAATATATAATCACCTTTACAATAGAGCATAAAAAAATGAGCTATGCTTTTTACTATTTCTTCCTTAGAAAAAGAAAAATTCTCAGAATATAATTTTACCTGCCTAAAAGTGGAAGTTCCAGCGTCTACACTGCGTTCGAAAATATCCTCTTCGTAGTCACAATAGATGTCAGTATCGTTCTGCTCAAGCCTGTTCTGAAGCCATGTTCGCAGGGTTATAAGTTTTTGAAAGTAAAAGCCCTGCTCTGTAGCGGTGGCATCGGTATCTTTTGTAAATAAATGAAGCTTGGTTAAACTCATACGAACGTAGCTTTTTTTTATAATTGAAAATGAGCTAATATTATCTATTGGCAAACTTTGAAAATTAATATTTCTTTTGAGTTATTCAAATTATGGTAAATACCATGCTTTCTTTTTAAAACTTAAGGTATCTTTATCCACATCATCTAGGAACTCTTCTTTTGCATTAGTCAATGGATTATACCAATCTAATTTCTTTGATGCCCAGTCAAGCCATTGCTCAGTTGGTAATGATTTCTCCGGCTGAGTGTTTATAAAATCAAAATACTCTTTTAAGACATTATAATTTTTCCACCGGTGTGCATCGTTATAGAACTGTTTGAACTTATTTAATTCATTCTCTTTTTCAAGTTGTTTTTCAAGTTCTATTTTTTCTAATTCTTTTCTTTTTATTTCTTCAAGTTTTCTTTGCGCTCTCAGTTCATGCATTGCCAAAAAATCACTTTCAATTTTGATAAGAATTTTTGCAATTTGATCCTCAATGAGGCTTTTGTTAGAATCGACAAATTCATAAGTTCCAAATCGTCCCGCTTTCAGCGCAAGTTTTCCGTTAGGGATCAGCTCCCTGGTTTTCCATCTAAAATCAGTTTCTACCTGTACAGAATTACAGATTTCTCTAATAGAAATTTTCATCTCGTCGTCTTCATAGGCGATGATAGTTAACCCTTCTTCTTTTAAAACTACTTTATAGTTTAACGCTCGGAAGTTTTTAATAAGATTATCGAGTATTCTTAAAGATCGTGAAATATTTTTGGGAGTAACAATAATGCTTGGCATTCCTCTGCCGGTCTCTACAGTCCCTTTAATTCGACTGTATGCATCTGGTTTTATCTCTTTTAAATACTTCTGAGTATTAAGTATTATAATATCGGGTTTGCTTAGCCTGTCTGAAACTATTAGTATAAGATGCTTGTTGCTTTTTATACTTTCAGAAATCAAATCAATTTTTGGATCCTGCTGATAATGGCTTGACTTTGATTCATCAATATTAATTTTGATTTGCTCTTCTTTATTTTTATTTGGCAGTTTAATTACGGTAGTTTTTTTCCCGTATTGAATTTTCTGCCAGTGTCCCATCAATGGTGTAGGTATATTGTGCTTTTTACATATTTTCCTTAGGCCATTATCCGATAAATTGAATTCTTTGGCTAAAACAACCATTGGTGTTGACCATATTTTTTCATATAGTTCCAGCCTTGTTAGTATTAAAACATTCATATGAAAATTTTACGTATTATAAGTTATTCGGAGTGCTTGATTAAAACTACTAATTATAAACATATTAAGAGGAATGTAATATGAAATTTTTTTAGTTATTTAGCCAATATTTTGCCTTAATTAAAAGAAGATATTGAGCCATATATGCATTTTTTAAGTCTCTATTTTATTGATTTTATATTAAATGATTAAGCCCTTAATTACATTATTTGATAATTTTAAATGTAGGAGTTGTGCTTTACACTAATTCCTCCAAAATTTTCTCAGTAATTCTCTGATATCGATAATCTTTCAAAATAGAATCGAAAGATTTTAAAAGATTTTTTCTCTGCAAAATACTTTGCTCATCATTTGATTTTAAAGCATTGAATGCACCAACGATAAATTTTATAGTTTCCTGATCCCTGCCAAATCCTTGTTCTTTGTTTTTTCTCTTATTGTCAAGCAAAACTGCCTGATTAAATATATTGATTGAAGTATGGACATACTTACTGCATTGCTGAGTTAAATATCTAATTAACTGTCCAGAAAGATAAAAATGAGAAGAGCCAATAAAAAGTATCAGGAATTTTTCTATATCAATTAATTCAATGTGATCAAGATCCATATATTGAAAAACCAGTTCTTTCGACGGATTTATATTTTCAGCCTCCAGTAAATAGTCTAAGACGGTATTTGCTTTTAAATGACTTTGTTCGTTATGATAATAGTTCTTAAAAATAACTTGCAATGTCCATGATCTTGTGTAATGATTTCTTAATATGAGATCCTTAAGAAGTTTTTCGGCAGCATCTTCTCCATAAAGATAAGAACTATATAAAATTAAAAACAAAGCATTAGTATCATCTTTTCCTAACTTCTTGCTTTCAATCATTTTAGTAAAAACCGGGATAAATTTTTCAAAATTAATATTAACCATATATTGAAGTGACCAAAGAGCTGATACGGTAATATAAATATTGTTTTCATGGAGAAGGTAATTACTAAAAATTTCAAAGGATTTTTCGCGATCTAAATTGTTTAGATATACAAAGCGATTCAGCACAATGGCTTTTGCCTCAGCAGGACCGTCCTTTAAGATTTTTTCAATTGTATCAAAAGTGACCCCTTTAAATTTTTTGTTAGTTATCTCCAGTAAAGCTTTAGCCGCGATTCCATAATCAGTACCAATAGCAGCTCTCACTAAATCATCTTCAGAAGTTTCAGAATTAACTAAAAAATCTGTTTTTTTTGCTTTACTCCAATTAAGAGCGGAGTCAATAATATAGTTTAAGACTCCATTATCTTCAATATTAGATGCAATAATGTATCCGGCAATTCTGACAAAGAAGTTAATATCATCATGTTCAATGCTATTTACAGAAGGTTTAAGTTTTTTAAACAGCTTGTAAATTATTTCCGGATCATACTTTATTTCAATCAATCCCAACATTCCTAATAAGGGGTAGTTATGGTTGATTGTAATGTCTTCTATTGCTTGCTCTATAATTTCAACAGATCTTTCAGGATAGTTTCTTATGTGTTCTTTAAAAGCCCACGAGTGTTCCCTTAGCCCTCCTTTAAGGAAGTCCTCTGCAAAACCATCTCTTTCAACGTTATAGATACGAAATGAACTCAGCCACTGAGCTGTGGTCATTTTATTGTATGCCTGGTCATTCAGCGGTTTTCGCACTATACCTGCAAGGGGATTGCCTGAGCTGTAAGTCTCTTTAAAATTTTCAAATTTTCGATCTAATTCATCTCTTCGTTTTTTTAATTCGATATTTTCTTTAAATGTATTTTCGGGGAACCTCCTTAAAAGGACATGCTGTGTAAAACCCCATTTCAAGTGTAAGTAACTTTTTTCATTGTATTTACGAACTACCGTTTCAGTGGGAATTCTAAGACTTAAGACGAGTTGTACAATTTTGTTTTGCTGTTTGAGATTGAAAAACGTAAAACTGTTTTGAAATAAATCACGGAACTCCACTCCAAGGTCACTTGCAGTTAAAAAACATTTACTATTGTAAAAATGCATGAACAGTTTGTAAGTGTAGTCTGGATAAGTGTTAAGAGAACCGCTTATGGCATGAACAATAAGCCTCAGAACTGCCTCATATCTTGAAGTAAGATAATTATCAAGAAATTGTTTAAACTCTGGACTTTCTAATAATGTCATTTCACGTAGACAAGTAGCTAAAAGCCAATAATAATATCCGTCTTTATCGGAAGGTTTTTTAGTCTTTAGATTTACACCTGTATAAATATGATCGTCATAAAAATTCAAATAGTTATGATCATTTGATTTTAATTCTTCGATTAGATTCTTAAGCAAAGGCTGCGCTAATTTCCACGGAATTACAGTGGACAAAGTGGTAAGCAGCTTATTTTCCTGATAAACTGTATTTCTTACGGTCTCTTGTAATGTATTGTTGAGCAGTTTGTTTTCAAGTAGATTGAAACAATAATCAGGATTTGTCTGTGCTATTTTATATAGGGCTGCGTAATAAGTATGAGGATCATCATCTAAAAGGTTAGGGCATTGCTCGAAAAGTTTTAAGTATTTATCTGCAGGACAATCGTTTAAATAAAATAGAAGTGACTGCTTTACATCCGTGTCATTTAATTTCAATAGTAAATCCCATGCACCTTTTGTATTTTTATTTATATACCTATGTAAAAAACTTACGATGCTATTGATTTGATATTTGCCAAAATCTTCTGCATCATCCTTAATCTTCGGGTCTGGAGTTTCAAGACAGGTTTTAGTTAGTAAGCCCTTTTTATTGGCTGAGTGAAACCATGCATTGTCCTGAGCATTCTCAAAATATAATATTCTATATTCGATACTACTATAAGCCAGATCTGATAACAGTTCTATTTCTTGGTCAAAAGGAGAATCTTGGAATAAGATCCAGCAATAGCACATGTGCTTGATATGAAAAAAAATTTCATCGTCTTTAAAAATATTTTCTATTTGAGTAAAATATATTTTCGGATTGTATTCACGCAGGTAATTATAAATAATAAATTAAAATGTAACAATACACTACATCCCAAAAATGTCCAAAAAACCCAATAAAACAAGGGCTTAACACCGAAAAATGTCCAAAAATGCCATAAATTAAAATGTGCATTTATACCACTTTTTACTAGCTCTACATGTGCCTTTCAAAAAATTTTAGTTCCAGTTATTGACATAAGCAGTTAATTAATACTACTTAACTATAACTTTTAGCCGTAAAGCCTATAAAAACAAGATGTAAGCGATTATAATCTAAAAACTACACTATGACAAAGACTATTAATTTAGTCTTTTTTTATGCCATCTTTTGAACGCCAAATAAAATTGATTTTTTCACCATAAAAAAGTTGGGTGGACAGTTGGGTGGACAGTTGGATGGACAGTTGTATGTTTTTTTAGTACCCTACTAAGGGGGTATATGTGTATAAAAATACATATAAATGCGTATTTTTAAGCATATTCGTCATAGATAAAAACATATAGCAAAATACAAACAAATAGTTAAAGCGTTGTTTATTAATTAATTAAAAGAATGTATAAGATTTTGATTTGAAAAAAGTTATGTGTGTTGCATAAAGGTACACACATTCCAAATACACAACAGTATTATTCTAATCGTATAACTCCTACTACAATCGCAACCGCCCGCACTGAAGTTTTAGGAATCTTAAAAGGTGGATAGTGCGTTTTGTTGTCTGAAACACATTCTAGGTATTCGTTGTTGTCATCGCACTGAAACAAACGTTTAACAATTGCTCCTTGCTCAGTATCTAACACATACGGCTTTCCCCATTGAAAAAAAGACAAATCTTTTAGTGGTTTGCAAGCTAACAAATCACCATTACTGTATTTTGGATACATTGATGACCCTGAAACCCGGATTAAGTACTCAACTCCTTTACCTTCAAGTTCGGGTATCTTGTACCCGCTACTAATATCATATTGCATAACTTGACTATCTCCTTGGCCATAGCCAGCCATAGCTTCAATTGGTATCAATGGAAAACCTTTTCTTTCTTCTGTTTTACTAGTGACATGTTCAGTACTTTCTTTTATCATTTGTCCTATACCGGTTAATAGCCATTCAGCACTTATTTCTGGGTAAGCATGTAGAATTTTTTCAATAGAACTACTATTGATGCCAGAATTCTTAGTTATAGCTTTTCCGATTTGCCCTACAGATAGATCAGCAGCCACCGTTAGTGCGTTGTTGTTTATACCCTTGTAAGCCATGTATTCAGCCAGTCTCTCGGTCGTTGATTTACCCATAAAGAAAAAATATTGAAAAATTTCTACATTATATTGTTTGATATTGAAATAAGTCTATATATTTGTATTTATATAAATACACTTAAGACAATGGACAAATCTAGAAAAAAGAAATCACTCTACAATACGGAAATCCTTACTGAGCTGCAAAATAAATATGGTTTCGGAAGAGATTATATTTTAAAATCTATTAGAGGCGAACGCTCAGGAACAATTCCTATAAAAATTCAGGAAGAGTATAAGACACTTTTGTCTGCTTCAACTCAAGCGATCAGAAAACAAATCAACGAGTTATGAAAACTAAAACTATTTATCATGTAAATGATCTGTTCACTCACATGTATGTCGAAACTCAGTTTTTGTGCTGTGGTAAAATTGTTTCTACCGTTTGCAGCTCAATAGTGCCAATCTAAAATTTGTTGAATTTCCAAAATAAAAATCATGCCTTATATATATTCAAATAAAACCGTAGCTGTTGAAGCCATAGAACTTGTACCAAGATTTTGGAACAAGTTAGGAACCTTGCAAAAGGAGTTAAAAAGATATGAGGGAAAACGATTCGGTATTAAGCGATTACTAGTAGGAGGCAACGGAAGAAAGCTTTTAGTAGATTTTGACAGCCTTTCAAGTGAAATTCAAGATGCCCTGGGTGACCCTCGAAAAGCTGAGCATCCATTACAGCCGTTTTTCGAATGGGACTCTGAGGCCCCGGAATACTATTCAAAATTTAAAAGGGGTGGCACTACGATTTTAAAAAGTGAAGAACAGGAAAGATATATTATAAATGCTAGCGTAATGCAGGCAGTTGTAAAATTAGAGCAGGCACGCATACAGGAAAGATTAAAAATGAAACTCACTTTAGTGGGCCTGGTGGAAACTTTAAGATATGATGTTGAAAGTTTTCAAAGTTACTTAAGATCGAAACATGAGGTTGAGCACACACTTCCGGTTTCAATACGATTTAAAGAGCTTTTAAAAGACTTTAAAGAAAACAAGTTTCTCTCTTTGATAAAGGATCCTGCCGGAACTGGAAAGCAGAACGCTCGTAAAGTAGACGAAAAAACAGAAATGATCTTAAACGGTCTATTCAAAAATCAACTACACAAGCCTACACCTACCGATATCGCACGTAATTATGACGCTTTTTTAAACGGGTATGCAGAGGTATACAACGAAGATACAGGCGAGATGTATAATCCTAAAGAATTTAAAACACTCTCCCAGGCTACGATCATAAATTACATCAATAAATGGGAAAACACTCTTGCAACGTACAAAGCAAGAAGCGGAGATCGTCAGGTTTACATGGGCAAATTTAAACCACACCATCAAATGGAAATGCCGACAATGGCTGGCTCAATAATTTCAATTGACGATAGACAGCCCCCGTTTGTTTATAACAAACAAGGTGACAGAGCTTGGTTCTATCTAGGTGTCGATATAGCCTCACAAGCGATTACAACAGTAGTTTACGGAAAAAGTAAAGAATCGATTCTTTTAGATTTTTACCGCCAGATGGTTCGAAATTATACCGAATGGGGTTACTGTTTGCCTAACGAGTTAGAATGTGAAAGCTCATTGAATAGTAGTTATAAAGATACACTACTAAGACCAGGAACGATGTTTCAAAAAGTTAAAATCGAAGCGAACAACGCCCGTGGAAAATACATTGAAAGGATTAACGGTAAGCTGCGATATGAAATAGAGAAAACTGCAATGGGCTGGATTGCCAGACCAAAGGCAAAAAGCGAAGCGAACCAATTAAGTAGTGCTAAAAAACAGATCATTCCTTTTGATATTTTGATTAATGAAAGAATGCTGGAGATAGAACAGTTTAACAATAGTGCGCATCCGGAAAATGCATCAATAAGCCGCTGGGATTACTTCGAACAGAACCAGCACGCAGATTTAAAGCCCACTAATTGGCAACTAATACTGCCACATTTAGGCTTCACTACAAAAACATCATGCAATGCCGGATATATAATGTTACAGGGAAAGAAAAGAGCGATTGCAGAGAATGGGAAAATATTAACCGGTGAGGCTTTAATTCAGCAGATGCGAGTTATAGAAGGAAAAGAGTTTGATGTTTACTGGATTGACGGGAACGAAGGACAGGTTTTAAAAGCCATGGTTTATTACAACGAAAGATTTGTATGTGAGATCATGGAAATGCCAAAGTACAACAGAGCAACTATTGAAAGAACAGAGAAAGACAATGCAGCTCTGCAGTTACAAAGCAGTTATGTTGCCTCAGTTGATCTTTTCGAAAAAAGGCAGAGAAACAAGATCGAAAACGTACAAATAATCGATAACACGCCTAAAACAGTTAATTCGAATTTCAAATTTAAAAATGTCAAGCGTTACGAAGCGCGCGAGGAACCTGCAGAAGTATTTGCTGACGATGATGAAAACGACGATCAACTCCCATACATACCGCAACAAAATGCGGTACCAAGCTGGAAAAGAAATTTTATGTAACCCAAAAAATATAAAGAAATGAACTTAACTAACGAATTCAGAACAAAAGTAAGACAAGCAATACTTGACAAAAGAGAAAATTACGGAGGCTCAGATGCTGATTTTTCTAAAAGTTTAGGATTAAAACACTCCATATACAGCCGTCTAAAGAATGGTGAGATCGAAAGAATAATTAGTGACACTGTTTGGATTACAATCGGGCGTGAATTGCAAGTAAAGGTGTTTGAAGATAACTGGAAGGTTGCCCGAACATCAGTTTACACTGAAATTGAGGATAACCTTAATTTCTGCAAAGAATTAAGCCGCTCGATGGTACTTGTTGATGATTGTGGTATCGGTAAAACCTTCTGCACGAAACACATCATCAAAAGAATGAAAAATACTTTTTATGTAGACTGTTCTCAGGCAAAATCCAAACAGCTTTTTATCCGTCTGCTGGCTAAAACAATCGGTATAGATAACAAGGGTAAATATTATGATGTTTTGGCAAATTTGAAATATTACATCACAACCCTTGAGAAACCTCTTATTATCTGTGACGAGGCTGGGGATTTAGAATATACTGCATTCTTAGAACTAAAAGGCATCTGGAATGGAACCGATGGGGTATGCGGATGGTATATGATGGGCGCTGACGGTCTGAGAGATAAAATAAACAGAGGAATTAAAAACCAAAAAGTGGGATATGCTGAGATATTCAGCCGTTTTTCAGACGAATTTATCAAGCTTACACCAAGTGGAAAAGTTGACAGACAGGCCTTTTATAGTCAACTGATTGGAGACGTAGCCTCAGCTAACCTGCAAGATAAAAGCAAGGTAAAACCATTAATTAATAAGTGTCTGCAAAAAGAATCAACCCTTAGATACCTGGAGACATTAATCAAAATAGGAGCATAAATATGGCAAGAGCAATATCCTTAAAGACATTATACGGAAAGAGCTTCGATGAATACGAATTTACGGGTGTTTGGCTGGATGTTCTAGGTCAACCTGAAAAAGGTAAAGTATGGCTGATTTATGGCAATGAAAAAAATGGTAAAACCTTGTTTGCATTAAAGCTAGCTGAATATCTCAGTCAATTTGACCCTGTTTATTATATATCAGCAGAGGAAGGCACAGGAAAGTCGTTTCAACAGAACGCAAAAAACAGGGCTAAAATGGATGTAAAAAAAACAAATATCAAGTTTCTGGAGTACACGGAACTTGACGAAGTTGAAAAAATCCTGTCCAGACGCAAGCCTCCAAAAGTTCTATTTTTTGATAATATGACAGTTTACAATGATGAACTGGCCTATGGAAGGTTTAAAAAATTTATAATGAAGTACCCTAAAACAACGATGGTTTTTATTGCCCACGAAGAACGAGGCGAACCCTATACCGCAACTGCCAAGCTCTGTAAAAGATTAGCAAGGTACATATTGAGAGTTAAAGGAATGGCGGCTTTTGTATCTGGAAGCTGTCCAGGAGGAACGATAGTAATAGATGAACATTCAGCCCAGCTGTGTCACGGAAGTCAAATTAATAATTAGAAGCTATGAATACAATAAACGAAATATTGGGAATAACTGCAGAAGAATTTGAACTAGATCGTTTCAATGCTTATTGGAAATGGTGCGAAAAATTAACTGCTAATGTCAGAGACACACAAAAAATACTAGCCTATCCCCCTTTAAGCAGGTATTACAACGCTGAGATCGATAAATGCGAAGAAGAATTTCGCTTAAGGATCAAGAACTACCAACACAGTGAAACAGTCACTGTAAAAGACCGAAAAAGGCTTTATGAGCGATGCACAGAGATAGTACACCAAACGTGCCGCCCCATTCCATTAATAAACGCAGCAATCAGCTCACAGGCGGCAAACAGGGAACTAAATGTAAGTGTACTGTGTGTAGCCGTAAGAGGTGTAAAACTTGACAGTATAACCTTAAGATTGAACTAAGATGAAACGAACCAAACAACGTCTTGAAAATGTTATCGAAGAGATTGAGCAATGGATGTTCGATAATGCAAAAGAGCATGAAGCCCGTGGCCTGATGGAAGAAAAATTAAGAAAAGCAAAACAAGAACTAGCAGAATATAAATGATGAAATTTTATTCACCCCCGCCCCGTCTTGTCAACCTCGGTTTAGTACTGCAGTACGACAAGGAAGTCTTTAAATGTGAACTAAAAGAAGAAAGCTTCTTAACATGGAATGACAGATTACTTATTAACCGCGAACGTGCCCGAATTATGGCAAAAGATGATTCTTACAGGCAGGAAACTTCACTAGAAACTAAGATATATCAGATTCTACTGGAGATCGATAAGAATAACTGGAAACCTCTTAAACCAATAGAATATGGAAAAGTTTTTTGACATACAACCAATAGCCAGATCGGAGCCAGTTCCGGTGATCAGGAAAAAGAGATCTTCTTTTGATAACCGCAGGTACAAACTGCATCAAAAAGTAAAAGATATCTGCGAGCTCCAATCAAAACAGCGCACCATCATTGTGCATTACGCAGCTGAGATTTCAAATAAGTTCATCATCGAACTGCAGACGAAATTTCATTACAACATTCAATCAGAAATGTTTGACACCAACAAAATAGAAGTAATAGAACCAACAATAGTAAATAATTGAAAATATGGAAAATCAAAACAAGCCTATAATAAAACTTTCGGATTTGTCACCTGAACAGATTAAAGAATTGACAATCGAGGCAAAAGAAAGTGCAAAGGCTGAACGAAAGAAAAAGCAGGAAAACTATAAAGCATTTAAAGAACTAGGTGCTGAATTTTTAGAGAGAAACATCAATTCACTAGCTAATCTGAGAGGTGTTAACGAAGCAGCCATTTTAAAAGTGTTTAGAGATTTTGAACCGACACTGGCTATTAGAAAAGAGCTCTATGGAGAAAGCAACCAGGACAGCTATACAACGACACTCCCGGACGGTTCTAAAAGTATCACAATTGGCTTTAATGTGGCGATCAGTTTCGATGGAACAGAACCTGCAGGTATAACAAAAATTAAGCAGTACCTGGCAACGCTATCCGGGGGAGATAACAACAATGCCAGAAAGCTTGCAGCAAGTCTTAATTTACTTCTAAAACCTAATGGTAAAACGGGAATGCTAAAACCCAATGTTGTTCTGCAGCTTAAAGCACTAAGAGACGAATACGACGATGAAGGCTTTGACGATGGTATCGAAATAATCGAAAAAGCGCAGATTTTCACCAGAACTACGCAGTATGTACGTGGATGGAGTTACATCACCGATGAAAACGGCCAACGTAAAAAACTAACTTTTAACTTTTCAGTATAACAATTTAAACATAAAAGCAATGAATACGAGTAAAAATAGAATTCAGTCCAAAGATACGATGCCAGATGTATTAGCAAAAATGTCTGATGGGAATTTTGGAGCAGTAGATGCTCTAATGAAATTGTTAGCATCTGATCATGTTGACCCTGATAATTACTTTGGAGGACTTGGAGTAATACTGACTTTAGATACGTGGCAGATTTACGGAACCGATATATATGTTTTGTACAGCGATATCTGTGATAAAGACATAGTGAAAATGATTGCTGTTTTAAGGGCTACACAAATGGGATTGTTTGCTGAGTCATTGTTAAAAGATGCTTGCAGCAGACAAGATTATTCGGGCAGAGACATAGTACCAGTTAATGAGCTGTACGAGAAAGTAAAGCAAAAGCTTCCAAAATTTAATTCAAAAATAAAATAATAATCAATGGGGAAAAGGATATTAATATTAAAAAAAGTAAAAGACTATTTAAAAAGGATTCTAGGGATTTCTGAACTAGAAATTAAAGTTTTGAGGCTTGAAAAAAGACTTGAAAAAGTTATTGATAAGCATGACGAGCTTTTTAGAATGGCCTCTGAAGTAACACAAGACAATAGGGTTATTCTTAGACACATAAAGTTCATTAATTCACATTTTTTTGTTGCGTCAGATATTGGATTCGGTAAATATGAACCTACAGTTGTATTGATTTTCTATAGAGGAAGCCAGGAAATAGTAAAATCTTTCAAATTTGAAAATCATACGGTCGAACATATACACAAAATGATAGAAGGTTTTGGAAAGGAAAGTAATCATGTTGACCAACCTCGTGGATTTCCGAAACCACGATTTAGATATTAAAAAAAACTTCCTGATAGGTTAGTTAATTCGGTATCCGGAGAATACGGTTTTTGCAGGTTCGAATCCCGCCTCCGGAGCAAATTTTAAAAATAGCAATATGAAAAACAGAGTCAAATTATTTCAGTTTACAGATTTAGTACAAGCAGTCCTTTTAAAGACTGTCAACGAAAAGGAAAATGATTGTATCAAGGTTAGTGTTTACGGTTATACACCTGGATACGATCATTTAGAATTCAGTTATGATATAGAGTTCCCAAATGAAAATGCTAGAGACCTAACATTTGATGAAATAACATCGGATTTGATGTTTGAAGACATTAAGACAATTATTAAATCATCTAAAATTCCAATCTTAATATAAATATGGCACGAAGCAATGATAATTATAGAAGTCAATTTAAATCAGGTGTGTGGTACGAACTAGAAAAGTTTCCTCTGCAGCAACAAGATTTTTTAAAAGTTTTGGGTCACTCAGAGGACTGGATTCATCCTGATTTTAACCCTGATGGAACTAGGGAATGCTTTATTAATGGAGATTTAGGATGGACATCTGCACGGTACGTAGATCATCAGGATTGCTATATAGAAGATACTGAAAGTTCACCAACTCACTTTATGATCATTCCGTCAATCGAAACTCATCCTATTAAAGGAAGTATCAAGATTAGAAAAGGAAACAAAAACCAAGAACCAAAGGTTGTTTTTGTAGCTGGATTTGGTAAGATTGGTTACTGGATTTGTAATGCGATAAATACGGGAGAAACCTTTTTTTCAAACGAAGAAGATTTAATAGATTATGATTTTACACTATTTGAAAAAATGGTACTAGGCTGGAGAATATGGAATGCAGATATGACTAAAAAAAGACTAGAAAAACACTTAAAAAAATTGCAAAATGATCAAAAATAAACCATTTGTTTATTCGGGCTCAGGAAGCGCAATAGACAATTACAATGCCCCAAAACCTGTAAAAAATGAAAGCTGGGGAGCATTTGATAAAAACAACAAACAGCATCTTACTATCATGGCCCTCTGCAGAAACCGGCAATGGGTAAAGCCAGATGATAAACACCCATCAGGAGAAGTCGCAGACATGGATGGAGCCTTTAGTGAATTCTTAAAATCTGAACGTTCACCGGTGAAAAAACCTTTAATGGACATGACACCACAGGAGGTATCAAAAATTATCATAGCAATGAGCGGAGTCGTTAATCATAAATGGAGCAAATAAATGAAAGTACCTATAAAATTACTAAAAGACGAAGTATTTAGACTAAAACAGATACTAGCTAATCCCATGAATGTCCTGGAAGAATTTAGCAATCCAGAAATGGTTTCATGGAAATCTTTCGAGGATAAAAAAACGCAACTTGAAACTGAACTAAATGATGTTCATACAGCACTTTCACAAATTGACCCTGATTTTAAAGTTGAGTGATGGAAAACACAATAGATTGTCCACACGATCAAACACTTTTAAGAGTTATCGACAGCACAGCAACTTGCGAAACAACAGCAGAGTTCTGCACAGAATGTAAAAAACAATTATCTAAACCTAAAACTGAATGTTAAAATGAAAATAGAATTTGAAATAACAAACAATCAACTGTCATTTTTAAATGAAGCGATTGCATATCATTTAGTCGATCCGGTTCAGGCTACATCGAAAGAGAATAAGAGTTTCATTTATCTAATGTTTGACATTGCAAATAAATTGCTTAAAAAAGCAATCGAAAAAAGAGGTGTTAAAAAAGCTTTTAAACTGACTTTAAAATTCTATGAAGCAGTAGCTGTTCATCAGTTTCTTTTAATTTTTATCGACCAGGGGACTACAAGAGAACAAAAAAGAGTAACACGTGAAATACTTGCCATAATTAATCAAAAAATAGTGTAATGGAACCGCTTACAACCTATCGAGCGAAAGGAAAAGAAATAGGCTTGGTATTTCTGTTTAAATACGATTTAATGGGGAATTTTAGACTATTTGAAGTATGTGAGGGCGTTCTGAACCACGACCAGCGCCAATGGCTTTTAACCGGATATCTTCCGGAAAATGCCAAATTTGAGAACGGGAAGGAACTGCTAGCACAGCTAGAACCAAGATTCCCATATGAAGAAAAGACTATGAAAACAGTTTGGATGAAACTTAAAAAATATCTTAAGGTTTTTGAGATCGAAGTTTCGCCTGCAGATTTAAGTTTTGAAGCGTTGTGGCTTTTGTATGATTACAAAGAGAGCAAGAAAAAAGCAGAAGGTTTATTTAAGAGATTAACGGAAGAACAAAAAATCAAATGCTTTATTCAAGTTCCAAAATACAAAAAGAAGCTTGCAAAAGGAACTATAGCACAGGCGCTCTTAAGTACCTGGCTTTATCAAGAAAGATTTAACGACGAATATTAAAAATTATGGCAAAACAATTTGTAAAAATTACGCAAACTTATGCAGCAAAAAACAGGCTTTGTACTGCAATTATAGATTATTTTGAAAGCATTGATCACTGCTTATTTACAAACAAGGAAAAAGCAGATCAAGATGTAAAAAGGCGTTACAGCGAAGCCTTACAGAGTTACAAAGGGAAAGCTGCAGTTCCAAAATTGGATAGCCATAAGAATAGCAAAAGCGGAAGTTCCTATTACATCGATGGTGTTATCCATATTTCAATTTATAACGTAGAAAATGACCTATCATGAAAAAATTTCATTTAGAAAAACAGTTTGAATTTTATTTGGACAAGGTTAACCTTAAGAAAGAAAACATGTCTGAAATACAACTGCAGGAAACAAAAAGGGCTTTTTATGCCGGTGTAGCGCAGATGTGGAAAATGTTTGTTGAAATTGGAGATATGGAAGAAGAAAACTGCGACGCTGTTTTTAATGATATTGATGATCAACTTGCAATTTTTTGGCTTGATGAAACGATAAGTACGGATTTCCGTAAAATGAATTAAAAAGAATGATTTAGATTTGTGCTCATGGAAAATCAGAACGAAATAAGATTGACAGACGACGAAATAAGAAACAAGTACTATCTGGAAAGAGATAACAGAATTTATGAGTTAAGCAGAGATTTAAAACGAAAATTACTGCTAGTTTATATTGCTGGTTTTGTAATATTTGTCTTAATTTGCTTTTTTTATCTCTTTTATTAAACATAAAATTTATTAACTATTCAATACAAATACAATGAGAAAAATTACCTTATTTTTAGCCCTAACAATTTTAACTGCCTGCAGTAATGACGAAACAATAAAAGAAGTTGTAAAAGAAGTTCCAGTAGAGGTTATAAAAGAAGTTCCTGTTATAGTTGATAATACAGCTCCAAATACATTAGTAAAAACCGAAAATTGGTTGAAATCTCATTATAATGGTTATGGCAGTGCGAACGCAGCTAATATTTTGAAAACCGAAATAAAAAAATGCTTAGACGAAGGCAATAACTATCAATTTTTTAATATCTACGTTGGTGATCACAGACATGATAAAAACGATGTGCCTGGCGTGGCAGGGTATGGTAATCCAAGTACTGTAATAGTAGTGTTTTTTAAAAATAATAAATCACAAGAAATCAGAGTTTATTTGCCTGAGGGACAAAATTTAAGATACACCGATTATCTAACTGTAAAACAAACCAATTATTCATTTGTTGATGACTTCTTTAAAAATGAATTAATAGGCTCAATGACTAAGGAAGATTTTTTAAAATTATAAGTATTTATTAATTCAAAACCATGCTTCCGGGCATGGTTTTTTTTTGCTCTAAAGTTGGGTTGACACGTATTAAAATACTATATATTTTTGTCACATGTCAGCCTCCCAACAATCTCATACCAATACCATAAAGAAAGCATTGCTGGTAAAACAGATGCTGGATGAGCATTACGAGGCAGGGAACCAATCTAAAATGATGGCAGGGATTTTGAGAACTAAGATAAGTAAGGTTTACCCAATGTCATACAGAACTTTGCAGCGATACCTTAAAATTGCAAAAAAACACACAGAAAAAACAGCAAATCAACTAACATTATTTTAAATGAAATACATCTTCTTACTTTTCAGCATGGTTTGTTTTTCTCAGGAATATCATATCGACAATAAGGATATAAATGCCTTAAAAGTGTATGAAGTAAACGCCAGGGAGCAGGCAGATATTTTGGTTTATTTTGTCAACAACAAAAATCAGATCACAAAAAAAGGATGCTGGTATGTTGATCGAAAAACACCAACAAGCAAACCGATCAGATATGTAAGTTTTCCACAACAGGCAGATGTCAAAATTTACAGGGTTCGGACAAAAGAACAATTAGAAAATTAAAAAGGAGGCTAAATAGCCTCCTTCTTTTTTTGTTCTTTGATCTGTCCATCAACATTGGGTTTATCGAATTCCCCAGTTTCAAAAACAGGATTTGAAATAAGGTCTTTTGGAAAAGATTCAAATTCAAAAATCAGACTATGGTAATCCGCCACCGCGTTATCGATTGGTACTTCTGAAATAAACTTCAAAGCAGAATTCATAACAAGTTTTCTACCTTCCAAAATCTCCTGCAGTATGCCGCAATAAACAAAACGATTCATCCCGACTAGATTATTTGGAGCTACATTACTCATGTCGTTTTCTTCATCAATTAGCAGATGTAGGGTGATCTGAATCAGCCTTGGCCTATCTTTTCCCTGACCGGTTACGGTATAGTCGATAAAAAGAGCCGGAAGCGAAAAAAATTCGTATTGTTCCGGGTCCTCGGGCTGACCTCGGTATATGTCAATAAAGAAGTTTCCATTCAATCCCCGGTCTTCAAACTTTTGTTTTTCAGCTTCAATAATACTATACAGATTTAAAAAAGGAATTTTCATTTTTTTGTTTTTAAGTGGTTCTCATCGCTTTTTCAAAGCGGTCAACAATTAGTTTTTCTATGTCTCTGGCCAGTTTAGCACTATTACCTATAAATTGGCGCTGTGGAATTGTAGTATTCATTTTCCTGCGATGTGCTTTGATTCGATGTGATGATACGTTTTGAGCCGGCACAGCTTCTACATTCCCTTTTCTCGATCTGGTGTGCGCTTTTCTGGTGTGCGCTTTTTTGGTGTACGACTTTACATTGGCAGAGGCGGTAATTTTACCGCCGTTGTTATGTATTTCTGCGTAGGGAACATCGGTTCCGATCTTCACCTCATTTTGATCTGCCTTTATTTTTCGGATACTTCGCTTTAACCTTCCGGTGTTTACTAGTATTGTCTGGCTTTTTCGTTTACCTCCCTGACGTCTTTGCTTTCTTGCTTTCCAGGCTTCTTTATTTTCGTCATACCACGCCTGATCTCTAAAGCGGTCTTTACTAAACCTTACAGCCAATACAGCCACTTCATTTGGTAGTGCTTTCCTAGCTTTTATCAGGTTATCTACCATTTTTATAAACTCGTTCATTGCTGTGAGTTTTAAAATGCAAGCTCTCCGCTTCGAATTACACGCATTAATATTTCTATCATCGCTTTTTCAAATTGCTGCGGGTTCATTTTGTTGAATTCCTCAGATTTAGTGGATAGATTCTCAACCAGACTACCTATATTAATAGTCAGGTTCTTCGCCTGTCCTCCCCCTGAAATCTTATTGGCATCATCAACCGGGCTCGCAGGTGCTACTGGTGGCATTCCTCCCCCTGGTGCGTCGTCCGGTTCATCTACCAAATCAGTATCGGATGGATTTTTAGCATCAAGCATTACTTTTGCAGTGATTTCTTCCAGGTTCGGAAATTTGAAGTTCTTAACCTTATCAATTGCTCCGGTGAAATTCAGTGTAAAAATGTCGTACATGATATCAGCAATTTGCCCTAGGAGTTCTTTCATCCATATTAATATGGGTTTGACTTTTAGATATAAGTCAGTAAAAGACCCTTTAAAACCCGTTATTGCTTTAATACCGTTCCATATTGTTGTAAATACAGTGACGAATACACCAATTAGAATTTTTACATAGTTCCATACGGTTCTGATACCGAACGTTGCAATTTTGAAAGCCCATTCAAAGTAAATTCCTAAAGCTGCAATGACATCTCTAAAAATTACGGACTCATTCCAGAGATTTTTGAAATAGTTGATCATATCCAAAACTTTATTACCGGCAGCAGACATAATCGGCAGGAACAATTCACCAAATTTGATTATGTAAACCTGTATTTGATTCCAAACAATTTTCCATGATTCCATTGGGGTCAAAGAGTCTTGATAAGCTTTGCTTAATGCGCCCTGACTATTTATCGATGCATCAATAGCACTTTCCAGTCCCTTAATATCCTGAATAAGTGTTCCAAAACCCACTGATGAACTCTGGTCTAGTCCTAAAGAAGCCATTTTTTTCATTCTCTGGTTATCAGTCAAACCTGCCATTTGTTTATCCAGCTGTTTCATGATATCCAGTATAGGTTTCACTTTTCCGGTTTTAACATCAAAAACGTCGATACCTATTTTCTTAAACTGCCCTACGATTTTGGTATTTGATAGTGATCTCATAATACCTTCTAAAGCCGTAGAGGATTGCTCAGTGGAAAGTTTGGTTGTAAGTGCAGCGTAAGCCCCTGCAGTTTCATCAAGTGCAAAACCCACATTCTTTGCCAGGGGAATGATTTTTGGCAGATAGTTGGCAATGTCTTTAAATTCAGCATTACCTGACTTTACAGTAGCAAATAAGATATCATATACCCTGTTCACATTCTCCCCACTGGATGACATTACTGCAACTGCAGAACCGGCTACAGTTTCAATATCTGTGAATCCAGCTTTTGCTGCTCTAAGTGTTGGCTCTAAAGCTTCCATTGACTTATTGACCGATAAACCTGCAGAAATAATTCTGTTAAAAGCCTTCGGGATTTCCTCGAGAGGTGCAACGTTCCGGCTTCCGATCTCGAGCAGCTTATCTGATAACTTTTTGAGTTTATCCCGCGAGAGCTCTGCCGTGACGTTAATTTGGGCCATGCTTTCCCACCAGGCATTGGCCTGTTTTGTTGCGTAACCTATTGCAGCGCCTACTGCACCAATGCCGGCTACCGTTAAGGCAAGCGGATTGGCCAATAAGGATAACGCTTGTCCCAGCTGTGGTATTTCACCTCCTAAAGAACTAAGCATTTTAGAACCGCTTGATCGTAGGGAATTAAGTTTCCCCTGCATTTGGTTAACGGCCTTGTTAACTTTGTTTTTTGCACTATTTAATCCCATGTTGAGTTTATCTCTCAGGGATATGTGCAGTTCCATTCTTGCTGTTGCCATTTATATATAAATAATTTGTTATATTTGCACTATCAGGCTTGAACATCGAGGTTTGCGGACCGCGGTTCCTGATATTAAGCAGCCTGTTTTACAATAGGCTGCTTTTTTTATACAGTTCTTTTCCTTCTGCATCCAGGATTAAAACCCCTTTAAAGTGTGTTTTATCGGTGTTTAAAAACCAAGTGTCCAGTTTTTGTTTTAGCCACTCTTTTTTTAGTGTACTTTCCTCAGTAAGCATTATGACAGCATACTCACTTTTGCCTGCAGCATTTTCCAAATGACGTTTAATATGTTTTCCGTTTCCGGTCAAATATTTAAACTCGACAATGGTATCTTTCCCTTTGATCTGTATCAGGGCATCTGCATTTTTAGCATCAAGGTGTTCGTACCAGCGCTTAGGATAAAACCTCTTTTTTAGTTCCATTTCCTTACCGCTGATATCTGGCAGCAGTTCCACTTTACTTATAGATTTATACTTATCAATCAATGTCCTGCTGATAATGCTGTTATTGTGCAGCTCATGCGCGTGGTGATTGATATGTGTAAGCAATGGCTTGTCTTTGTAATAATCGACACGAAAAGCACTTTCGACAGGAATCAGCTTTAAGGTTTTCACCAAAACATGCTCTGGAATTTCAACGTAATACGGATGCCCTTTTGGAAATACCAAACTGTCCGAAGCTAAATTTGTTCTGAACATTTTTGGAATTACAATATCCGGGGTTTTGTTTGCCGGGGTTGTACTTGTTTCTAAAGTCTGTACAGCTTCACATCTACAGCCCCAACCATTAGGAGGATAGTGCGAAGCCCAGAACACATCATCTATATGTTTTACAATACCATCGAGTACCTGGTGCTCAGCACGCACTGCTGAGTCTCCAACAGTCTGGTATTCGAGATTTGGGATTACATCCTTATCTTTTTGAAACTCTGTCCATCTTGCTGCATTTTGGCTACTGGACACCGCTGTGTTATATTCGGTTTCCATCCAGTTTTCATTGTAACGGTCCGTTACTTTTGAAGCTTCATTTTTAAAATCAGAAAATGAGCGCAGTTCTCCATTTTCATCTTTGAGAAGATTGGTTAAATCCCTCATTTCCTGATAATTTTTAGCACTTGAAAACTGCCATACATCACGGGTTAAGCGCTGCATCATTTCCGTGTCCGGAGCATTCCAATCCACGTTAATACTGTTGTATTGTTTTGCTGTTATTCTTGCCAGTTCCTGAGCGGTTATACTTGCGAGCTCTGCATTGTAATCTGAATTGTAAGCATCCTTTAAAACACGATTTACGGCTTCTTCAACTGCCTTTTTATAGGCTTCTGACGGTTCGTTCTCTGCTTCTGCAGTAAATAATGTACCTGCACATTTTGGACACCCGGCATCATAAAGTTTTGGCTTATGCCCCTCACCGTCTAAGGGGCCTACTGAAAATTTTCAAAAAGCCCTTTTCCTTTTGCTTTTGGTGTCTTCTTTTTATCGTCTTTTTCAGGAGGAACCGCAGCAGTGGTTTTCACCCCGGTGATCGGAATATTAAAAGTGGTTGCTATCCATTCGGTATCAATCTCAAATTCGCTTATCGCTTCCCACACCATTTTCCAATGCTCAGACATACTCATAGTTTCTGTTTCATCGAAAACAAATTCCATTTTAGTATTGTCAAAAGGGAAACCCATTTGCTGCAGTACTGGGAAAAGCTGATCGTTTACAATAAAACCAAAGAAACGTTTGTCATTAGTGGCAATCTTATCGTCAAGTGTTCTCTCATGCACTTCGGTCTGGCTTCGGTTCCCAGCAGTGTCGGTCATCGTTGCGCTTCCTACAATCGGCTTACTGATCTGCTCGTCATGCAGTCTGATCTGCTTTTCGTAGGTGTTAACAGGATTGCCGGCATTTGCAAGATCATGTATTTTTACATCGGTTCCGTGAGGCATAACAGCCTGTGAAGCTTCACCAAGTGCTCGCAACATCGTTTCGATACGTTTAATATCATTTCGATTGGTAGTAGTAGCGGTAATCAGGGGCATTCCAAACTTTTCTGAAAATTCTGCCCATGCCTGCATAGCGTTACGTTTCCAGATAATATTTGGAATTATACTATTTATAATTCCATACTTCGATCTGTGGTTTATTTCAATAATTCCGGGTACCTCCATGTAATCAACATACTTCGTCCCAAAAGCTTCCAGATACATGCGCTGCTCGGTTATGGAAATATTACGGAATGGCACTGGAACCACTTTCAATTTTTCCTCTGCAGAAATTATCTGCACTACATTGTACTTATGTACAAGAGCATCGCAGCAGGCTTCTAAAAACTGATAAAACCATTGTTTTTTCAGGAATTTAGTTTGTTCCTCTAATGGCTTTCCGGTGGATGAATCTTTAACATAAAATCGGTGATTCATCGTTGCAGCGTTGCGGATAACCAAAACACTTTCCACATGACCGTCTATGATCATTTCGTCAATTAAATCCTGCATGGCAGCCCAACGGGGTTCATTCGGGTTTGAAGCTGCAGTCATTGCCTTACGCCATTTCTGTATGTCTTTTCGGGTCATGTCCTGAAACTCGGCCACTATCGCTTTTATGATTGCTTCATCACTTTTTTTTGCTGCAGGTGCCTTTGCCTGAAATGCCGGTGCTGAAGTGTATTTTCTTCTTTTTATAGTCATTTTGAAATGCTTTTATCTTAATACTTGTGATCTTGCGGAGGTCGGGCGCTCCATATTTTAACCTCTGAATAGGTTTCCCCGGAATCGTCAGTTATCTCCGGTAGATCAGCGGGAATTTCTCCTTTACCCACACCACGCATCCAGTCCAGTGCGTCCTGATATCGGTCATCCCTGTGTTTAGGAATATCTTTCATCCCTGTTTGTGAATACAGATGATAAAGGGCCACATCAATCAGCAGGGTGACTATAAACTCATCACGGACCGGCAGATTATAAAAAGCCGGCAGATCGTAACGTTTACCAACGTATTGTCGCAGCTGGTCAGTGGCCGTTTTTTCGGCTCTTACCAATTTGGTGGAATTATAAAAATCCTGAGCAGTCAGGAGCCTTACAATCTCCTGTTTAATCTGCATTTCGTAGTCTTCTTCTAGTATATATCTCATGCTGATAGCGTATTAATAATGTCTGGTTTTCATGCTTGCTCTCGATGTGGTATGTACATCGAAGCTGCTCACAAATGTGGCTTTGTTCAGATCGGCCATGTTTCCCTGGACAGCATCGGGTGCATCATCATTGGCTCCTGATCCTTTTTCAAATGCCAGATGTTGGTCTATGGCTGTAGTTTGATCTAAAGTTTCCTTTTCTTCTTCATTCCAAAACACACGAAGGCGCTCGAAATGGCCTGAATTAGCCTCTATACGTTCATATTTCCCGTCTTTTGGCCTTTTGTCCGCTATAACCGGTATGTGATATCCTCTGTAATCCCCTTCGACATCAAAATCACTTACAAACTCGTCCATTGCAAAAAGCCCTTCGATTTTATAGACAATCGGGTAGCGTTCGAGTTTCTTTTTTTCGTACAGATCATAAAGCCAGGATGCGCAGACACTTCTTGATGTCTGTCTGCAGAATGAAAAAATGATATGAAAGTCACGTCCTTTTTTACCCATCAGGAACATGGCCTTGTAATCTCCCTTGTCTTTGTAACTCAAATCCCCGTAAAACTCTAAAGCATCATATTGGTCGAGCTTCGCCATCTTACAGTGCTGCATCCATTCGGGTTTAAAAATGGCGCCATCCATAAGCGGAGTACACATGTACTCACGCATCCAGCTTCGATATGGTGTAGCCAGTCGTTTTTCAAGCCAATACTGAGCGGTATATTTAGCCGGCCAGCTTGGTGTAAACTGATCGTCCAGAACCGCCTTGGTTTTGATATGGTGATACGGGTTTTTGAATCCCTGTTTTTTACTCTCTTTATTGGCTACTTTGGAAAGCTCAATAAGTTTGGCCATGATTGAATTTTTGTGAATCAGGTTGTTATTAAAAACAAAGCGCTCTTTTCCCTTATCAAAACAACCCCATAGTGTACCGGTGATATAGTCGATTGCCTCACGAATAAGTCTGTCATTGTTGCATCGTTTCAGCGTGTCGATATCGTCGCACCCAATATAGTCGGGTCTGAATTCTCCAAACCTTAATCCCCTTGGGTCTTGTCCAAATCCTAAAGCATGGAAGTGAATGCCGCTTTTAGTAGTGAAATTTCCTTCTGCCCAATCGCCCTGGTTAAACTGCTCGCCATAGTCGTTTATAAATCGGGTATTGTGTTTAAGGTGCGCCTGTACGTCAGAAATCAAACGTTTGGCTTTTTCTTCGTTCTCTCCGATCAGAAGCATGAAGTTCATTTCCTTTTTTACAAATCCCAGATATAAAGGCACCCCTAACATAGTATGAACCGACTTTGCAGAACCCCTAAAAGCATCATTCAGAAGTTTGCAAACCTGATTTTTGATAATGATGTTTGATATCGTTTTATGAAACGGTGCTGATCTGCAGGTTGCATAATCTTTGAAGTAGTATTCAAACCATGGAATATAATCTGCTTCCAAGTCTTTGATTCGCTTCAATTTTTCCTCAGGTGTCTCATGTATGTTTATGGTACATGCTTTTTCGATGCGCTTGACATGCGCATCGTAGAACCTGGTTAACTTGTCATAATTTATAGGTGCTGCCATTATCCCTGCATTTGAATTTTATGCAGCAGGAACTGCTTATGAATGGCAGTTTGTTTGGCCGCTTCTTTTGGGTCAATCTGCGAATGAAATGTGTCAAGTTCCATCAGCACCTCCATAATGACAGTTGGATTTGATTTTTTGGCCATGTAGTCAAAGGCTTTCATTACTCTTCCAAGTGCAACCGAATCAAATGAGGCTTGTCCTCCTTTACTTATGTTAATTGCTTCTTTAAGAAGTAACTTATTTAGCTCTAAAGGGCTTCCCTGCAGTAGTTCTTTAGCTTCATCCCAATTGTATTTATCACGCCAGGCAGCAATCGTTTTAGGATGCTTCCCGAGTTTCTCCGCGATAGCTTTTATCGTAAAGTTTTTCTCGATATAAAGCATTTCCGCAACGCTTATTTCCGCGCTCTTTTCTACTAATTCTGTCTTTTTCATGATGCAAATGTGTCACTAAAAAGACCCTTTAAAAATTAGTTAGGACACTCTGTCTCAGTGTTTTTTGATTCCGAGTTTACGCTTGTAGGTTTGCCGTTCAAATGAGACAAACATGCAATTTCAATTCATTAACAAACAAGTCGAAGTACGGGCACACGGTGACATAAATCCCTTTGATATTTCGAATTCAGACTTCACAAGAGCTGTGGCAATGGCAACCGAAAAAAAGTGCAGTCTTTTTATTGATCTCCACTCTTTCGGAGGTTCCGTAATAGAAGGCAATTTAATCTACAACACACTTTCGAATGCCAGAGTCAAAAGACTGCTTGACATTACCGGAATCGCTGCAAGTATGGCCACGATCATAATGCTTGCTGTAGACAAAATAAGAATGAACGATGACAGCTTTATAATGCTGCACCGTCCAACCTCTTACGTCGAAGGCGACGAAGATGCTATGCTCGAAACGGCTAAAATCTTGACCTCAATGAGAGGTACAATGGCTAAACGCTATTCTGAAATTTCAGGGAAAACCATTGACGAAGTAAATGCGCTTTGGCTCAATGGTAAAGATAACTGGATGGATGCTGCCGAAGCTTTGGAAGCCGGACTTATCCATGAAATTATAGTCACAGGCAGAGCACCGATATCTAAAACGGAAGTACTGGCCAACACTAAAAATGTATTTGAAAAATTCACTGCACGTCTGGCCGTCTCGCAACCTAACAATTTAAACGAAACAAGTATGAAAAAAGACCTTATCGCATCTTTAAAATTAGAAGGTGTAACAGAAGCTTCGAGTGATGTTGAGATCATTGAAGCAATTAAAAAACAACGAGTTGAGCAGGATGCTACAATTAAAGAATTGCAGCTAAAAGCAGAGGCAGACAAAGAGAAAAACATCGATGATCTGTTGGAGGAATATGTGACCGGAGAGGCTATCACAAAAGAGCAGCAAGCCACTTACAAAGAAGTAGGTAAAGCACTTGGAGCTGACAAGATGAAGGCTATGCTTCCAGCATTGAAAAAACCTGCACAAACACCTGTTCCATTGGCCACACTTATTAAAACTGCACCAACCGGAGTTGCTGCAGCTGCAGGAACTTTAAACATTACAGCAGAGAGCGCCTTGACAATTTCAGCCGAAACATGGGATGCACTTGCTAAAAAATCAGGTGAGCTCGAGGCAGTAAAAAACAGTAGACCCGAAGTATTCCAAGCCCTTTACAAGGCTAAATACGGTGTAGAACCAAAAGTATAATTAATTAAAAACAAATACCTAAAAAATGGCAGATGTGTATAAAGAAGTCTGGACTGGCGAATTAGTAAAAACAGTCAGTTCAGCAGAATCAGGAACGTTTTTAGAAACAATCCCGGACAGTTCGCAGTATGCGGAAAATGATGTAATTCACTTGGTTGATGTTGGTGTGGAACCGGACGTTATTATCAATAATACGACTTATCCTATTCCAATTCAAAGTTTAGATGATGACGATATCGCGATTAAACTCGATAAGTTCACAACTAAAACTACCCCGATATCAGACGATGAGTTGTATGCATTGTCTTATGATAAAGTAGCAACGGTAAAAGATAAACACGCATCAGCTATCTCAAAATCGAAATTTGCAAAAGCGCTTCACTCAATTGCGCCTGCAGGAAATACTGCAGAAACACCTGTAATTAAAACTACAGGACCGGTTGTAAATGGAAGAAAAACGCTTATCCCTGCAGATGTTGTAAGGCTTAAAAAAGCATACAATGACATGGGAATTGCTGGAGACCTAGTATTGGTTTTATGTACAGATCACGTAAATGATCTTTTGGCAGCAGACCAAAAATTCAAAGATCAGTATTACAACTATACGACAGGTGCGCTTGCAAATATGTATGGTTTTGCAATCTATGAGCATATTTCATGTCCTGTATTTACAAGTGCAGGTGCGAAAGGTTCTTTGGGTTCGCTTCCTACTTCAACAAACTTCAATGCATCTGTGTCATACTACAAGCCATTTGTGTTCAAATGTACTGGAAGCACTAAGATGTACTGGTCGCCTGCTGAGAATGATACAGAATATCAAAGAAACAAAATCAACTTCAATCACCGATACATTGCTATGCCTAAGAAAACTAAAGGTATGGGGGCAATTATGTCTGATGTAGCTTAATACTAAAAAAGTATGATAACAGAGAAAGAAAAAGCCATTGCTCAGGAGTATTTGGCAGATAAAGTAATCAAAGGAATCTGGGTAAATTCTGAAGGAGAATTGTTTTTTGACGAAGGTCTTGCAAAAGCAAGTGACGAAGAAGCCGAGTTTATAAAAAAGCAAAAACCTGATCAGAAGCAAAAAGCAGATCAGAAACCAAAAGTAGACCAGAAGCCAAAAGTCGACCAGAAGCCAAAAACAGATCAGAAACCAGATGCAGGAAGATCTGATACAAACACTCAAACTGGAGGTACTGATGATGCAGAACTTAAAGAAAAAAACTTAAAGCTTTTAACAGATACGGAACTTAAAAAAGAGAACTATCAGACAATGAAAGCCCTGGTTAAATTTTTCGATATCAAAACCGAAAATAACTCTGCAGATACTTTGATCGTCGCCCTAACTCAGTTTAAAGAAACTTTAAACAAGCTTTAAAATGAGTTTAAGAGGTGTATCAATTAGCGAAGGCAACATCGGAGCCAACCAAGCCGGCGACAACCGTCAGTTTGGACTTATTGGAAACGGTGCTGCAGTAGTTGGAAAATTAGCACTCGATACGGCGTACGTTCTACGCCGTATCGAAGATGCCGAAGCGCTGGGAATTACAGCGGCTTACGATCTGGAGAATAATATGCATGTATATCGTCATATCTCCGAATTCTATCGTATGAATGGACCAGGAAGAATTCTTAATATTATGCTGCTTGCTGACACTGTAGCATTAAAAAATATGATTTCGCCTGCAAAAACACTTATTGTAAGTGCTGAGGGTATGATCTCAGATTTAGCCTTTTTTGTAAATTCAGATGCCGTGATCACATTAATTAATGGTCTTCCAACAACGGTTAATGAATCAATTCCAGAACTGCAGAATTTGGCAGCCTGGGCAGGGCAAAACGATATGCCTTTGCATACCATAGTTGAGGGTTACGGTATTTCAGACACTTTAAGCACGCTTGCTGATCTTCGAGATTTTGAAATTATTGTCGCTGAGGAAGCTGTAAAAATATCTGCAACAAAGGTAAGTATGGTTATCGCTCAGGACTGGAACCACGCAGAATCTTTCACCGGCAATGCAAAAAAGTTTGCTGATGTTGGAACATTTTTAGGAGTAATAGCCTCTCATGCCTGGAACAGAAACCCTGGCGAAGTTGAAACCAAAAACATTCAAAATGTGCCTTTAAACTCTTGGATGATCGGAGGACTGTCTAATCACAAAAGATACAAAGACGTATTCGAATCCCTGGAGACCTTAAACGATAAAGGATACATAGTTCCTGTTAAATATCAGGGATTGGCAGGATACTGGTTTAATGATGGTCCCACTATGGCGCCGATTGTTATCGATGCTCAGGGAAATATGAATCAGCACACGATTTACTTTTCGCATACTATTGACCAGTGTGTAAGAGCACTTCGTTTGATTTATTTGCCGGAAATCAAAAAGCCGGTACCGCTTGAAAGTGGTCTGCTTCCAGTAGATATGGTAGAATACTACAATGCTATTGGTAATGATGTTTTTAATAGAATGGCATCCGCAGGACTTATCAGCGAGGGTAAAACCATTGTTGATCCTAACAGTGATTTGATTGGTAACAAAATATTAGACGTACAGTTTACAGTAGTTCCAACTGGAACTATAAACGAGCTTGTAGGAACTATAAATCTTAAAACCAGTATCTAATGGCAAAAGTAAAAAGAATGCATGAGGTGTATTCATCCGGTGATGTGACGGTAACCCTTGCTGGGAACTATGATATTAACCCATCGGCAATTGAATACAACTCTAATTATGCGCACGAATACCAAAGAGGCTTAAGACGAGATGCGAGAGGCTGGAGAATGGGAGCCAAAGAAATGGATGCCAAAATCACACTGCCTCTTGATGCAGTCGCCTGGATTGAGAGAACCGCACCAAATGGAGATATCGCCTTAATTAGGCCTTTTCCAATCATCATTACATTTTTGAATTCTGAAAATGAAATGATAAAAGACATCGTTACCGCAAAATTCAAAGGTAATGGCCGAGCAGTAACTAATGACGGCGAAATCGAAAAAGAATACGAACTATTTCCAACGGAAATAAAATTCAACGTTTAAAATGAAAGAACAAAAAAAACAATTACCGGAAGGTATTACGCAAGAAATGATCGATGCAGCTAGAGCAAAAGGTTTAGATGTAAGACTTGCAGAGGTGCCTATCGACGATGAGGGTAACACCCGTGACTTTTTAGTATGTGTACCCACAAGAACAGTTTTAGGACAGTTCAGAAGATTTATGGATTCAGACCCTAAAAAGGCAGATGATCTTTTGGTAAAAGCTTGCTTGTTGTCACATAAAGCAGAAGTGCTGGCAGATGATAATCTTTTCTCTGGAGTGATGTCTACTATTTCTGAACTCATTGTTATTAGAAAGGGTATCATAAAAAATGTCTAACGCAATTAGAGGATATACCTCTAATTGCGTCATCAGACGATTCACTTGATATTGACCAGCTCTGTTTTCAGTATGATGCCATGATTCGACTCTACTTCAAAGAAAACCCCGACGATCTTAGTGATGACGAATTTGCCAGGAGAATCAAAGAATTGAAATTTTTATCTGAGCAGGGCTTACTAAAATCACTATAGATGAAAGGAAACTTAGGAGATCGATTTAAAATGGCATTTGGTTTTGTAGCAGCTAAAATGAGCACTCAACTAACGGCGAAAGGTTTTGAAGCCGAGGTAGAACAACCTAAAAATTCGCAGGTACTTCTTTGGGATGATAAAACCAAATTTGACGAAGTAAAACTTTACCGGGACAAGATAGAATTTGATTTTGCCTTCCGAGAGATTGCCGAAGAATACGATACTGTTTTTGCGACACCGCCTATGCTGAGTTTCAGCAGGCAGAAAAAACTGATTGTTACCAGTATTGACAATGTTGATGATATCGAGGTGGTGGAGCGCTACAACACATCGCCTTATGATATCGACTGGAAAGGTCTTTTGATCGATATGGATAACCATACGTTTCCTGCAGATAAACTCAAGAAGCTAAATGAAATATTCAAGTTCAACGGAATCTGGAATGTCTCAAGTGAAATCTTTGACGCATTGGAAATTACCGCGATTTACATTCAGGAAGTGCAGATCGATTTTGTTGAAGGCTTCGAGGATACCATTGCTTACAGTTTCAAGATGCGAGCAATAAAAGATTTAGAATACCAATTACTAACCCAAAAATAAAGAAATGAAAAAATTGATTTCGATTTGCCTGGTCTCAGCTTTATGCCTTTTTTCAGTCCAGGCTGAACCCTTAAAAGAAAATACTATGCTGTATTTGAACATGAATTCAAAAGCCGTATTAGGCAACATTCAGTTAAACAATATTACTAGTTTCAACATTACCCAGACGGTACAGGAACTAAGTTCTACAGCAAAGTTAGTGGTACCGAAAGCTTACGGCAAAATTGGCCAGAAACCAATTTTGGATTTAATGAAAGTCGGTGACCCTGTTAAAATAGATCTTGGATATAATGGAGTGTACCATCAGGAGTTCGAAGGGTATATAAGCGAGATTGAAGCCGACGCGCCCTTGGTAATCAATTGCGATGATAAGATGTGGCCGTATAAGCAGAACAACTGGGTGAAAAATTACGGCAAGGCTGAATTAAAACCGGTACTGCAGGAACTGTTTCCGGGACTTATTATAGACTGCCCTCAGGTCAATTTAGGAAAATTCGAAATAGACAATGCGAGCTCGTATAAAGTCATTCAAGATTTACAAAGCGATCACGGTCTTTATTCTCGCATTACCGGAAACACTTTAAAGGTTGGTTTAGCATACGATTTTGCCGACCTGAGTCAAGTTCATACTTACGATATCCGAAAAGATGTGAAAGCCAATGATCTCAAGTATAAACGTAAAGAAGACATGCAGGTGCGTTTTAAAGCAGTGGCCAACCTGCCCAACGGCAAAAAGAAAACCGTGATGGTAGGCTCCAAATTACCTAACGCAAGTGAAAAGACATTGAACTTTGCTGGCAATTTCACTGAGGCAGAATTAAAAGAAAAGGCGGAAGCTGTGCTGGCTAAAGCTGTTTTTGATGGTTATACCGGCTCTGTTACAGGATTAGGAACGCCTTTAACCAGGTGCGGGGACTGTCTGAAGCTTATTGATCAGCAAAACCCGGAACGTGAAGGAACTTATATGATTGAGACAGTCGAGATATCGTATGATGATAACGGCTTTTCAAGGAAAAACACCCTGAGTTACAAAGTTTACTAATCCTTAAATAATCAAAGATGGCAGAAGTTGAAGAATTATTCAGCCGGGTGATGAAAAGGCAGATACAGGCCACGCGTTTTATTCAGATTGTTTCAGGAATCGCAACTGATGTGACAGAAACAACCTGCACTGTTAAACGAGAAGGTTCACCCGATCTCACCGGAGTGAGGTTAGATGCTATCGATGATACAATTGAAAATCAGGTTACGATTTATCCAAAAGATAACAGTCATGTTGTAGTTGGGATAATGGATGGCCTGAAAACTGAAGCGGTAGTACTCAGATGTTCGGAGGTTGAAATTATGCGAATTAAATGCGGCGGTGTCTCATTTATCGATGTTTTGAGCAGCTTAATTACAGAAGTTAAAAATGCAATTATCAACACACCTGCAGGAGCCGGAACTATAAGTCCGGTGACAGTTCAAAAACTCACTGCAGTTGAAGAAGATTTTAAAAAAATATTCAAATAATGGCACTCAATAAAGAAACTTTAAAAAACAATCTTCAAACTCTTTTTCAGCAAATGAGTACAAACAATAGTCAGGAAAACTCAATAGAAGTACTGGCAGACAGGTTGTCTACAGTAATTTTTGATTTTGTAAAAACTGCAGAGGTGGAAGTGGGACAGAGTGTAAGCACTACCGGAACCGCAGCTGCTCAAACCGGACAGACAACAACTAAAGGTATTATTATATGATCGGAATAAAATTAGATCAGGAATTCAATTTAGTGCTCGATGTTGTAAGAGACAGTGCCGGCAGAATTACAAGCGGGTTTGTCCTGGACAACATTGATTATCAAAGATGCCACATGATTACGATTGCCCAAAAAGGCGATATAAAAGGCGCACCAACTCTTGGTTTTGGTATAGAGAACTATATGCGGGGAGTTGTAATAGATAATAATCAGAAGTTTAAAACAGAACTTCAAAAAGAGTTAAAAGCTGATGGTATCAATGCAGAAGTAATAGTTTCTGCAGACGGTACGGAATTTAAAATCAATCAAAAATGAGTTTAAAAGACAAACAAGTAATATTCCTTAAAAATTTTGCATTACTAATCATTTGGGCTAATGAAAACGGCTATGAGGTAACTGCAGGCGAATTGTTCAGAACAGAAGAACAACACGCATTAAATAAAAAAAAGGGATTAACAAAGGCCGTAAGAAGCAAGCACCAGGACAGGCTTGCAGGCGATTTGAATCTATTCGTAAAAGGAGTATACCAGACAACCAGAGAGCCTTACAAGCCTTTAGCTGTTAAATGGAAATCCCTTCATCCGGATAATGCTGCAGGTTATGACTGGGGCTGGGATGCAAACCACTTCGAAATGAAATAACGTTGCTAAAACAGTAAATAAATGGGAGACATTCTACGCCAAATAGTACCTACGGTTATAATTGCAATAGTTGCTTATATCACAGGATGGAAAAAAAATAAAATTGAAAATCAAAAAAGCGAGTTAGACTCAGTTCAAAAGGCAATTGAAATCTGGCAGAAAACGGCCACTGATCTGCAGGCTGAAACAAGAGAATTACGCGAGGATGTAATGAAAATGAGAAACGAAAACAGGCGCTTGCATGTTGCCGTAGCCAAATTCACTAAAGCATTGCAGAAGTTCGACACTGAGCTCGCTGAGCAAATAAATAAAGAAATCAACAATGAAAAAAATTAGCCTACTTCTATTAGTAATCCTCTTTTTGGGATGCAAAACCGTTAAGACGGTTGAACAATCACAGGAAAAGCGTAAAGACAGCATAAGCTACGTTGAACGAGTTAAAATCGATACACTAAGAATCCCTGGAGAAAAAGTGCAAATTGAACTTCCCTGCGATGAATTAAAACCGCAGAGCTCTGCCCAGGGCAGAGCAAACGTAAAAGCAGAACCAAAAGGAAACGGGTACATTGTTACGGCTAGTTGTGATAGCATTGAAAAACTCGTAATCAGCAAAGATCGGGATATTTATCGGTTAACAGAATTGCTTAAAGCTAGCAATAGAAAAGAGACCGTAGAACTCACATTTATGCAGAAGTTTTGGATTGGCGCCGGGAAGCTTTTTATCTGTTTAATTCTTTTAGTTATCATAGTAAAACTATTGTCGAGATGGAAATTATTGCGCTAGAAGGTCAAAGTTATCTTGATATTGCAATTCAGGGCGGTTCGCTCGAAAATATACTCAAGATAAATCCCAATATCAGTATTACAGATGAACCTGTAATCGGTAGTAATTATAATGTAGCGATTGAAAACGCACAAATTTCTAACTACTACCAGAGAAACAAAATTGAACCGGCTACCGCATTAAGCGATTCAGATACATCAATCATAACACCTGATGATGGTATCGGCGCCATGAGCATTGAAAACACATTTATTGTACGATAATGGCAAGAACAACAGCAGAAATAAAAAGAGAGATTACAACCGCATTTATGAATAATGGGGTTCTGAGTTTCTTATACGGCTTTCAGATCGGGGCATCTTTTGAAGAAACTTTTTCGAATACCGCAGTTGAGAGTATAATATTTGACATCATGGCTTTTTGTGTTTACACTCATGAAACGCTTTTTGATATTCATAAGGCGGAAATTGATGATAAACTCACAAATCAGAAATCCGGCAGACCAAGCTGGTACAGGTACATGGCTCTTCAGTTTCAATATGGCTTTTCCCTGGTGCCGGATAAAGACTATTTCGATAATACCAATGCCACAGAAGAACAGATCGAAACTTCAAAGATTGTAAAATATGCTGCTGTTACCCAGCCTCCGGGCAGGCTTGTTATTAAGATTGCCGGTGAAAGTAACAATGCACTATCTCCCATTCCTGCTGCAGGTCTGGTTTCTTTCATAGAGTATGTTGAGGAAATTAAGTGGGGCGGTGTTGATGTTGATGTGATCAACTTTTTGCCTGACCGTCTGTACTTGGTTATTCAAATTGAACGTGATGCCCTGGTACTGGATGAAAACGGCATGAGTATTTTAAACGGAAATTATCCTGTCAATGACGCCATTCAGGAATATATGAAAGAATTACCGTTTGACGGTCAGCTTGCTCTTGCTCACTTGACCGATAAACTCCAAAAGGTATCAGGCGTTAAAATACCGACAATAGTAAGTGCCCAGAGTTCGTGGATTGATGCAGATTTGGGAGGTTATGGACCACCGCAGCCAATCAATATTAAAACCATTCCGGTGAGCGGTTATTTTGAAGTTCAGGGATTTAATGATATCAGCTATGTGGTATAAAATAGATTACAATAAACTGGTTGCGCTCTACCTGTCGACATTCTTAAGGAAAGAAGACTTAGTCGCTTTGCTGCAGGCTTTAATTAAACCTATTGATTCTTTATACTATTTCTGGTACAACTGGCGTATTGAAAACATTTATAAAGTGGAGCATACTGGGCAGGTTTGTTCACTCAGAGGTTCTTTAAACGATAAGTTCGACCCACAGCTTCGCAGGATTTACATAGGTAACGGCTTGGAGCGTGAACCCTTCTATATTTTTACTGAAGCAGAGAATCAGGAAGTTTGGCTTCATACAGAAGCGGAAGAAGAGATCATCTGGCTTTATACTGACGCTGAAACATCGGACAGCGGTTTCGATTTTATCGTCTGGGTGCCCGAGGAACTATACAACACTCAAATATTTGGCCTTATGGCTCACATAGATTTTTATAAAACAGGTGGCAAACACTACACCATACTAATAATTCCATAAAATGAACAACTCAAAATTTGTAAAAACAGAAGGATACCCGCTAACAGCTGATAGGCTGCAGGAACTGCAGACTACTTTTCAAATCTTTAACTCATTTGGAAGCCTTGCTGGTGATTTGACAATTGTTTCAGGTTGCAAAATTGAAGGAACAACAATTGAAAATGGTTCTGTTATGATTAATGGTGAATTATTAGAATTTCGTGAGGCTGCATTTTCTCCTGATTCAACTGTGATTATTTATGAAGAAATTGTTTCTAAACCTTTTAAAAATGGAACGGTTAAAGACATTTATGCAATTCGTTACGCATCCATTGGAACTGCAGAAACTTCATGGCTGTGGTCAGATTTTACAAGACTTGACCCTATTGCAGTAATAATGACCAGAATGGCAATTTTAGAAAAAAAGGCTGCAGTATTTCAAGCCGGAGGCGGTATGGTGTTGTGGAATAAACCTGCAGCAGATATTCCTGCAGGCTGGCAGGAAGTTGTAAACTGGCGTGGAAAAATGCCAGTAGGTTTTGATGATTCGCAGGTAGAATTTAAGCCATTAGGCTTTGCTTCCGGAAGTAAAAATAAAACCTTGTCTGAATCTGAGCTTCCGGTGATATCGCCAATAAATGGAACCGGATTTCAAAAAGGCGGCACATTTGGAGGTTCTACCGGATTAACTGTAGGTGATACGGCTACAGGAGATTTTGCGCCCGGACAGCTAATTAAACCTTTTGGGGGCGGACAGTCTTTTTCTATTTTGAACCCATATCGAGTAGTATATTTTATTGAATATATCGGATAATCTATGGCAACAAATATAAATACAATTTTAAGCTGGTTTAAAACCGGTTTAAAGCCAACTCAAGCGCAATTTTGGGCTTCGTGGTCAAGTTTTTGGCATAAAGACGAGATAATACCTCAAAGTGCAATTTCTAACCTTACCACTGTTTTAAATGCGAAAGCAGAAAAAAGCCAGTTCGATGCTCATAAAACCGATCCAAATGCACACCCCAACTTAATTTTAAAAGCCAGGATAATTCCAATTGGAGGATTACTGGTTTTTAAAGTCGCACCAAACGAGAATGAAGCCGAAAAACAGCCAGGTGATTATTGCATGGGAATTGTTGAAGATCGTTTTGTAAATGGCAATTGGAATGGCGCAAACGATCAATTGAAATCTTCTTACGAATAATACTAATCAACTAATTATATGAAACTAAAAAAAAGAATAAAAGTTTTAGAGACCGAAATCTCCGAGCTTAAAAAACAAGTTCAAAACAGCAGTATTACAATCACTTATGGCTGTAATCCGAATTTAAAAGCAGTTATCAGTTTAAATGATGGCGCATTTACGATTCAAAAAATAACCACAACATCAACCCCTGAAATAATCCTAAAAGACAATCAATAATATATGAAAAAGTTACTCTTATTTTTAGTCCTGATAGTTACAATTAATGTATCAGCACAAGCAACAACATGGTTTAGCAAGCCATTAGAATTAGATAAAGTACCGGTGAGTACTTCAAAAGCAGACAGCGTTTTAGTGCGTGGAACTGATAAAATTTTAAAAACTGTTCCAAAAACGCAATTATTAACAGATGTCATGAAAAAAAGCGGGGATGAAACTAAAACCGGAAAACTTACATTATCAGATCAATTAATATTAGGTGAACAAAGTGGCTCGCCACAAGAATTATTGAAATTACCTGCTAGCTCTTCAATTAAATACAATAATACTCAAGTAAATCAATATGATTTTAATATAACGACATTAGGGGCTGATAGTTTCTTTTGGCTTAATGATGAGGGGCATTCAAGACAATGTCTATTGTACGCAGATGCCGATTCTACAATAGACAGTGATGTTTTTGGACTGAGCGCAAGTCAGGACGATGGTTTAACTTGGAATAAAACATTTTCAATTACTCAAGGTGGTCAAGGTTACCTAAAGGGAGGTTTTACATCAAATAGAATCGCATTAACTGACAATACTTATAACTACAAACAATATCTGTCACCAATAAGAAATAATTTAGGAGGTTTTTACAATTCGCCTTTCTTCGCTTCGGATTATGGGTATTACTCTTTTAGACCAAGTATTAATGATACGCCTTCACGCTTCTATATAATGCCGAACGGCACAACAGATTTGACACCAGTTGGAACAACTAGTAAGTTTGAAATGTTCAATATGGATTATTCAGTTAATTACACACAATACACAGGTTTCAATGTTTTTTTGGAAAATGTAAACAATACAATAAATATTGGTCCCAATCGAGGAGCGTTAGGGGGCAACAGAATGAAAATGAGAATAGCTGGCGATTACACCGGCTCACAATTCTTAACCAATTCGTCGCTGATAGATTTTAATACTGATGATTCTATCAATATAAATCCTTTTAAAGGAGCTGTATCTGTAGGAACCGATGTTATTGATCCCTTTGGAATTGCTACTCCTAATCAGTTTACATTTAAAAACCCTCTAAGTAATAGCGCTGCAAGACTTAATGTGGTTGGTAATAATGCAGCAGCTGGTTTGTATTTAGGGAGGGACGGAGTAAGAACTGCAAGCTTTGCAACCCAAGGCACTACATCAGATGCGGTGATAGCTACTAATCCCACAAATACGGGAACGGGATTGACTGAAAACTTTAGAGTTTTTGCCAGTAATGGGGCTGTAGTTATTCAACATGGAGGGACATTTGTAAATAATCTTATTGATAAACTAAAAGTTGACGGTTCTATTTTAGCTACTCAATTTAAAATATCGGCTTTAAATACAGCGCCGGCATCTGCCACAGCATCTGGAACACTGGGAGAAATCAGAATCACAGCAACCTATATCTACATTTGTACAGCAACAAACACGTGGGTAAGATCATCTTTAGCAACATGGTAAATTTAATATATATGAATAAATCAAAAATTGCAGTTATCGTTAGTATTTTAATCGTTCTAACAGGAATGATCGATACTAAATTCGAACTTTTACAAGAAGCGGGGTTTTCCCTGGTAACAATCAATAGAATCAAATTAATCGGCTTGGTTCTGTCGGCAGTACTTCCAAGTATTACACCATTATTTTCGAAAGAAGAAAAGTAAAAAAGATTCTCAGGAGCGGGAATTAAAAAAGTCCTCCAACAATTAAAAACTTCTCACGGTAATTTAATTAAGCATAAAGCCACAGCGTTGGAGGACATAAGTCTTCTATGCTGTGGCTTTGGTATGTTTTATAAATTCCGTGAGAGGTGCAAATATAATCATCATCAATCATCAATCAAAGAAAGAACAGTATAAAATGAATAAGTATCATCAAATACTAAATAAGATCATAATTAAAGGCAAAAGCCAGGACAATAAAAAAGGTTCAATATCATATCTCTTGAATCAAAAGCTAGAATTAAAACCAATTGATTTATTAGAACTATTCGAAGGGCATTCAGTTGCTAAAAAGAAACTAAAGGATGAATTGACGCTATTTATGGCCGGCGAAAGATCAACCGAAGCTTATCGCGAAATTGGTGTGTCGTGGTGGGACTACTGCGGGCCAATATTAGTAAATAGTTACCCGACTTATTTTGAGAAACTGCCAAAACTTATAGAAAAAATCAATAAGGAGAAAAGAAGCTCAAAGAATTATGTTTTGTTTCTTGGTTCTAACGATACTGAAAGCAATCAACAGCCATGCTTGAGCTTGATTCAATTTCAAATTGAAAATGAAAAACTAATTTTAAGCGCATATCAGCGAAGTTCCGACAGTAACCTAGGTTTGCCCTCAGATATTTATCATTTGTATCTAATAAGCAAGAAAATTGACCTTAAATTGAAAAGCATTACTTTGTATCTCGGTAACGTTCATATTTACGACAACAATATTGAAGCTACAAAACAATTGATAGTAGGGGAATCAGTTAAATTTAATTTAAACGTTGGTTAAATCGTATTTAAAAGCCAAACTGCGAATTGCAGTTTGGCTTTTATATATTTGCAAAAACTTTAGTCATGGATAGTAGAAATTTTCAAGAAGAAAACATAATCAAAATCCTAGAAAAATATATTAACCTTCAATTTAGAGATAGATTGATGAATGATTTTAAAATCAGTCAATCTCATGCCGATGGTGTAATTAAATCTGCAGCAGTAGCAGATTTGTATATCGAAATAAAAGGCTCTAGAGAATGCAGATTAATAGGTTTCGATAACAAAGCCACATTGCTTGAAGTTATTCTATCTTTAAGTCCTGAAAATGGATGGATTGGATTCGATAAGATAGCTAACATTCGTTCTCTCATTAGAAAAATGAGATGGTATAAGAAAGAAAGGCAGAAGGGAATTTATGAAGGATTATCATATTTAGTATATAAAAAGTCTTCCAATAGGGTTAGTAAGAATGCAAGAAAAATAACAGACCAACAATTAGAGCTATTGATTGATATCAAGAACTCCAATCCCGAAATATCAGCATTTGAGGTATATGAAAGAATGAAAAATACATTTAGTGATTTAAATGTACAGAGTGGTGCTATTGCACATTATTCGAGAGCTATTGACGTCGATAATTTCAAGAATAAACTAAAATGATGTCTGTTTTTTTTGCACATTTTAATTTCAAGTTTCGCACATTTTAATTTTTCGATTATATAATTAATGATCATCTTTATCGCGGACCTTATCAGTATCGACTGGTGCTGCTGCTTTATGTATTCAATGATACTGCTCTTTTTTTCGACAAATCGTTTAGCGAAAATATAATCGTAAAATGTCTGATGAAAGAACTGGAGCTGTCTTGCGTCCTTTTTTATCAAACGTTCACTTTCCAGATAATTCAACTCGTATAAGTAATTATCAAAATGAAATTCATTTACAGTAATAGTCTGGTCTGTAAACATCTTATTGGCAATCTTAAAGAGAAGCTTTTTTACTTTCGATGGATCTACTGGTGTTTGATGATTTATTGATCTAATTTTAGATTTATAAAGTTCTGTATACAGTTCATGCAAGGAGCTTATTGATGAATTTGAATTAATAGAAGAACTTACACGAGTGTAAATATTGAGATGACTAGGCGTTCTCAACAGCTGCAGCAGCTTCTTAGAGATATCATTTTCATTAATTCTCTTTTTTTTAATTATTTCTAATACTTCCGATTCACTCAGCAGACCAACTTTGACCTTTTTTAAGTTTTTATAAACTTTTAAGGACGGGTCATAATGAAGATCGAAGATTCGAACAGAGACAATAAGGCGTATATTTGGGTCGTATGTAAATTGATCAATTATAAGTTTAAAAACATCAAGATAGCTTCTATTGCTGGACATTGACTGAGATAAAGCATCAATCTGATCAATAATAATTACCGTTTTATTGTATTTTTCTTTACATTGTTCTATCAGGTCCAGAACAGGAACTTTAAGTCCCGTTTTAAACTGCAGCTCCTGTATATTAGAAGAATGTAATTTGTCGGCTTTCAAACCTAAAACAGGAATGTTATTATGAGTTAACTGGTCGTAAAGATCTTTTAGTATAACAGTTTTACCCATACCTGCATTCGCTGCAAGAAGACAAATATTTAATGGGCGATCTAACTCGTCCAGATCATGTGCTGTGTTTATCCATTCAAAAAGTTCCTGTGTTTCTTTTCTTGGAATGTGTGAATCTGATATGTCATCAAAATGATTCTTTTCGATATGCAGACTAGCTGAACCTTTATGTAATTCCTGTTTTATTCGAGGTTCGGTCAACACATTGTTAAATTGCTCTAACAATGTTTTTTCAAGATTTTTAATAGGAACATCTGAAACTACAGTACGAACCTGAAAAAATAATGGCTGAAGATGCTGACAAGAAGGATGAACAAGTAGTGCATCAAGATCCTGAGGATAGATTTTTTTTACTTTTATTGCAGCTAAAATTTCTAAGACATCATCAAAAGTTGAGGGCTGAAGGGAAAGGGGTTTTATTGTAGGATGCTGTAGATTTTTATTGACCCATTTCTCCAGATCATTTTCCTTTACAATATTTGCATTAAAATCGTCAATAAAATCGCTGCATTCCATTACAAATCCTGTTGAAACAGCTATATAATATGTGAATTTTTTTTTATCCGGAATCAATCTTGAGTCCAGCAGGCTGTAAAGCACGAATTTGGTAATTTCCTCTCCAAACTGTTGTTTTGAGAGATTCTTCTTGTACCTTTTACATTGAATAATTCCAGTACTTTTACCGTTATTAAATAAAGCACAGTCACGTCCTTTATCATGAACTCCTGACATAGGTGAAATGCTTTCAAAAGACTCGAATTTATTCTCTTTAATCAAAATATCATATAGGCTATAAACCAATTCTTCATACCTGCGGTCATCAGAAATTTGGTTATAAGGAAATGATTTATTTTCAATTGCGATAGGCTTGATTTCTTGCGGATCGTCAAAAGGTAATACAGTATGATATTGAATTAAATCCATATGCAGTAATCAGAGTTCAATAATTGTAATTGAGGGCTATTTCTAATGATATATTTACAAAACAAAAAGATGAATGTAAAAGAAACTCAAATATAGATATTATTTGCGCTTTTTTTGGAGTCATTTAATAACTAAAATTGAAGAGAAACAGTTATTTAGGTTTTATATACTACTTATGAAAACGATCATTTTTACAAGATTAGAATTGTATGATCTGGTATGGAATAATATTTTAAAAAACAGAGTTTAAAAGATTGGAACTATTTACATTCTATTTATTCTAATTAGAAGTAATTGCAGCTTGATTTTAATTCAATTTTTTTAAGCTTTTAAATTTGTATTTATTTATATATTTACAAATCGTACTTAAACCCAACTATGAATGATTTCAAACTAATTGCTATTACTCAACTTAAGGGGGATGAGTAGTTCTGGTGGATTTTTTTCCAGGCTTATTCTTAATGTATCCAATAAATGTTAAACAGACGTTCAATTTTGGCAGGATGATAGCTTTCTGAAAGACGTTTGAATACTTTTTGACAAAATTCTTCTCCATAATTTTTAAATCTATACACTTTTCTTTTCCTGTCTCGCCACAGAAAGAATTCTTGTAAACGAAGAATAATTGTATTGTTTCTATTGTTCTCTTCCCGCTGTGAACCACCCAGATCAGAAAAAACTTTATTAATAATCTGTATGATCTGGTCTTCCGTAAATTCTTGCTTTTGATATTTTTGGTATAACGGAAGAATAATCAGCCCATCTTCTTTGTTAGGTATTAGCTGATAATAGCGTGGTTTCGCCTCGGAATAGAGATCGATTTCTTTAATGGCAAATAATGATTTCGCTCGTTTTTAATATTTTTTTTTTAACACCTGTTAATATTTGTATCCTTGATCATTGTTTTGCTAATTTTTCCTTTCAATCATTGTTACTTCACCTGATTTCTGCAATTCCTCAAGTATTACTTTAATTTTAGTGATAGATTGATTCTGTAATCCAAAACGTCCAACTCTTTGCTTACTAAATGTGAATACGACTCTCTCTTTTGCTCTTGATAATGCAACAAAAAAGGCACATTTATCCTCATCTGGTTGGCGTTCAAACGACCAGAAAGCTCCATCTTCTAAACCAATAAAAATCACCGTATGATATTCCAGGCCCTTACTTTTATGTATTGTCATTACAGGGATTGTATCTTTACCTATCAACATATCTAAAGCTAAAGTCATATCATTAACTACAAGATAATCTTCAAAGAGTTCATCTTTTAGTGAAGTTATTATTCTATTAAGTTCATTAAGGTTTTTATATGAAGGAAAACTGGCTCTGATACGATCTTTGTCTGTAAAATCAATTATCTCATCAATCAGAGTATTAATTTGTTCTTCTGTAAGATTAGTGTTTTTATAATTATCTTTCACTTTCTTGATGAAACTAAAAAGTAAACCTTCTAGTTTTAATAATTGTTCATCTTCTAATTCTGTATGAAGATTACTCAAAAAAATGAATGCCGATTGTTTGGCATCGACAGATTTTTTTTGAAAAACGGCATATAAAATATCAATAATATATAGACAGACCTCTTGCGTCAAAATATCTTGCAACCTATTTTCATCTCTAGCTTTGATACCGTTTTTATTAAAATAGTTAATCAGCTCCCCAGCATATTGCTCCAACTGTTGCTTAACCAAAATACATATGTCTCTTGGATTAATTCCATCTGTGTTTATCCATTTTTGAACTTCTTGAAGCAATATTTGCATTTCAGATTGGGGATTTTCAAAGATCCAAACGTAACATTCACCTTGATCAGGTTTCCATTTAAGAGATGGTATAGCAAAATCACTTTTTCCTAATAAGTGCTGGGTAAGATGGTTTAGCAGTTTAACTAATCTAGGTGCACATCGAAAGTTCATATTTAAAGGAATACGAATGGCACCTATGTCGGCAATAAAATCTTCAAATACTGTCTCTTTAGCTCCTGCCCACATCATTATACGTTGTTTATCATCACCAACAGCAGTATATACAGTTTTACTACTTAAAAAACAACTTTTAAAGAAATCGTATTGAATTTCTGTAGTATCTTGAAATTCGTCTAAAAAAACAAAATGATATGTTTTTTGAAGATATCTTCTAATCTTTGGATTTGTATTGATAATGTATTCTGCCAACCGCATTACCATAATAAACGATAATTTTGATTGTTGAATCATTTTCATCCATACTTTATACCTTATAATTTCTCCAACATTCTTATTCGAGTGAGGTAATTGTGCATTATGAAGTTCAAGGATCTTATTGCGATTTGTCGTATTATAATAATCAATATCTTCATCTAGATATAAATCTAAAATGGATTGATCTCTTAATATTATATCATACTCTGAACTGATTTTATATTCCGTCGGAAGTGCTTGTTTGAATCTATCTAATAACTGTTTTGCGAATGAATCAAAGGTTAAGGATTCAAAACGTTTAGATAATTCATCTCCACATCTAAGCTTTACTCGTTCTTTAAGGTTGTATGCAGCATCTCTTTTAAAACTTATTGCTAATATCTTATGGGGAAATTTGCAAGTATTCGTTTGTAAAAGAAAGCAAGCTTTTTGTGCTAAAAGTTCTGTTTTTCCAGCACCAGGACCAGCCACAACAAGATTATTTTCAACACTCTTTACAACACTAAGTGCATTTTCTTCAAGAATCATTCCTTCAACCGGAATCCATTCTACAGTTTTAATTGGCTTCATTTGCTTCATCTGGATTTAGAAGAGAAGAAATACAATCAAAAATTTCTGTAAAGACTTGAGGTAGATTATTTTTTATTTCCTTATCTGTCATAGAGGATAAAACCTGAATATGAGTTGTCGGTTTACCTCGACCTAAAAAATGATAATTGTACCAAATCATTAATTTTTTTTCATCTTCAGAGTATGTATCACCCGTTGATTTTTCTGATTTTAGTGTTGCTTGGATAGATGTAGTTACTTTTTCATTAAATTTTTTTGCTTCTTTTGTTTCATCAGGAATTTGAGGCCCACCATTTTTCGGAATTGCTTTTTTATAAAATTCTTGATAATGAGTAAGCATTAAGAAATCTAAATCAAGTGGATTAGAATAGAAAATATTATATTTTTTTAAATAATCGACCCAGCCATTCAGGTTTTTAATAGAATCTTTTTCTAATAAACTCCAAGTATGCATATCATTTAGTGCTTTATCAGAAAGTATACTATCATCTGACAATTTTAATAGTTCCTCTTTTTTAATGCCTATTTTAATCAATTGTTTAGCAGCATATTTAATCCTTCCCCAACCTCCGCCTTCCCGTTCTTGGTCTAAATCTAGAAGTGTTACATAAGGAATATGTAATGTTTCTAATAATCTCCAAATATGATGCACGAATCGATGTCCAAGAGGCGCAAAATTGATGATATTATCATCAAAATCTACTTCCATCACCTCCATAAGTCGGTTAAATATGACTTCTTCGCTATCTCCTTCACCAATTACAACAAGTCTCGCAAAATACAATTCAGGATAATTATGTACAGCTTCTTTTACATATTTATATGCCTCGTCTGTTTTTTCCGGGAGTAATATTTTATTTACTTCTGTTTCATATTTATTGGTTATTCTAAAATGGAGAATGCTTTCAGGATTTAATCTTTTTACAATTGCAGGTGTATGTGAAGAAATAAAAACCTGTGAATTATCCTTACTTGCAATTGTCTTTAGTATTTTTATAACTCTACCTAGCAATTGAGGAGCGATATGATTCTCAGGTTCTTCTATTGCAAGTATTGTAAGCAATGGACGATTTATACCAATATTTTCTTCATCATCATTTTCAGCTAATTTTTCTTCTATCTCTAAGAGCGCACATACTAGGGTTAAATAAAACAATGAGCGATAGCCTTCTCCTAGCTCATCAATTTTATAAGCTTTGTGCGTCCCACTAGGGCTGAACGATATTTCTAATTTTTTTAAAATAGAATCGAAATCACTCCCTCCAAAACCAAGAGTTGTATCTTTATAGCGCTCGTCTTTATGAAATTGTTGCCAGAATTCTGTAATAGAGTTTTGAACAGTACTAAACTCCGACAAACTTTTGAATGCATTATTTATTTCTTCGATTTTTCCATCAAATTCTGCTTTAAAAGAATCATCCCATTTTATTTTTTTCAATACCCTAAATAATATACTTCCCGATACATACTTCAACTGTTCTGCTGGTCTACGTATAGCAGGCACATAAATTATCTGAATCAAACGTCTAAAATGATTTGGAAATATTTGTTTGCTCCCCTCTTCTTCAGCAGTTCCCTCTGCTACTTTTATGACATAAACTTTATTATCAATTTCTCCTTCAGGTTCATAATCAGATTTTTTCCAATTCGCTTCTACTCGTAAACGAAGATAGGGATTGCCATCTTCTTCATCTACTACCATATCACTGAAAAAATGTGGAATTCCATCTTTTTCTTCTTCATCAAAATCTATTCTGACTTCAATTGATAATGTTCTTTCTGTAATTTCATCTAGTTTTTCTTCTTTGCCTACATGAAAATCTTGACGAAAAATTTCCTTGTCTATTAAAGATTGTCCAAATAACTTTCTCAATGCTTCAAGAGAGGTAGTCTTACCTGCACTATTGAGACCAATGAAACCGACTAGTTTTTCATCAATTGGAATAATTACTTCTTCCGGTCCAAATGACCTAAATCCTTTAATTTTTAGAGCACTTATTTTCATTTTTTTTATCTTTTTACTTTTAATTACCACCTACTTCAACTATACTCTTCCCACTCTGCTGCTTACTCACCTTGATCTGTACAGGAATTCTTTCCGTCATTTCCTGAACATGGGAGATCACGCCAACCTTACGCCCTTGATTGTGTAATCGTTCTAGAGCATCCATCGCGATATTGAGCGTAGTAGGATCTAATGAACCAAAACCTTCATCGATAAATAGAGATTCTACTTTCATACGGCTTGAGGATAACGAAGCGAGACCTAACGCAAGAGCAAGTGATACCAAGAAAGATTCTCCTCCAGAAAGCGAATAGACCGTACGAACTTCATCTCCCATATCCTGATCCACTACCTGTAAGCCAAGTGTAGCCGGAATACGTTCAATTTTGTATCTGCTCGTGAGTTCCTGCAAATGAATATTGGCATAGCCAAGCAGAACGTCAAGTGTATATTCTTGCGCGATCTGTCGAAATTTTTTACCATCAGCAGAACCTATAATTTCGTTTAATTTACTCCAGTTTTCTGTTATATCAGCTTGTTTCCCAATGTTTGTGAGTAAAGCGCTTATCTGGGCTTTGTTGGTTTCATCTTGTTGTAATTTAAAACCAATCTCGCCCTTTCTCTGCTTTTGTTGTTCAGCCTCAGGTTTTTTAATAGCAATCAACTCATTCAATTCATCTAATGAGCGCTCTGATAATGCCGTTTGTTGATGAACATCTAGTAATTGTTTCCTTTCATCGAGGATAGAAGTTGCTTTCGTTACTTCTTCCTCAATGAATTGCAATGCATTGCGTTCGGCTTCTATCCAACTGTTTTGTAGTGCTAGCAGCTCATAAAGTGTTTCTGTACTTAGCAATTGATCGTTCTTGTGATTGTAATCACTAAGCCAGTTTTCTATTTTTTGTGCTGTTGCTGTTGCATCAATCTGCAATGTATTTATCGTATTTTCTAATTCTTCTTTTTGGGTATTGGCTTTTGTTAAATCAATACTCAGCTGTTGCAGGATTTCTTTAAACTGATCGAGCTTTTGTTGTGCCTTTTCTACAGATTGTTTCAACTCTAATTCCAATTGCTCTGCAGGTCTTCCACCAAAAATATTAGCACGATCTTTAGTAATAACCTGATAGATTTGATACTGTGTCGTATACGTTACGGTCTTTTTAGTAAGCTCTGCTGTAAGATTTTGAGATTGGCTTTCCAGTTCTTTCAAAGTCGCTTCAAGCACACTTTTTTGACCAATGTATTGCTCCAGTTCTTCTATGTATTGTTTCCAGGTTTGTGAAAAACCCACAATATCATTAGTAAAATTAATTGGTGTAGCTTTCCATTTATCCATCCAGTCTGAGCTTGTGAAGTATGGTGAAAGTAACTCTTCTACTAAAACAAGATCGGAAATTGCTTTGTCACGTTCTCTAGTTTTGCTGCTTAGTTTTTCCTGATAAATTAATAATTTGCTATTCAGATCTTTAACTTCATTACCAAGTGTTTCAACAATTTCTTTTAAAGCATCGTTTTTATTTTTATCTACCTCCAGTTGTTGCTTTTGGCTGGCATGAACTTGTATTTTTGAAAGTAAATCAGTCTGTTTTGTTTTAAGTTCTTGTAATTTTCCCTCTATCCATTGAGCCTTTTTTTCATCAGAAAGTGTTAGGGTATCTTTAGCAATATCAAATTGCTCCCAGATCTGCTTGTTCTTTTCCAGGTCTGACAGTTTTATCTTAATCTCTTCTTCTTGATTCTGAATAGTTTGATGCAAGATTTGAAATGCTTGTTCCAAAGCATTATGTTTTCTGAAACTGTTTAAGTAAATACGCTCTTTTTCATCATAAGTATCTGTTAACACCTTCAATACATTTTCCAGATGCGGATTATGTTCAGTATAAGGGTGAGTTTTACTACCACATACTGGACAAGGTTCATCATCAATCAATCCATTTCTAAGCGATTCTATATTTTCGGCGGATGCCAGAATAGCTTGCTGCAATATTTGAGATGCGGTTTCTTTTTCCGCATTTTCTACTATTAATTGTTGTGAAAGTTGTTCTAAGGTCTGCTGATTTATCGGATAATCAGACCGATCTTTAATTTGTTTATTTTTTAAAATATCTAAGTATGTTAAAGCACCATAAAACAATGACCAATGAGCTTGTGCTTTTATAGTATTTTCAACAGTATTATCTATCGCAATCTTATCCAACTGTATAGTTTCAATAGGAATTAACAGCAATTCTTTTGCTTTAACAGCATAGATTTTGGTCAAATTTTCCCATTCGAAAGCTTTTTTTTCCAAATTAGATTCGACTTCATTTTTTTTAGTTTCATCTATCTTGATGTGATCTTGCAATTGATTCAGTACTGTAGTCGAAGATTGAAAAATTTCCAATAGCTTTTGAGCATCTTGCAATTTGGACAAAATAATTTCTTTATTTTCAGCAATTGGTCTACCCTCCTTATTTTCATTCTTCCAATCCGTTATGACATTAATATGAGCAGAAACCCCAGAAAACTCAGTTTGTTTATCCGTGAGAACCTTTTGATGTTGATTTATAGCTGCTGTAGCATCATCTACATCTTGTTTTGCTTTTTGCAGTTGTTCACTTTTTTCAGCAATTATCGTATCCAGTTTTTTGGCTTGTTCTAAAATTGGCAGCGCATCATTCAAAGTTTTATTATTTGCAGTCAATGCAGTGCCCGAAGCTAAAATCTCATCATTCAACTTTTCTTTTTTTTCTTCAAGTGATTTTATAGTCTCCTTTAAAGTAATTAAGTTAGCTGTTTTTGCTTCATGTTGATTTTGTGAGTGTTTCAAGGCATCTACCCAGCTCCTAGTTTGTTGAATCGCCTCAGTAACAAGCAATTTTTGTCTGCGTGGAAAAGTATTTATTTTTTCTTCATTTGCAGTTTGTAATGTAGTTCGAGCATTCTGATAATTGGTTTGTAACTGAAAAAGCTGTTCCTGCCATACAATTTCTGTTGCCAGAATTTCTATATCTTTTTCTAAACGTTTAATTTGAATCTCCAAAATGCTTTGTTCCTCCACTAAACTCTTTTGTTCTTCGTCAGTTAGAATAATAACACCCTCTTTTCGCAAATTAAGATCCCGAAGTTGCTGTTCTTCTACTCTGAATTTTTCAAATATTTTTTTTGAAATTTCAGAATAGATATGGGTTCCTGTGAGTTTTTCGAGTAAAGAAGATTTTTCATCTTTATTAGCTTTCATAAAAGCGGTAAAATCACCTTGTGCCAGCAATACCGATCTGGTAAATTGTTCAAAATTTAAACCTACCAAACGTGCAATCTCATTCAAGATCTCTTGTTTTTTACCTGGAATGACAGTATTCGAGCTGATATTTGTCAATGTTATAGAATCTGATTGCATACTACCCTCGACCTTATTTCGAGCACGTCTTACACTCCAAATAGCCCGATAATTTTGCTCATCAATACCTCTAAAATCTACTTCGGCAAATCCTTCAGAAGTTCCGTCTCTTAAAATACCCCGAACATCACTTTGGTTCAATTTACTTCCTTGGACATCATGAATTTCAATCCCTATTTCTTTTGCCTGAAGGTAGCGGGGTGTTTTTCCATATAAAGCAAGACATATTGCATCTAATATAGTTGATTTACCTGCTCCCGTAGCTCCAGTGATAGCAAAAATTCCTGCAGAACACAATGGTTCGGCTGTAAAATCGATCTCTGTATTACCTTCTAAAGAGGCTAGATTTTTTATGCGTATAGCTAATATTTTCATGTTATTCGGCCGTTTGGTTAATTTCCTGCGTCACTTGCTGAAAAAGTTGCAGGATCATATCTGGGATTTCACTGTTGTAGCGGTGTTGGTACACCTTACCAAATATATCTATAGGCTGTAATTCATTCAATTTTTCTGGCGTAATAAATTCAGATACTTGCTGCGTTGATGCTGGATATTTCACATCAATTTTGGCTAACCTTACTTTTTTACCCATTAGTGCGGTTTCTATTTTGTGTCGTAAAGCAGGTTCAGGCCCTTCCAGTAATATACGAACTTCCAGATATGGAAAAGGTTCTTTTATGTCATCCAGTTCTGATAAATTCTCTAATAATCCTATGACTTCATGCAACGGCTGAGCAGTTTGTGGAATTCTTTGAAGTGGAACAGATAACGGAATTTCTATCGATTTTAATTCGCTAATTTCCTTGTCTAGTTTAAAAACAATAACCTGATGTTTATAATTTAGTTCAGAAAAAGACATTGGTAATGGGCTTCCCGAATATCTAATATGATCTTGTCCACCTATTCTCTGTGCTTTATGAATATGACCAAGTGCTACATATTTTATATCTTGATGAAATGCACTAGCTGGAATACATTCTACACCTCCCATAATCAGTCTTTCTGTTTTGTCTAAATCACTTACTTCTGCGTGATGTGTATGCAAATGCCCCATAGCAATTATGGTTTGTCCATCTTGCTTTTTTAAATTAACATACTCAAATGCCTCTTTATATAATGCAGTTACGCCTTCAGTGTAAGGATTTGCACAATTTAATAATGTTGGATAGTCACCCATGCGCAAAAAGGGAATCGCAAGACACCATACTTTTACCTTTTTAGAATCATCATAAATAGGTAAAAGCAGCTTTTCGTAATCTATATTACCATCTACATCTTTTTCAACTACGCCTATAATATGTACATTAGATGATTCCAATAAGGGTTTTGGAGCCTCTAAACGAGATGCCGAATCGTGATTACCTGCTGTAATTACTATTTGTATATCAGGATTTATTTTAGTCGCATTCTTTAGAAAAGAATAAAACATTTTTATTGATGAGGCAGATGGATTTGAAATATCAAAAATATCTCCACTGACAAGTAAAACATCAATTTCTTCTGTTTGTAAGGTAGCAATTAGCCAGCTTAAAAACTGTTGATGTTCGTAAGTGCGGTCATATTCGTGAAACAATTGGCCAATATGCCAATCTGCGGTATGTAGAATCTTCATATTTTACTTTTAATCAATATACATTTTCATTATTACATATAAGATAATTCAAATATCATTCTTTAGTATGAATCTTTTTTATGGAAAACCATAATCTCTCAAATATATCAATTGACAAAAATCAACCACCAAGTATTTATACCTGTTTCTTAATAATTAATACTCCCCTGTTGATTTATCTAAAAGATTATTTCTTTCGTAAATTTATGTAAGTAATTGAGGTATGAAGACACCCCTTTTAGAAGTATTTAAAATAAATTATAATAATTTTTGTTATGGAAACTGCTTATTTATATGTCAGAGTAAGTACTGACGAACAAAAAAGAAAAGGCTACTCCTTGCCGGAGCAGGAGGAAAGATTATTAAAGTATTGTAAATACTTTAATATCAAAGTCAAAGGAATTTATCGAGAAGATTTCTCCGCAAAGAATTTCAATAGACCGGAATGGAACCAATTATTTTCAGAAATTAAAAAGAAGTCATCAGGAGAAGATAAAAACATATTATTTATCAAATGGGATAGATTCAGCCGTAATGTTGAATATGCTTACGAAATGATTGGCAAGCTTCGGAAATATAAAACAACAGCAAAGGCTATTGACCAGCCAATTGATTTGTCTGTTCCGGAAAGTACAGTTATGCTGGCTGTATATTTAGCAGTCCCAGAAGCAGAAAATACTCGGAGAGCTCAAAACACGGCAAATGGCATGCAACGAGCTAAGTTGACGGGGAGATATCTTGGTAAAGCGCCATTAGGATTTATCAATTTAACATTAATGAATGGTAAAAAAGCTATCGCTCCTAAAGAGCCTGAAGCCGAAATTATAAAATGGGCTTTTTATCATGTTGCACAGAACGATCATAAAATATCCGAAATCAGGAAGATAGCTAATAATAAAGGATTACTATGTTCAAGATCACACTTTTTCAGGATTTTGCATAATCCAGTTTATTGTGGGCTTATACCAGTCAAACTAAATTCTAGTGAAAAGCAAATGATAAAAGGATTACACGAGCCATTGATAACTGAGTCTTTGTTTCACCAGGTTCAGTCTATTATTAATACAAAAAGAAAAACTACTGCTAAAAGAGATGATTTACAATCATTATTTTTCCTTAGAGGTTCTTTAACCTGTCCTGTTTGTAATCGAAAACTTGTCGGAAGTATTTCAAAAGGAAGATCAAAAAAATATCCATATTATCATTGCCGTGATGGCTGCAGAACAAGAATAGATGCAAGTTTTCTTAATGATTGTTATCAAAACAAGCTTCAACAGTTGATACTCTCAAATAATACAATTGAATTATTTAAGAACATTTTGGAAGACCAAAATATAAAGACACAAAAAGCAAGCTATCTATACGCTCAAAAAGGATTAGAAAGGAAAATAAATGACGAGGAATTAACTCTTTCCCGAGGCAGAAAATTATTTATAGCCGGAATATTAAAAATTGATGATTACAATGAATTAAAAAAAGAGAATCAAGTCAGCACCCAAAATCTTAAAAAGGAAGTAATTGATATTGCTGCTAAATTAAAAGCCATTGATAAAAAAAATCAAATAGAAGAGAAAGCGTTAGTAGAAATCTTTCAAAGATTTTCTGAATTTGATGCCTCAGATAAAAGACATCTTGTAAATCTTATTCCACCGACTGATATTGATTTTAAAACAGGAACTCTTTCTTTAGATTTAAATCAAGCATTTTTAAAAATACTATCAAAAAAAAGTAACCGAAAAACCAATAAAAAAAATGAATTTCATTGAGAAGAATGTTTCAGTAGAAAACGCCGTTATTATTCTTTCCAAGAACGGCATTCAGGTAAATGAGAAGGAAGCTAAAATTATTTTGGAATTACTATATTTAGTATCAAAAAATTACGATAAACCAAGAGAGAAAAAAACACTATATCCTTAACGGGACTTCGAACCATTGTTCAGCTCCGATTAAATCTCTAATAAAGCTGCTTTTAGACTGTTTATTTCAAACAGACTAAGGATTCCCCATGAAAAAAATCGAACCGTAAAATATCAGACTATAAATACCTGATAAATAAGATTTTATGTACGTAAAAAAGGAGACAACTATTGCATAACTGTCTCCTTAAGTGAACGCAGAAGGATTCGAACCTTCGACCGCCTGCTTAGAAGGCAGGTGCTCTATCCAGCTGAGCTATGCGTCCATAATTTCAATTTTCTAACCTTCTGTTTAGAAGGAAGTTGCTTGATCTGCAACGATATTAACAAAAAAACCACTCTGTCGAGTGGTTTTGAATGTGAACGCAGAAGGATTCGAACCTTCGACCGCCTGCTTAGAAGGCAGGTGCTCTATCCAGCTGAGCTATGCGTCCATTATCTAATTGTAGTCGGGGTGGCAGGATTCGAACCTGCGGCCTCCTGCTCCCAAAGCAGGCGCGATAACCGGGCTACGCTACACCCCGAGGCAAAATTTAAGCGGAGAGACAGGGACTCGAACCCTGGCGACGGTTACCCGTCGACAGATTAGCAATCTGCTCCATTACCGCTCTGGCACCTCTCCAAGCTCAAGGAAACGTGTCCTGTTTTGCGGTGGCAAAGGTATGACAACATTAGATATCTCACAAGTATTTCGACGCTTTTTTTTGTTTTTTTTCGATCTTTTTTTCAAAACACTTAACAATCAAATGAATAGAATTAACAAAAATTTCATCTTAAATTTAAAATTCAATCCAATTCACTCAAAATTTGAATTTGTATAAATAAAGATTAAATTTGCTTGATTAACTAATATCACACAGAAAATGAACAAAAGAGTTGTTATCGTTTCTGCCGTTAGAACACCTATCGGAAGTTTCATGGGAGGTTTATCGACCGTACCCGCACCAAAACTAGGGGCTGCCGCTATAAAAGGAGCTCTTCAAAAAATTAACCTGGACCCAAAATTAGTTGATGAAGTTTTCATGGGCAATGTAGTACAAGCCGGAGTTGGACAAGCGCCAGCACGTCAGGCTGCACTTTTTGCCGGTTTATCTGAAAACGTTGCTTGTACAACTATAAACAAAGTTTGTGCTTCGGGAATGAAGGCCGTTATGTTCGCTGCTCAGGCAATTGCTTGTGGTGATGCCGAAATCGTAGTTGCCGGAGGAATGGAAAACATGAGTTTGATTCCACATTACGTGCAAATGCGTAACGGAAACAAATTTGGTCCTGCCACAATGCTGGACGGAATGCAAAAAGATGGTTTGACTGATGCTTACGATAACAACGCAATGGGAGTTTGCGCTGACTTATGTGCATCAGAATACAAAATCACACGTGAAGATCAGGACAATTATGCCATTCAATCTTACGAAAGAAGTGCAAAAGCCTGGGATGCCGGAAAATTTGATGCTGAAATTGTGCCCGTAGAAGTACCACAAAGACGCGGAGAACCGGTTATCATTTCTAAGGACGAAGAATATACCAATGTAAAATTGGACAAAATACCTTCTCTAAGCGCTGTTTTTACTAAAGACGGAACTGTTACTGCTGCCAATGCTTCAACGATCAATGACGGAGCTGCTGCATTAGTTTTAATGTCGGAAGAAAAAGCAATCGCACTTGGATTAAAACCACTTGCTTTCATAAAAGGATATGCAGATGCGGCTCAGGAGCCAAAATGGTTCACTACAAGCCCTGCAAAAGCATTACCGAAGGCGTTAGACAAAGCTGGAATCGCAATTGGCGATGTTGATTATTTCGAATTCAATGAAGCTTTTGCTGTTGTTGGTTTAGCCAACTCACAAATCCTTGGACTTGATAACGATAAAGTAAACGTAAATGGTGGTGCTGTTTCATTAGGACATCCACTAGGTTGTTCAGGAGCCCGAATTATTGTAACTTTATTGAATGTCTTAGAACAAAATAACGCTAAAACCGGAGCTGCAGCAATTTGCAACGGTGGTGGTGGTGCTTCGGCTATTGTTATCGAAAGAGCTTAAAAACATATTACATTAGGAGTTATTTGCAACCAAAATAACTCCTAATTTTCAACTTATAAAAGACCTTAAATGTTCGGAATTTGCAATCTAGCTATAGTACCCGTTCGATCTGAACCAAGTGACAGAAGTGAAATCGTCACACAACTTTTATTTGGTGAGCACCTCGAAATATTAGAACGTCAAAATCAATGGGCCCGAATAAGAATTCAATTTGATGACTACGAAGGCTGGGTCGATTCAAAACAGTATCAGGTTATTTCTGAAGCTAATTTCAATCAATTAAGTAATGAAGCCATTATTCTAAATGCCGATCTGATTGATTATATTACTACTCCCGATACCAATTTATTGCTACCAATTCCGCTTGGGGCATCTTTGTCTTTTTTGAATAACAGTGAAATCAATACGAGTAATTTTGATTTTGAAGGCACCAAAACAAGTGGTATAAAACCCAAAAGCGCTTTAATAAGTACTGCTTTTATGTACCTCAACGCTCCTTATCTTTGGGGTGGAAAAACTCCGTTTGGCATTGATTGCTCGGGATTTACACAAATGGTATACAAACTTAATGGATACAAAATACATCGCGATGCTTCACAACAAGCTCTTGATGGCGAACCTTTGAGTTTTATTGAAGAAAGTGAAGTCGGTGATCTGGCATTTTTCGATAATGATGAGGGAAATATCACTCATGTAGGCATCATTATGGAGAACAATTACATCATTCACGCCAGTGGAAAAGTACGTATTGATCGCTTAGACCATTTAGGGATTTACAATCCGGAAACCAACAAACACACGCATAAACTTAGGGTCATTAAGAAGATTATATAATTTTTTCTTTTGCCACGAATTTCACCAATTACCACATTCTTTTTGCCACTGATTAAAAGGATTTCCTCAGATTTTTTAATTATTTTAATCCTTTTGTTTTTACGCAGATTCACTTAGCCTGTTTGCTATACTCAAACTGCTTTTTTTATTGTCTTCAGCGAAAATCCGCAAAATCCGCAAAATCTGCGTGCTATTTTATTTCACTAACATCCCACAAACGTTAGCAACTCTTTGTCAAAGTCACAAACGCACTCTCTTAAAATATGTGGTAAAAAGACCTCTATTTTATGTGAAAATTAGCCCCATACTCCATCCTTTACACGAGTAAAAATTAAGAAATATTCGGGTAAACTATAGGCCAATCAAAAACCAATTTACTCTTTTCACAATTGACAAACAACATTTTACAACAATCATAATCGCAAGAACAACAAAATTGTTGTATATTTACAGCAAATTAGTTGCGCCATGAAAAATGTAAAGCAAAAAACAGAACCTTTCGATACTAAAAGAAGTATTCAAAATGCCTCGGGAAAAGTAATCTCAATAAAAAGATCTACTTTAAACTCTGACGGTAAAGAATACAGCTGGAGCAACAAACTTGAGCGCGTTGCTGTTATAAGATCCGGCATTCCGTATGATTCAATTGAAGTCATCAGCAGAAGATTAAACAATCCCGTAAAATCGGTTTTGACGATTGTGGGAATTCCTCAAACTACTTACAATAAAAAGAAAAGCGAACACCTTCTTCTGGACAGCAGAGATAGCGAATTAGTCATTCTGATAAACGAATTAATAGATTACGGCCTCGAGGTTTTCAACAACGAAGAGGAGAAATTTCAACGTTGGCTAAAAAAACCCAACCTGTCCATTGGCGGAAATGTTCCTGAAAACATGCTCGATACCGTAACCGGAATTAACGAGGTGAAATTCAGCCTAAACCGATTAGAATTTGGAAATTTAGCCTGATGGTAGTATTCAGAATTGAGCGGGAAAAATACCTGGACGCAACTTTAAAAGGAATCGGAGCCTCAATGTGCGAAGGGTATCGCTGGAACAGTCTAAACACAAAAATGGTTTATACTGCCGAAAGCAGGGCTTTAGCAACACTCGAAGTCTCTGTTCATTTAGATTTAAGCGAGGACTTACCTACTGATCGTTTTTATGTAGAAATCGAAATACCGGACGAAATTACAATTCAAGAAGTACACATAGAAGACTTACCTGTGAACTGGGACTCTAAACCTCCTATTTCGGTAACCCAAATCATAGGGGATGATTTTATAAATTATGATGAAGCTGCAGTTTTAAAAGTACCTAGCAGTATTGTACCTATGGAGTATAACTACTTAATAAACCCTAATCATAGCGACACACTAAAAATCAAAGTTTTAAGCACTACCAGAATGGCTTTTGATTCCCGATTTAAAAGCAAGTAATTTTTTTGCCATAGATTAGATTTAATTTATTCAATAGCAATACAAAGAAAAAACCAACACGAATTACACTAATTTTCACGAATTAATCTTACGCTTTTTGCGGGTGATTTTTACTGATGGTTAAAGCGAATCATCCTAATCAACAACAATACAGGGGAAATCTGGACACGAATTACACTAATTTTCACGAAATAGTCTTTAAAATTCTTGGCAGCGATTTTTTACCATTGATTAAAGGATTAAAATGATTTAGCCAATTTCAAGAACACACAAAAAAATTAGTGTAAATTCGTGTAATTCGTGTCAAAAAAAACTCCCTAATTCTTATGTTTCTAAACTAACAACTCTTTCTTAAATCTGGGATCAAAAACTTCTTTAAGCACTGATACGAATCGTTTTTCTGTATTCCGAAGGGCTATTTCCTCTATGTTTTTTGAAGAATTTATTAAAATGGCTTTCATCTGTAAAACCAAATTCATAGGCGATTTCATTGATTCGTTTTTCACTGAACTGCAAGCGGTGTTCAATCAATTTCGTTTTATAATTGCTGATGTATTGCTGCATCGTTTCGTTAGCATGTTTTTTGAAATAACGGCCTAAATAGGTATTTGAAATTCCGAAATGCGCACTGATTGACTCGGCTTTTATTTTCTCGGGATAATAAATGTTATTCTGAATATATTGCAGGATATCCATTGCTTTGGCTTCACAACCAATATTTACCTGCTCGGGAAGGTATTTGGCAATATTTCTCGCTACAATAATAATCAGCGTATTTATCAATTGCTGAATCAACTCCTGATTGTAAACGTCTTTATCCTGATGTTCTCTGCAAATCGCTTCTATCATTACTTTTACCAAACACGCATCTGACTCGTTTTTTAAAATACAACCCGGCTGATGATTGGCGTTTTGAAGAATATATTCCAATCGCTGAATGTTCTCGCTCTGTAAACTCGAATTCTTTAAATAAATATCGTTGAATCTCAAAAAGAAAAACTTTGTTGTCGTCTTAATCGTAAAATTATGACAGTCCTCAGGTGTCAACAGAAACAAATGTCCACCATCATATTCAAAAATAGTTTTGTTAATGCATTGCGAGCCGGTTCCATCTAAAACATACACCAATTCAAAAAAATTATGACGGTCCCCAACATCCGGATATTCGTCCAGCGTTTCAAATGAAACAGTAAATGGTTCGTATAAATTTTCTTTTTTCATTGTACAGTAAATTTAATTCAGTTTGCAAATATACCTAAAAAACACAAATATATACAAATTATAAGTCGAAAAAACAGTATAATTTTGCCTAATAATTTTTAAAGCACAAAATACCACGATTATGGAATATAGAAAACTAGGCAATACTGAACTCGAATTATCAGCAATAACTTATGGTGCATTTGCCATTGGAGGCAACATGTGGGGCGGAAATGAAAAGAAAGATTCAATCGATTCTATCCATGCTTCCATCGACAATGGAGTGACCACAATAGACACTGCTCCTTTCTACGGATTTGGTTTAAGCGAAGAAATGATTGGTGAAGCACTACAATCACAAAACCGATCAAAAGTGCAATTGTTAACCAAATTTGGACTGGTATGGGACGGAAGCAATAAAGGTAAAGGAGATTTTTTCTTTGATGCAGATGACAATGGAAAAAAACTACCGGTTTACAAATTCGCCTCCAAAGAAAATATAATCAAAGAAGTCGAAGAAAGTCTAAAAAGACTAAAAACCGATTATATTGATTTACTGCAGATCCATTGGCAGGACTCCACTACTCCAATTCAGGAAACAATGGAAGCCATGGACTTGTTAATCAAACAAGGAAAAATAAGAGCTGCCGGAGTTTGCAATTACGATGTTTCACAACTGAAAGAAGCTCAGAAAACAATTTCGTTAGCTTCAAATCAGGTTTCGTACAGCATGCTGAATCGCAAAATAGAAGCCGATTTAATTCCGCTTACCGTTGCAGAAAATATCGGAATCATCGCCTACAGTCCAATGGAAAGAGGTTTATTGACCGGGAAATATTTTACCGACGCCAAACTAAAAGAAAACGATCACAGAAATGGTTATTTTGGTCAGTTTGATCTTCAGCAAGTCAAAACCTTAATCGAAGAATTGAGTTCATTAGCACACGCAAAAGAAGTCAATTTAGCGCAATTGGTTTTACGTTGGACCACTTTACAAAAAGGAATTGCTATTGTTCTGGCCGGAGCAAGAAATGCAGAACAGGCGATTTCAAACGCAAAAGCAATGGATTTCGATCTTACTGCTTTGGAATTGGATTTTATCAATCAGGCCATTTCAAAAATAAAATAACAACAAACACAAAATTACACCATACGTAGAAACACAGGATTAGTTTCACATAAAAAACAAGCCTGTATTAAAAACTACACCACAGATTCACTAAGAACATTCACACTATGAAAAAAATATTTATAATAAACGGCGGGCAAAAATTTGCACATTCAGGCGGAAAATTCAATCAAACTGTTCAGGATTGGACCATTGAATACCTTTCCCAAAATAATAATTACGAAATAAAAACAACTCATATCGAAGACGAAATTAACCTGCAGCATGAAGTAGAAAAATTCGTTTGGGCAGATTTAATTATTTATCACACCCCAATCTGGTGGTTTCAATTACCTAATCTTTTTAAAAAATACATTGACGATGTTTTTACTCAGGGGCATAACAACGGAATCTATAAAAGTGACGGGAGAAGTCGCGTAAATCCGGACATTAATTATGGAACGGGCGGACTTTTACACGGTCGTAAATACATGTTGACCACGAGCTGGAATGCTCCAAAAACAGCTTTTACATTACCGGGAGAATTCTTCGAAGAAACCTCTGTTGATGATGGTGTAATGTTTGGTTTTCACAAAATGAATACGTTTGCCGGAATGGAAAAAATAGACAGTTTTCACTTTCATGATGTTGAAAAAGGTGCAACACCAGAAAATATTACTATCTTTAAACAAGACTATACCAACCATTTAGAAGAAACTTTCAAAACTTTATAACCATGATCTCGATTACAGCTATCATAAAGAGTAAAAAAGAGCACCTAACAGAAATTCAAAGTAGAATTATCCATCTGGTCACCGAAACCAGAAAAGAAGCGGCTTGTATTCGTTATGACCTGCATACCGCTGAAAATGTGTTTATTATTTGGGAAGAATGGAAAGACCAAGCCGGACTTGATTTACACAACAATCAATCTTATCTGTTGGATTTTATTGCTAAAAGTGAATCCTTATTAGCCTCCCCGGTTCAGGTTTACAAGACGGCACAGCTTTTATAAAATAGTAAAGAACATTACTCCTGCAAGGTTTTCAAAACCTTGTAGGTTTATCTTATAGATCAATAAGTAGCCATAGAATCAATAGTCCCAACCTATTAGACAAACATAAAAAAGGCCGTCCTGAGACAGCCTTCTTCTATAAAATTCAAATCTATTGTTTAATGATCTTCTGCGTATATCCTTTTTTTGTTGAAGAAGTTACATTAAGAAAATATACTCCTTTTGTTTTTCCCGACAAATTAATGGCTTTATCAGTAGTATTCTCTCCGGAGAAGGTTTCTTTGTAAATCATTCTTCCGCCAATATCATGAACTGTCACGGTATAATTATCTGCTGAAACCGGTGTGATCACATGAAAAACATTGCTGGATGGATTAGGATATACCTGTACTCCTGACAAATTGTTCGCTCCTTTTGGTTTTGTTACTGCTAAATTAGATCCGTTATTTATTTTTAAATTATCAAACCAAATTCTGGTTCCATAACCTGAAGTGTTTTTGATTTTTACCAACACACTCTTTTGATTTTTCACTATACTTAAATCAATTTTTTCTGTTCTCCAATCCGAATCTTTGGTTGCAATCCAATCGTTGGTTTCATTTGCAGCCGTTGTTGCAGGATCGTCCTGAATTGGTGGCGAAACGGTTTGCAACTGCAATTGATTTTTAGCATACACATTCGTCCAGGTTACCCCACAATCCGAAGATACTTCGATATCTATTTTATCCGGTGCAGGTGCAGGATCAAAAGCATTTAAGTACTGCGTATAAGCCAGATCAAAGGATAAAAACGGAGTTGCAGAAGAAGAAAAATCCATTGCTTTAAGAATCAACTCGTCTATCAAACCAGTTGGATTATCAGCATTGTTGATCACCAGACAAGACAAATCTCCTTTGCCGGCATCCGAACGTTTTTCCCATGTAATAACGTCTTTGTCGGGATTAATGATTTCCCAATCCTGAATAGGAAAACTTGCTTCGAAATTTTCTGAAAAAGGAAGACTGTTTTTGCCATTAATTATAACTACATCCGTTTTTGCCATAACCGATCCTGCCCCGTACGAATTAGAAGCAGTCAAAGTTACCGTATAAGTTCCCGGATTATCATAAACTATAGCAGGCGTTTTACTTGTAGAAGTCGCCGGCGTACCACCCGGAAACGACCAGGACCATGAAGTAGGCTCTCCTGTTGAATTGTCTCTAAAGGCTATTGGTAAATCGCTACACTGTTTTTGACTCTCCACTACAAATTCAGAAAAGGGTGTTTCTTTACTGTCAAAAGTGAATTTCACATTATCAATCCATATTCTTGAACCGTATCCCGAAGTACTTTTAAACTTGAACAAAACGTTCGCTACCCCTTTAAAATTCGACAATAATACCCTTTCTGTTCTCCAATCCGAATCTGAAACCGGAACCCAATTATTGGGATCTGCGCTGACAAAGGTTTCCAGTTCAGTATGTGTTTTTACATAAACGCTTTCCCATGTAAGACCGCAATCTTTTGAAGCCAGAATTTCAAGAACATCCGGACTTGCTGCATCAAATTTAGCATAGGCAACATCAAAGGAAAAATCAGTTATGCCAACAGATAAATCAGCAGGTTTCAGGATAATCTCATCGATCTCACCCACTTTCGCATTGTCCGCATTGTTCATTACCATACAAGAGGAAGAATTATGTCCAACATTGGCTCGTTTTTCCCAAGTCAATTTATGATCGGGATTACTAATTTCCCATTCTGCGGGTGGAAAAGAATTTTCAAAACCTTCAGTAAAAGAAATTCTGTCAGGATCTACAACCGTTATAAAATTATTTTTAGTTACTGTTGTTCCTGTACCGTTTCCATTTTTGGTTGAAAGTGTCACTCCATACGAACCCGGTGAATTGTAAGTCACAATCGGATTTTTTTCGATAGAGCTCGCAGGCGTACCCCCCGGAAAAGACCATTCCCATGACGTTGGATTTCCGGTTGAAACATCTAAAAAAGGAGCTGCAACACTAGTACAACGCGTCCCTCTGACATTGGAAGCAAAATCAGAAACCGGAGTAGCCGTTTGAATAATAGCAACATTTACATTGTCTATCCAAATCCTTGTGCCGTAACCCGACACATTTACAAAACGAATAGAAACATTACTATTCCCCTGATAGGCACTAAGATCTACAATTTCTTTTCGCCAATTAGCGTCAGAAGTCGGTACCCAATTATTCGCCAAAGCAGTAGGAACCTGCGTGGTTTCTAAAAGCGTATGTGTTTTCGAATACACCTCATTCCAAGTAAGTCCGCAATCTGTTGAAACTTCTACTTTTAAAACATCAGGACTTGCATCATCAAATTTGGTATAAGCCAAATCAAAAAATAACTGACTGTTTTGTCCGGCTGTAAAATTAAGATAAGGCAATCTGATATAGTCCAAAGCTCCTACTACTGCATTATCTGCATTGTTCATAATCATACACGAACTATCATTGTACCCTACATCTTTTCGTTTTTCCCAAGCTAAACCATTGTCCGGATTTGTAATTTCCCAACCTAAAGGAGGAAAAACACTAGTGAAATTTTCGACTAAATTCGCACCCGATTTTTGATCTACCTCAATATAATTCAGCACTTGTTTGGTATTCATTCCAAGAGCATTCGTTACCTGCAAGGTCACTTCGAATTTTCCTGCTGTATGGTATTGAACAACCGGATTTAAATCTGTAGAGGTTGCAGGGATACCACCTTCAAAAGTCCATACTCTCGAAGTTGGTAATCCCAAAGAACGATCTTTAAACGCGATTGTTTTTCCTGAACAAATAGCCGTTGTATTGCTATTGAAATTAGCGATTGGTGCCGTTTCAATAACTCCAACCGAGCTAAGATTACTTTCCTGCCACAACAAACCACGTGGATATTTAGCCACAGTTTTGTCATCTAACCAATACGTCATGGCATTGGTCTGGTCTCTGGTATACATATTCTGGCAATCTGTATTGTAATCCATATGGTTTTCGGCATTGGGGTAAACGCCACAGCTATTTAATACATTTCGGGCACAACCTTCGGCCACTTTCGTTGGTGGCGTGTCGGCCATTCCATCATTAACGGCATCACAATCATCCTGAAAAGTATGTTTTAATCCAAAATAATGACCAAACTCGTGCGTCATTACCTTTGCAAAAGTCGCACTCGCATTTGAGCCACATGTACTCCCAATATATCTGTGATTGTAAGCAACACGAGGGATCGCATCCTGAATAGGCAAAAAGGCGTGTCCCGAACCAACAGATCCCTGTCCGGTATTGGGCTCATCAACAACCAAAACATCCAAATAATACTTACTGTTTTTACCGTACCAGATGTAATCATAAATTTTAGCATCGTAGCCATCTACTACATGTGCTTCTGGATGCCAGTCCAAGCCGGGAATTTCCAAAGGATTTCCTTCCGGATCAACGGTAGCCAGAACAAACTGAATATTTAATTTGCTTTTGATTGCATCAAAACGAGGATCGGTCGTAGCGTATTCCGGAAACAGACCATTGAAATCTTTGTTTACCGTAAGCAATGCATCATCAATTCTGCACTTCATTTGCTCTTTGGTAAAAACATTATTGATGTTAGTTCCGTCTGCAAGAATATGAAACACCACCGGAATAATATAAGGTGTAGCAACGGTTTTCCGGGTGTTCGATTTTTTCCATGTTTTAATTTTTGATAAAGATTTTAGAAAAGCAGCTTCTTCCTGTTGGGATAATTTGGTTCCGCATCCTATTGGATTCTGCCCAAAGGAAATGAGGAACTGACACAGAAAAACTGCAGCAAAAAAGTAGTTTTTTTTCAAAATAATAGTTTTTTTTTAGGTTAGTTGTACTTTCACATACAGTACTATCATAAAATCGATTAAAAAATAAGCTTCAAAATGACTTCGTTTTTTAATCTCTTTTACTTGATATTTTTTTTCATAAAAATATTTAATTGAAATGCATTTAATAGATATTATGTTATTGCAAAACAATTGTATATTACCTAGTTTTAACTTATTTATTGAATTTTAAAAACTAAAATCATAAAAAAAGCTACCTTTTACAGTAGCTTATCTTAAAAAACAAACATATTACTTAATTCCTCCAAAAGCACCGAAACACATATTCTTGTGCAAAATTTCTACTTTGCTAAAGCCAACTTCTTTCATCAAATCCAATTGATAATTCATTGACCTTGGAGAATCTTCTTTTTCTACATAATCTAAAACCTTTTGACGGTATTCGGCTCCTCCTATTCCTTCCAGATAATCACCGTAACGTTCCCAGGTATATTCGTTTAACAAAGCGGTATCTTGTGTAATCAGATCCGAGATCATCAAACAACCACCCGGTTTCAATAGCCTGAATAATTTCGAAAATGTTGTTTCCCAGTCCTGATCATCACGCAAATGGTGCAGAACTGCTCCGGCCAAAATAATATCAAATTGTTCTTCCGGTAAAGCCACTTCACGGATATCCCCATGCAAAATTTCGACTTTACCGTTCGTTTCTTTTGATACTCTTTCTAAAGCTTTATCCAGCATCGGTTGACTTAAATCGACTAAAGTTGCATTCAGATTTGGGATTTTAGAAAGCATCATTAAGGTATAATTTCCTGCTCCACAACCAATATCCAAAACATTTTTGGCGTTGGGAACAATTCGTTTTGAAGCTTCCGTAATTAATTCTAAAGAGATTGTAGCATCGATTGTTGCGACTTGTCCCGTGTCTAAATTGGAAAATCGTTCGACATCATTATCAAAACGTTCTCTAATTTCTGCTGTGGTTGATTTATTCATCATCGTTTTTTAGTATTCAGGTTTATATAGCTTTTTTTTTCGCAGATTAAGCGGATGTATTCTTTATTCTTTATTCTTTATTCTTTACTCTTTATTCTTTATTCTTTACTCTTTATTACTTCTCACATCTTACTTCTCACATCTTACTTCTCACATCTTACTTCTCACATCTTACTTCTCACTTAAAACAAAACTAACACTTTGATACTTGCTTTAAAAGAAGATACTTTAGAAATTACGAAACCCAACAGTTGTTTTTTCTGAACTTTTTAAAAAAAAGTTGCCACGAATTTCTCGAATTTTCTCGAATTAAAATTTACGTCAAGCGGATCGCCAATTAAAATAAGATTCCACCCGAAACTCTATTTTTCCCTTTATAAAATTTGTGCAAATTCGAGAAATTCGTGGCAAAAAAGCCTTAACTTTTAAATACCTTAGCAGAAAATTACATTACCTCAATAAAATCAATAAAAATGGCCGAGCAATCTTCAATTCAGTGTCCAAACTGCGGAACAACTATCGATGTCAATGACATTCTAAAACACCAGTTAGAAGACAGTATTCGCAAAGAATATCAGCAAAAAGCCACTGCTCAAACCAAAGAATTGGAGCTTAAAAACGAGCAATTCGAGAAAGCCAAATTAGAATTTGAGGCTAAAAAGAAGCAGGAAAATGAACTTTTCGCAGAACGTCTGGAACGCGAGAAAAAAACGGCCGAAAAGGAAATCACTGAAAAGCTAAAAACCAAACTCGACGAGGAGAACAAAGATCGTTTGCTTGCCATGGAAAAAGAGCTTTCCGAGAAATCAGAAAAACTCCGTGAACTTAATAAGATGGAAGGCGAAATTGCCAAACTTCAACGGGAAAAACTCGAAATGAAAGAAGCAATCGAAGCCGAAGCACAGAAACAGCTTAACGCCACTTTGCTTTTAGAAAGAGATAAAATCAGAAAACAGGAAGAAGAAAAAAACGAATTAAAAATAAAAGAATACCAAAAACAATCCGACGATCAAAAAAAGCTGATCGAAGAAATGAAACGCAAGCAGGAACAAGGTTCTATGCAATTGCAAGGCGAGGTTATGGAACTGGCAATCGAAGAATGGCTGGCTAATAATTTCCCGTTAGACACTATCGACGAAGTAAAAAAAGGTGCTAACGGAGCCGATTGTTTGCAGATTGTAAACACACGCGAATTACAAAATTGTGGCTCTATTTATTACGAAAGCAAAAGAACCAAAGCCTTTCAGCCCGCTTGGATTGAGAAGTTTAAAAACGACATTAGAACCAAAAAAGCCAATATCGGGGTTTTGGTTACGGAAGTTATGCCTTCGGGAATGGATCGAATGGGCATGCGTGACGGAATCTGGATTTGCACCTACGAGGAATTTAAAGGTTTAAGTGCTGTTTTACGCCAATCTTTAATACAAGTTAGTCAAGCTGTTCAGGCACAGGAAAACAAAGGAGACAAAATGTCGATGTTGTATGATTTTCTAACAAGCAACGAATTTCGCTTACAAGTAGAAGGAATTGTAGAAGGCTTTACCCAAATGCAAAGTGATCTAGATTCAGAGAAAAGAGCGATGCAACGTATTTGGAAACAACGCGAAAAGCAGATCGAAAAAGTGGTTCACAATACTTTAGGCATGTACGGCTCAATTCGTGGTATTGCCGGAAATGCGGTACAAACGGTACGAGCTTTAGAGCTTGATTTTATCCAAGACGATGAAGAAGAAAAAACAAAAGAACTAGAATAAGTAATTCAAGTTGCTAGTAAATAATTAGTTGCCCCTATTTGACGAAAGCACAAAAGGGTTGATTTGCCTCCTGCTTCAGCTGGAGGTATATGATTGAGAGGTGAATCATTGGCTTTAGCCGAAAGAACCAGAGCATAATTCGGCTAAAGCCATTAAATCTTGAACTACTTGTAATCCTCCAGCTAAAGCAGGAGGCTATTCAAATTGATACCTTGAAAAAATTTTAATTTTTACTGGAAACTTACATTATTATAATTCAGAAATGAGGTATAGGCGGTCTAATTTCAAACCTAAAACAACTAGCAACTTAAATTAATTATGGGTCAAGACATATTGTTGTGGAGGGACAAATATCTTGTAGTTCTGTAATTTCGAATCAAGTTAAAAAGTTATGGAATAATTTTTAGAAATTTCTTTTGTTAGAAGTAACAGATCTTATACTTTTTCGCCACAGCTTTATAAGTACCTAATTTTCCAACTTCTCGCTTTGACGATCTCGCAAAGACGCCAAGCCGCAAAGTTTTTTTCTGTTTTTTCATTAAAACTTTGCGATTTTGCGACTCTGCGAGATTTTTACTTCCCTATAGCTTTCGGACTTGATCCTTAATTATACAGTCTGCATACTATTTACCCACTTCCTTTTATACCCAAAACGAATTTTGCCATTCTAACCCGAAAATCAGAATGGCAAAATTTATATTTATTAAAAAAAACGTATTTAATCTACTTTTCTAAAAACCAACAAGGTTCCGTCAGGATTAGAAAGTCTCAGTCTAAGATCTCCAATCGAATACGTGTTAGTGCTTTGTAATGCTTTCACAAATTCAGCCTCTTTATTCCCCGGCGCGCAAGCCATCAAAGTCGAAGCGACGTTAGAAAATCTCAATACTCCTTTTTCAAAAAAGATAGTTCCACCTATAGAATTACAACCTCCAAAACCCATAAATTTATTCTCAGTTGAATTAATCTCAATTCTTGGCAGTTCTTTTTGGAAGTCTGAAAGTGTCACTTTTTTACCATTTAACTCTTCTAACACCCAGATATCGTACAAACGGTAATCGGTAATGTATTTACCACAACCGTTTAAGGTTTTACCGTTAATTTCAATCTTAACGGTGTAAGGCGAAACCTCTCCTGACATTGAATCCTGGCAATCAAATTGTTGTGTAGTAATTGTTGCCGTAATTTTTCCGTTTTTTACTTTATACATCTTCACATTAGCATCCATAGCTCTGATCGGCTCTACAGCGTCAAAACTGATGGTTTCCATTCCTTCAATCAGCGACGTAAAGACAATTTTCTCCTTTCCTATTTTCAATCCCCAAAATGGTTCATTTCCAGTAGCTTTAAAATAAACAGAACCCTCTTCTTCTTCGGAACTTGTTGTAGAAGTTGTTTCTTTTGTGTTTGAATTTTTAACCGCCACCGACTTACAACTTAACATCACGGACATTAATACACATAGTAAAAGTACTTTTTTCATATCATTTAATTTTTATTATGACCTCACACTTGAAAAAATCGAGCCAAAAATCAGTCGCATCTTTTTTTTAAGATTTTTTTAGGTCTAATTTGGTTAAATTTAAGAAAAACGGGATTAATACAGAAAACTTTACAGAAGTAAAATTAAAAATGAGAAAAAGAATAAAAACAACAATCCGTGCTATTAAAAAGCTTTTCCCAAGAACGACACTTGGAGTAATTTTAGGTTGAATTAATTCTTCCAAATAAGGTTTTGCAACCGCTTAGAATAAATCTTTACTATTTACGAATCGAATAATTTTAATTGGCTTTATTCTACAGATGTAACAGAACCGTTTCTTAAGTTTGTAGCTCAACAGCTAAGTTTTTGGTATGGGTAAGAATATTAAAATTATTTCATCAGAAGAATTCCCAAGACAATTTATGTCTGATGCTTCTCAGGACTTTGATTTCTTAAAAACTCCTTTGCAGATCTATGATTTAAATACTACAACAGAGTACCTCCAGATTCCAACCCCACTTTTCAGACCCGATTATAATTTTATTGTACATGTTACCAAAGGCAATGCAAAACAGCAAGTAGATAATGAGGTGATAACAATAACTGAAAATGATGTTTTGTTTGTCAAACAAGGACATATTACCGCAATGAAAGAAATTGACCAGATTATAACGGGACATTTTATTTTATTTGAAGAGAGTGTCCTCAATCATATTTTGTCGAAACAAGAGTTGATACAGATTTTTGCCACTAATTCAGTTCTTAAATTGCCTGAAGAAACAAGTGTATGGCTTAATTCTTTGTTTTGCTTGTTAAGTCAGGAATTTCGCGATGAAAATTCCAATATCGAAATTTGTTATTCACTCATGCAGGCAGCTTTCCAGAAAATTATTTTTTCAAATAAAGAACTCAATAAAACGGTGCACCGTGGTAATGAGATCACTTTTTCCTTTAAAGAGCTGGTTTATAAATATCATACGGAGAATAAATCGGTAACCTTTTATGCCGATAAATTAAAAATCTCTGTAAATTATCTCAATAGGTGCATTAAGCAAACCACCGGAATAGCTCCAAAGGAATGGATTAACAATGTTAGTATCCTGCAAAGCCAGATCCTTCTACAAGATTTGACTAAAGATATTTCAGAAATTGCTTTTGCATTGAATTACGAGGATCCTTCTTACTTTGGACGACTTTTCAAAAAAATAACCGGTACAACTCCTTCTCAGTACCGAAATTCGCTTACGCACGATTTGTCCGAGTAACGGCAAACTAAATCCTAGTAACAATTATTGTTTTAACTGCACCTTTGCTTTAAGAAAATCTTAGAGAGCTGATACAGCTTGTGTGTTTAAATTTAATAAATGTTATTTTGAAAAAAGTACTGTCATTGGTTTTACTGACCTTGTTTATTTGTCTTCCAAATAAATTTTATTCTCAATTAATAACAGATGGCGCCGGGGTTGGCATCACTGTAAATGGAAAAAGTAGCTTTAAGAATTTGTCGGCTGTAGATCCGTACTATGGAAATAAATTCAACTATACTACTTACGATTTCTGGTTGCCCATCCCTTCTTTTAAACTTGGAAAAACGCGAATTCTTGGGATAATTAACTATCGGATTTTAGACTTTACATTTGATAGGAATATTGAAATTAGTCCGAATTACATCACGAAAATACAAGAAATCAAACCTACCCTAGTTGTACGACATCCTTTTGGAGAAAGATGGGCTGCTTTTGGCGTTTTTATCCCCACAATTGCTTCTGATTTTAAAAACTCGTTTTCGATGAATGATATGGTATTCGATGGCATTTTTGGAGTCTCAAGAAAGTTTGGAGAAAAATCAAATCTAGAAATCGGGATTGGCCCTCATGTCATGTATGCTTTTGGCAAATTTTTAATAACGCCCGCTATATCTCTGGATTATAAGAGCAATAATGGTAAGTGGTTTGCTCAAATATACTGGCCAAGAGTCAATATTTTCAGAAATCTGGGCGATAATACGCAAGTTGGTCTGGCAGGATCGATTGACTGGACACTTCACAATTTACAAAACTACAAGAATTATCAAGGAGAAGAGATCGATTATGCTCAGTTTTCGGCTATTCATGGCGGTCTGCAAATTAATCAGCGTCTTTTTGATGGTTTTTGGTTGCAATTGCAAGGAGGTTTAGGTTTTGCCAACAAATACACACTATTTAATGCTCAGAATGACACCATTAGTAATTATAAAGCAAAAGAAATGCCCTATGTAAAAATGATGCTGAGCTATCGTTTTGGGAAATAATTACGCAAATAGAATCACACTAAAAACTATAAAATTAAAAGAGAAAATGAAAAAATCTATTCTAAGTATCCTGTTATTGGGAGTATCGTACTTTACAAATGCACAACAGGTAAAAACGAATGTTGATGTATACAATGTTCAAAAAGGAAAAGGGACTGTTGTACTGAATGTCTACGATAAAAAGGAAAATTTTCTTAAAAGAGCCTGCTTTACCAAAGTCCAAAAAGTGAATCAGGAGACTATGAAATTTCAAATCGATTTACCAAGAGGGACTTATGCCATTACTGTTTTTCAGGATTTGGATACTAATGGAAAATTAAACAGCAATTGGCTGGGAATGCCCAAAGAGCCTGTCGGAAACAGTACTAATTTTCTACCGGACGGTGGGGCACCAACATTTCGAGATTGCGCTGTTTATATTTTAAATAATGACGCTACAATTAAAATAAATCTTTATTAGGAATTTGAAATCTTAGCTTAAAAAAAGCCTGTCTTTTATGAAATGACAAGCATTTCCAACAGTACAATTATCTTAAGCAAACTTAAATCATGACATAAAATTATGGAAGAGATCACTTCTAAAAAAAAGGTTATTGCAGAGGTAAAAGGTGCTTGCAAGGAGTATCAAACCGGTGACACCTTGATTACAGCTTTAAAACCAACAACGATTCAGTTTAAAACCCGGGAACTTACCTTAATAATCGGTCCGTCCGGTTCAGGAAAAACTACACTATTATCGCTATTAGGCTGTGTTATTTACCCAACAAAAGGAGATGTTTTTATAGATGGTCAACACATAAATACACTTTCGGCTAAGGAATTATCGGCTTTGAGGTTGAATAAAATTGGATTCGTGTTTCAAAGTTTTAATCTCTTAGCGCCACTTAACTCTTTAGAAAACGTAATGATGCCGTTGCAACTTATGAATATGAGTGAGACTGAGGCCAGAAAAAAAGCAGAAAAAGCGCTTGAATTAGTAGGCATGAAAGATCGAATGAAAAACCTACCCAAAATGCTAAGCGGAGGCCAGCAACAAAGAGTTTCTATTGCACGAGCATTGGTAACCAATCCGCCAATTGTGCTTTGCGATGAACCAACGGCTGCATTAGATGTTAAAAGTGTCGGTCTGGTAATGAATGAATTAAAAGCACTTGCTCAAAACGGAAAAAGTGTAATTGTAGTTACACATGACATGCGACTTAGGGAGTTCGCAGACAGAATTATTTATGTAGATAACGGAATTGCAACTGAGACCGAAAACACAACATTTATAAAGAATCATTAATCAAAATATAAAGAATGAAATATACTTTAATTTATCTAATAGCCATACTATTCTGTAGCTGCAATAAAAAAGAAGGAGCAAAACCCGATGAGAAAGCTTTTGCCCAGGAAATTGCTTCATCAGCTATTGTAGGACTCGGACGCATTGAACCGGATGAGAAATTATCTTCATTGGCAACAGAAGTTGGTGGTGTTGTTGTGGCTATCCATAAAAAAGAAAATGATGTCATTGTCAAAGATGATTTAATTATCGAATTAGAGCATTCTGTTCAGGATGCAAAAAAAGCGCAGATTAAAAGTCGTATGGAGACACAAAGAGTTGAGATAAACATGGCACAATTGAATTTAAAAGAGCACAAAATAAATGTTGCTAACAAACAAATTGAATTGGAACGTTTGAAAAACCTGCAAGAAAAAGGTGCTGAAACAAGACAAAACGTCGATAATCTTGAAACAGAAACTAAAATTTTCCAAACCAATTTAGAACAACTGCAAAGCAAGATTCTGATTGCAAACTCAAAACTTCAAGAAATTAAACAAGAACTGGAAGTATCAAACAAGGAGTTGCAACAGTATTTGATAAAAGCGCTGGACGATGGACAAATTATGACAATGAATGCAACGGTAGGAGCTGCATTATCACCAAATCAGTCTTTTGCAGATTTTATTCCGAAAAGTAAATTGGTTGCTACGTGTGAAATTGATGAATTGTTTGCTGACAAGATTAAAAAAGGTCAAAAAGCCATTATTCGCCAAATCGGCTCCAATAAAACGATTGGCTCGGGTATTGTAATTTTTGCTTCTTCGGCACTTAAACGTAAATCCATTTTTTCTGAAAAAGCAGGAGATCAGGAAGACAGAAGAGTCCGGGAAATAAAAATCCTATTGAAAAACCAAACGAAGTACCTAATTAATTCCCGAATTGAATGTGTTATTCAAACATCCAATTAATTACGAATCACAAACAAGTATGGCAAGAGTACCACTTCTGTCTGGTCGTAAATATCAATATGGATACACGAGTTCCATATTTTAATAGAAACAAATAATACGCTAAGTATGAAATCTAGTATCAAAACAGCCTGGAAGTTTATCCGTTTCGATAAAACAAAAAGCATAGGAGTAGTAGTTGGAATAGTAATCAGTACTTTCCTCATCGGACAACAAATTGGAACATTTAATTTTTTGACAGGATTAATGAGCGTGTTGGTAAAAAATACAACCGCAGATATTTGGGTTGTTGATAATAAGACGACAGATGCCAATCAGCTTAGTTTGATTGATGTCCGAAAAGAGAAAGAGATCAAGAGTTTGGCTGGTGTAAAAGAAGCATTTCCAATCGTTGTAACAAACGGTAAGGCAAAATTTCCTGATGGAACCAGTGCTGTTGTAAATATTATAGGGAGTGAATTCCCTTATTTTAAGGCAGGTCCGGATAGTACCAAGATTATACAAGGAAAACTTCCGGATTTATTGCAGGAAGCGGGTGTGTCTGCAGATTATTTTGACCGAAGTAATTTCGGAGGGTCGTCAAATGTTGGAACCTATTTTGAAATCAATGGAAAAAGAGCCGTTATCACTTTACAAACAAAAGGAATAAGAGGTTGGGGCGGTTATTTGATGTACACTACAATAGACAGGGCAAGGTTTTATAGCGGTATTTCTTCGACTGATATAAGTGCATTAATGGTAAATGTAAAAAAAGGGGAAGATGTAGATCAGATCGTAGATGAAATCAATCGTTCTATTTACGGAGTAAGAGCATGGCGTACGTCGTCCTTGAGTTCATCAACGATAAAGAGTGTTTTGGCTTCTACAGGGTTAGGTGCCAGTACAGGATCTTTGGTGGGATTTGCCATTATAGCAGGTTTTTTTATCATTGGCTTAACGATGTATTCATCGGCACTTGACAGAATTAAGGATTATGGAACTTTAAAAGCAATTGGTGCTACTGATTCATACATTAGAAAATTGATCCTTACACAAGCCACTTTATTTGCTGTTGTTGGATTTATGGTTGCCCTTGTTTTCTTACTGGGTTTTAAAAACGGAATGTACCAAACGGGAATATTGATAGATTTTAGTCCAATAATACTTTTCTCCATTCTAACCATCACCTTCTCTATTTCGCTCTTCGGGGCCGTGTTTGCTATTAGAAGAATAAAAAATGTAGAACCTGCCTCTGTATTTAGGGGTTAAAAAATTGTTATAATGAAAAATAATTCAATGCCTATCTGTTTTATAAGATGTCTTCTGTTCTTATGCTTTTTTAAAATGAATGCACAAAACCCGACATGGACCTTGGATAAAGCAATTGAAGCGGCACAAAAGAACAGAAAGTTATTGGCTTCGTTGGAAACAGAACATAAAATCAATCAATTAAAGACAAAAGAATTAAATGCAAAATATTTGCCCAGAGTAGCCTTGAATTATAATTATCAATACAATCCAATTATTGCCACAAGTGTTTTACCGGCCGAAGCTTTTAATTCCCGTGTATCGTCAGATGGCATGATTCCAATAAAACTAGGCGCTAATTATTCTCAAAACGCAGGTGTTTTGCTACAACAACCTCTGTTGGATATCTCAATTTCAAAATTAATAATTGAATCTAAACTGCAGGAGAAACTAGCCGCTTTAAATGAAAAAGAAGCAAAGCTGGAACTGACTTATGAAGTCTCAAAAGTATATTTAAACATATTGGTAGCTGAAGAACAAGAAAATGAAGCTGTTGGTGATACTGCCCGGACAGCATTGAGCTTGGAGACTATTAACCAAAAATACAAAAACAAAAGAGTTTTAAAAGTTGCCGTAAACGACGCTAAAGTAACGCACAATAATGCCGTTCAAAAATATCGCAATGCAGCAAATAACATATTGGTTTTAAAACAATATTTCTTGTATGTTATTGGACACGAATCTTCTATTGCTTCTTCTGTAACATTAGAAAAATACAACATGGATGAAAGTAGTACTGATCTGGATGAAAGTCTAATTGAAGCATTGCCTCCAATTGAAATTTTAAAAACACAAAATCAAGTATTGGAGAATAAAAAAAAACTGGAAAGAACGAAATATAGTCCATTGATTACGATTAACGGTTATTTAGGAGCCGATCAATTTACAGAAAACATGAATCCTTTTCAGCAAAATAGCTGGTATGGAAATAGCTATATCGGCATGTCACTGAAGTTACCTGTTTTATTCGGAGAGAACACGGCAAAAAGAATAGATCAGCTAAAGTTTCAGCAAAAACAGAATAATGATAAAATTACAGAAAATCTGAATAAAAGTAAATACAATGCCTTAAATGCTGTTACTGTTTACACTAATATCCTGGAACAGCTAAAAACAGTGCGTGAAAATAGTAAACTCACTTCTGAGATTGTGATGATCTACCAAGAACGGTATAAGTTTGATCAAATATCGTTTTATGAACTAAATGACAAAGAGATTCAATTGCAAAATCTGGAACTGTTTCATAATCAACTTAAAAAACAATTGATCGTATCTTGGCTTGATTGGAAAAAAGCAGCAGGAAAATTAGTCCTGTAAGATTGAAGAGAATTAATAACAAATTTCATAAAGAAAAACATTGTTCTTTAAGCAATTATCTATTTGTCTGTTTCTATAATTCCGTCGTGAGCCCAGTTCTGTTTAATTGCAAAAAAACAGATATTCAGAAACAGATTAGAAAACTACTATTTCTCTGTTTGTATTTCACCCGGGTTTGTTTTTTTATAGATATCAATTTCTGTAGCTGTATTTTTCAGCTTGATACTATTGATTTTAGAAAGTAGTGGCGAAGTAATGGTATTTTACCCGCCACTACTCTACAAGCAAAAAATAGCATTTTCGCCTTTTTTGACTTCCATATTTAGTTCCTCATTTTTGATACTTCCTTTTATACTTTTCTAACCAGCAACTTGAATTAATTACTGTTTTATTAATTTAACTTTTTTCACATTCTTACCTTGACTTATTTCTGCAAGATATACACCTGGAAGCAGATTAGCACCTATTACTATAGTTTGTGTATTGTTAGACTTTAGCGTGTTTAGCTTTCTTCCTAAAATATCATATACATTTACAAAAACGGGGTCTGTAGAATCTCCTGTTAGATGTACTTTAAATTCCGTTTTTGAAGGGTTGGGCGTAACAGTTACTTTAAATTCATTGGATGTTTCCTTATTTGGAGTATTAATTCCCAATGTGCCTTGTACTAATTCCGTTTGAATGGTCAATCCGTTGATTGTGGTAAAGGTAACATCAGTATTAACGCCATTTTCCGCGATAGTAACCTTATTTGAAGGGGATGCTAAATCCCAGTTACCTACTAATGTAAGCGTAACCAAATCGGCTTGCGGAACGCTGTTAAGAATTGAATTCTGACTGCTAATCTGGCTCAAATTGTAAGTTTCATTTGCGCCTAATAAACCTAAATTTGGATTGGTAAGACTTACTTTTAATTTTTTTCCGTTGTCAATTGTTTGAGTCATTACAATTGCCGGCTTGTTTACACTAACTACTACATCATAATTCAATATACTGGCAGGATCAAAAATAACATAACCAAATATAGCATCCGGTTTGTATTCGGCAATATGCGCCTGATTGTTCTGCTGGTAAATCGTAAAATAAGACGAAAAATTATCCGCAAGTTGTTTTGTTTTAGTTGGACCGCCCTGCATCACGATGGCGTATTGAAATTTTCCGTCGACAGGCGCAATACCATGATTGATAAATGCCGTGGTAAAATTTCCATTGGTATCCAAAGTGTTGCTATTATTTCGTGAATTTTGTGTGGTTCTGTTAATCGTTATCTCAGCAGTATTGTTTGAATTTTCAGGTAGTACGTATCCATTTCCCACAGCGTCAGTAGCCCATAGAGAACCGGCTGTTTGTGTATGTGTGAAATTTATACCTGTAGCTGTTATATTGTTTACATAAGTCGTAGTGTTGATATCTGCAAGTGCTGTTTGAAATAAAGTGGTATGAATGGGATAAGTTCCATTTGTGTCTTTGATATCAGATCCCAGACAAAGTATTATGTCTTTAAAAAAGAAATTAGATTTTAAAGCTGTCATGCCTCCAGCAGAGTTTATATCTTTATAATCCATTCCAAAAACACCATTATCATCCAAAGAAGCATGCGTTAAAAACGACTTACCGTTCATTTCTCTCGAAATCCCGTTTCCAAGTACACTTAATGGAAGATAAGCGACTGAAGTTCCCGGTACATGTGACCAGTCCCAACCGTTTTCTACATAACCATTTGAACTGCGACTTACCGGATTTCCCGAGGTTAATAATTCCAAAGCTCCGGCAGAAGTATACCGCCCGAAAACATTTTCGGTTGCTGAATTTTCGAAATGCCAAATGTGCTTACTTGTTCCTTTTACGCTTGCCTGATAACCGTTATATTTATGCACACTCAAACCTGCATATGGAAAATTAAATTGTCCTTCCGTTATTTCTGAAGAAGGGGTAATTCCGGAATTTAAAGTTTGTAAAATATCCCTCACTCCGCCAAGCGTATTAACCAATGTGATCGACAATTCGCTTTGTCTGAGCAAGGCAGTATTGGCGGTAGCAGAAAGATTCCACAATCGAACAAACTCCTTTCCGGCATCCAAATTAGTTATTGGATCTGTTACATATAAAAAGGCCATCGCTGCTCTCAAATCATTAACTGCAGTCGTGTTGGTTGGGAATCTTCCGGCAAGCCCCGAAGGAACTTCAAAATCCTTACTAAATTTACTATAGTTTAGAATGGCATTTTTTAAATTACTTTGCGTTTCTGTATTTAATTCATAGGCCGTATTCTTCAGCATCATATTCAGAATAGAAGACTGTTGTAAAGCATTTGATCCATAGGTATTAGAGTAGGCTCCTCTGTGATGGTAGGTGATAAAATCAGGTTTAATGCAATCGTTCCATCCATTGCTGATTTTTAGTGCATTGTCAATAAACCTTTTTAGAAAATCCATATTAGCAAGCTTTGTTATATCAGAATCGTCTTGTGCAAGTACATAACAAAGCCGCTGTTGAAAAGAAGAACGAATGACATCTGTATTGAATCCGGGATTGGTAAACTTAAAATCCAAATAGTCGGGAGCTATAAAAGCGGTAAGAGCGTTCAGTGCTCCCATGTGATGAGCAAACTCACCGGCGGCAACTAACTCTTCTTTCATCAGAAAAATGGCAGTAGCATATGCCGATGAGCGCAAACAGATACTACTATTAATAAGTACTTCTTCAGTTGCAGGAGCTGTCCGATAATTAAAATCAGTAGTACTGCTAATACCTTTTGCTTTCATATAGCTAAAAAGAGATAAGATCATCTCTCTAAGTGCAGTACTGTGGTAATCCGGATTAGGAATATTTACTGCCCCTTTTAGCTGGTAAAGAAATACCAAACGGATTAGTTTTTGCTCAACCAATACCTGATAAGCACTTTGGTCTTTACTTTTGGTAAAATCCCATACCGGGCCGGGATTGGCAAAATCATAAGAGGATAAATTTTTGGCGGCGATTCCGTTTTTCAAAAACCGATTGTACCTTTCATTTACCTCTGTTTTGGTATAATCAACATTTTCGTCCGTCAGCCAATCCTGATATTTTTTTCTAATTTTATTTATCTCACTGGTTTGTGCATAGGACAAATTGAACACTAAGACAACTAGCCATGCCACTATACTAGATTTTTTACACATGTTTGATTATTATTTGAATGATTAAACATTACATTTTATTCTTTATGACGAACCGAAATCGAAACTCCATTACTACCTGAGAATAAAAAAAAAGACAAAACTTAGTTGCCTACATAAAGTGTTTAACCACTAGATAGGTAACTAAATTTTGTCTTTGGAATTATTTTGGAAAAATACAACTATTTTTTCTGTCAGTGATTCGTTATGCGATTTTTTTTACAAAATAGCAGTTTTTTCTTTTTGAAGAACTTTACCGGCATGTTTCGATCGTATCAAAAGCGAAAGTGATTGGCATTTAGCTGCTTTTGTTTTTTTTGAATTGTTTTTAAATGCTATCAAGTTCACCAAAATCTCCTGGCGGTAACTTTCAAGCATTCCTTTACTTTAGAGATTAATTGCCTATATTTGAAGTCTATTTCTATGACTAAAATGAATACACCTTTCCAAAAAGCCAGCGAGTGGATCGATGCTGAAAACGCACAAGATCCCAACATTGAAACCGATCAGAACATCGAATATCCGAAAGAATTATTATATTCGGATCGCATGTATAAAAGGCTGATGCAGTTCTGTCCTGAAGCTTCAGAAGAGGTTCAAATTGCCTCAAAAGCACAGCATATCTGCCGATGGAAGGTTGCCCGGGAATCGTATCCTATGGATCGTGTTGGTTATTTAAGATGGAGAGAAGAACTGAAAAAATTCCATGCTGTAACTACGGCAGCAATCTTAGAAAAAGCAGGTTACGAAAGTACCTTTATTGACCGTGTGTCTTTTTTAATTGAAAAAAAACTACTTAAAAAAGATCTTGAAACACAACTATTGGAAGATGTCATTTGCCTTGTATTTTTAGAATTCTACCTTGATCCTTTTGTGCACAAACACGATGAGGAAAAACTCAAAAATATCATCAAAAAAACCTGGGATAAAATGTCTGATAAAGGACATCAGGAAGCTTTAAAAATAAACTATACCGCAGCTAATCTGGAACTTATAAAAGCTTCGCTCGGGTTGTAAATACAGCATTCTTTTTAGCATTTTTCATCTAAATGAAGCCTTTAAACAACGCTTCCCAAAGGCTGTACAATAAATTTAGTATTTACAGCCATAAGGTTACCTATGGATCAAGTACAAAAGTTGGGGAGAAGTTAAATCTCGCAAAGCCGCAAAGTTTAAAAAGAAATCAAGAGCTCGTAAAAAGGGATCAAGTGCAAAAGTTGGCGAGTGGGCAAAAAGAAGTAATAAATAAAAGCACTCCGTCTTAATCGATCCTATTGCTTTCTCACTATAAAAAATCCGTTTTTATCAGCGTTTTTCTATTGCAAATCCGGATAATCCGCGTCCAATTCTACAGAATGGTTATACACACATGTTACAATTTAAATTCAGACACGGATTGAACAGATTCGTTATCACGAAGACACGGATTAAAACGGATTCAAAATTCTTTCTAATGAAATTTAAACAGAGACTTAACGAAATTTTTATTTTTTCCACAACTTTTGAATTTGCTCTTTTTTCGGCAAGTAGCGTAAAATGAACTTACATCACTTATATGGTTTAAGTACACTTTTACTTAATCCTCAACTTTTGCACCTGATCCGTAAAAAGTTGGAATTTGAAATTTAAAAATATTGGAATTTTTCTTTTCCTTACAAAAGCACTTCTATCATTTCTATTTTTGGGGTTTTGAATATTAAAATAACCCTATTTTTCTTTCATTTAAATAAAACTTAACATTAGCGTATATTTTTATTGCTTATATTTACTTAACTAAGAATTAACGATTTAGAAACATTGTTAATTTTTTATCGGTCGTAATTTCACAAGATTCAACTATTAAAGTAAATACCATATGGAAAAAGAAACAGACGAAACTATCGCACAAAGTACTGATTTGCCTAAAACAGATAATGCTCCAACAGTTACAGAAGTAAAGAAAGCAGAAACTCCTTCTGCGACAACAGCTGCAAAAAAACCGGTAGCTAAGAAACCCGCTACCACTACTCCACCACCGGCTAAAACTACTGTACCAAGAGCTCTGGCAAAAAAAACTGCTACTACATCACCGACTAAAACTACTACTCCAAGAGCTTTGGTAAAAAAAGCGGCAACTACATCACCGACCAAAACCACTACTCCAAGAGCATTGGCAAAAAAAGCGGCGACTACATCACCGACCAAAACTACTACACCAAGAGCTTTGGCAGAAAAAATTATCAATCCTAAAGTGGTTGTGAAAGCTACAGTTTTGACAAGTGCAGAAGACGATAATAAATCCAAGAAGACTGTCACTGTAAAGAATGAAGAAACAGTTAAAAAGGATAAATCAAAAGATAAAAAGAAAAAGATGAAAGACAAGGAAAAAGAGAAAGCCAAAAAGAAACTAGCCAAGAAAAAAGAAAAAGCTAAAAACGACAAAAAGAAAGAAAAGGCTAAAAAGGCAAAACAAAAAGCTAAAGCGAAAAAGAAAGAAAAAGCGAAAAAAGCGAAACTAAAAGTTAAAGCCAAAAAAATTGCTAAAAAGAAAGCAAAAAAATCAAAATCTAAAAAGAAATAATACTACCGAATGGGTTTGACTTTTAATAGTTGAACCCTTTTTTATGATTTTTAAAATTAAGCTTAGTTTTCTTTGTGTTTACTTTTTTTAACCGCAAGGAACGCAAAGGGTTTACGCAAGGAACGCAAAGTTTAATTATAACAGTATGGCTTATTTTTAATTTTACACCTATTTTTTTTTCACGCAGATTTAGCAGATTTTTTTAAGAGGCAAATAGATCAGCCTAATATGCTAAATCTGCGTGAAAAAGAAAATCTTTGTGAACCTTGTACTTTATTTTAATGGTAAAGGAAATGTTTGCTAAGATTTGCACAAAGTAAATAGAGGTTTTATGGAATATGCACTAAACTTATTTTGAAGTAATTTTAAAGACTCAGATTGCCAAAAACTTTTATCTCTTAGCGAACCTTGCGGTTAAAAACCAAATTAACAAGATTCCCTACTCCAAATCCAAGTTCTGTAATATAAACTCATCATCAAAATGTTCTTTAAAATAAGAAATCAGTTTGGAGTTGTTTTTAACCACTTCTCCAATCACGATAATTGCCGGTGCTGCAATTTCGTGCGCAGCAACCAATTGTGTTATTGAACTTACGGTTCCTATTACTTTTCGTTCTGTAGCTTTCGTTCCGTTTTGGATAATGGCGATGGGCAAATCATCTGTTCTGTTTTCTTTATAAATAGCAATGATTTCTTCTAATTTATGCATTCCCATTAAAATCACTACTGTCGCCGCCGATTTTGAGGCCAAATGAATGTCTTTAGAGAGTTCATGATTCGAAGTCGTTCCGGTAATCACCCAAAAACTATCTGCTATCCTACGTTGTGTTAAACTGATTCCAGCCGAAGCAGGAACTCCTAAAGCAGATGAAATTCCGGGAACAATATCGGTTTCTAAGCCCCATTTTTCTACATATTCAATTTCTTCACTTCCTCTTCCAAAAATAAAAGGATCACCCCCTTTTAAACGTACCACATGTCCATGACGGTTGGCCATTACAACAATCAATTCATTAATCTGATCTTGTGTATAGGCATGACAACCGGAGCGTTTGCCAACAAAAATAATTTCCGCATTTTTTGCATACTGCAACAATTCTTCGTTGACCAGGGCATCATAGAGGACTACATCAGCACTTTCTAAAACTTTTATTGCTTTCAATGTAATCAATTCAACATCACCGGGACCTGCTCCTACAACCGTTAATTTTGGCGTTTTTACTTTTTGCATTTCAGTTAACTTATGTTGATATTAAAGTCGTTTAATTCGTCAGCCGAACTACTATTGCTGAGATGAAAGTTTTCACTTTCTTCAATCGTAATCACCTGATGCGGAATTTTTGCTAATAAATCCGTCACTTTCAATTGGTCTGAATCGATTGCTTCTTTTATAATTGGCAGCATTTTTTTAGAATAAATTCCGATTAGCGAATGAATTTTACTGGCAGATGCAAAAACAGTAACTCCAGCTTCATCGGTATGTTTTGAAATTAACTCCGATAATAATTCAGTAGAAATCAATGGAATGTCACAACTCAGGATCAGGTTAAATTCGGTTTTAGAATGCATCAATGCGGTGTAAATACCTCCTAATGGTCCTTTGTCGGTAATAATGTCCGGTATTTTTTTATAGGCTAAATAATCGTATTCGCTCGTAGTAGTAACCAATTTTATTTTTTGTGTAAGAGGTAAAACCGCCTGAATGATATGCTCAATAAAAGGTTTTCCCTGAAATAAAACCAATCCCCTATCAGATTGCAGGTCAGAGCTTTTTCCTCCACAAAGAATAAATACCGTTAACGCTTTCATAACAAAGAATTTATAGGTTAGACGTTACTCAAAAACACTTATTTTTTACTTTTGATGAACATTGATCTCCGTAATTCCTAACGAAATCAAAAAACCAATTACCTCCTGTGTAATCAAAATATCCGATTCAAAAACAAGATCCCCTTTAGCGATCGGTTGCAACTTAGAAGAAACACCAGCAAATTGTTCCGGCATTATGGTAATCAAAATCGATTTATCATTGGCCATAACATACTCTTCCGTAACAATTGTATCTGCGTTGTTTGGTATAAAAGTGCCTAACGTAACAAATACGGCTTCATTATTTTTTACATTTAAACTAAGACGATCCGCAATCGGCACATCGCAAATCAGATCGTATTGGTGTTTCTCACTGCGAATAAAAGCATAGCCTTCTGCTGTTGACAATCTAAATGATGGTATTGCAATCGGTGCATATAGGGCTTCTCCCAAAACACAATCAAATGCCTTAGCTACAGAAATTTTTTGCAGGGGTGATTTTGAACTGGTTGTGTTCCCATCGGTTAAAGCTTTATTAACTTTTATCATTATTATAAATATATACTATGCTAAATACAGCTAAAAAACAGAGATGCCTTTGCAATAGATCGTGTAAAAAAATCAGTCGTATTTTAATGTCTATAAAATTAGTCTAATTTATTCAAAATCACCATTTAAATTGAATGTAGTTTGGAAGTAAAGTTATTTTTTTAAGCTATACTTCCGTCCTGCCTCCCGTTTTTCGTCTTTTTTTAAGATCATTTAAAGAATTAAAAAATGAAAAACAAAGTACAAAATACTACATTTTAAGCTGTCATTAAAAAATAATATCACGCATTAAAAAAATGAAAAAACAAACTCCACTCCTATAAAAACCAACACTTTAAATACCTTCAACAAACTAAAAAACCACCCTCATTTTAACATTCAAAAAAAATAATTAAACTTTTTTTTGGATATTATTATATTAAAATTAACTTTGTCTATAGAATTAGTAGAGTTTAAAATCATATTTAAAACCAAAAGCACTATATTTTGAAAACAACTGAAAGCATTTCGTATTCCATTTTACTTAAAAAATATACATCTAACATTTTTTGTTATATGTGCTTTTGTTGCTAAACTTCGCCATTAATTCGTTCGCGCTGATTATTCTTTAATCACAAAAATCAATCTGATTTAAAAAACGAATCTTTAAAAAAATCATCACAAAAATATTTACTGAAATTACAAAAATCTGTTTGCTGCATTGCTTTGCACTAAACTGATTATTGAAACGATACCTACAATCCAAAAAAATTAATAACTAAAAAAACTAAAATGAAAAAAATGCAAGGCTGTTGCTGTAACTAAAAAAAAAAGCCATTTCTGCGGCAACAGAAATGGCGAGGCTTAAGAACAACATTATCGTGAAATAAAGGAAACAAACAGAAAGTTGAAAAATCAACTTTCAAGGCTCCTTGTTAATTACTTAAAACCAATACAAAGAAATGAAAAAAATATTAAAGATATACTCATTGCTTTCTATCTTGCTTTTATCGGCAGGAATTAATGCCCAAAACACCACACCACTCATACAATCAAAGTTAGACGGAACTGTCGTAGATGACATTACTAATCAACCTATTATCGGAGCTTCTGTAACCATTAAGGGAACAACACACGGAGTTATAACAGATACAGAAGGAAAATTCTTTTTTCAAACCGGCCAAAAATTTCCATATACTTTAATCGTAAGTTACATCGGATATAAAAAAACAGAAATAGTTGTCGAAGGAAATCCGGTAATTATAAACCTTAAAGAAGAGCGCCAGGAATTAGACGAATTAGTAGTTGTCGGATATGGTTCTCAAAAAAGAAAAGACATTACAGGTGCTGTAGCCTCAATTCCAAAAGCCAATCTTGCTCAGGTTACCTCATCAGCAGACAATTTATTGCGAGGAGCTGTTCCGGGTGTAGTGGTAACACAAAGCTCCGGACGTCCGGGTGCTTCTTCCAGCGTACGCATCAGGGGTGGAAATTCTATCACTGCCGGTAACGAACCACTATACGTCATCGATGGCATCCTGGTTTACAATGACAATAGTAACGGTACAGCCGGAGTCGCTCTGGCCGGAGCAGGAGTTAACGTATTATCGACGATTAATCCTGGTGATATCGAATCTATTGAAGTCCTAAAAGACGCTTCTGCAACCGCCATTTACGGTTCAAGAGGAGCTAATGGAGTAATACTTATTACAACAAAAAAGGGTACAAAAGGAGTAGACAGAATCTCTTATCAAGGTTATTTTGGGGTACAATCCGTATCTAAAAAACTAAATCTGATGAACGCTTCCCAATGGGCCAGTTTGCGTAATGATGTTCAGGCCAGTATCGGACAGGCGCCTTCTTTTACAGCCGCACAAATTGAAGATTTTAAAACTTCCGGAAATTACGACTGGCAATCTGCTGCTTTTAGAACCGCAGCTCCAATTCAAAACCATCAATTGACTTTTTCAGGGGGTGATGACCGTTCGAGATATGCTATTTCAGCAAGTTTTTTTGATCAGCAAGGTGTTGTAATCGGGACAGATTTTAAAAGAATTTCCTTAAGAGCCAATTACGAAAGAAACTATTCTCAAGTTTTTAAGTTTGGAGTGAACATCAATTACACGAATTCATCCTCAAATGGAATCGGCTCCTCCAATTCAGGACGAGAACCAAGTCCACTGGTTAGTGCATTGTTAATTGCTCCCGTAGTTCCGATCAAAAATCCTGACGGAAGTTACAATGTCACCAAAAACCCCTACGCGACCTCAACAAACGGATATATTTCCAATCCGATCAATGATTTGAAAAATACGGTTAATGAAACCAAAATCAATAGAATTCTGAGCAGCTTGTTTGGGGAATATAAAATTACCAAAGAATTAATTGCTAAAGTTTCGGTAAGTGGTGATGTGATCAATACCAAACAAAATTATTACGCTCCTTCTTACACCACAACCGGAGCTTCTACCAAAGGATTGGCTTCAGTTGGTAACCGACTGGTAAGTTCTGTATTAAATGAAAACACACTGAATTACAATACCCGTTTTGGAGAGAACCACAAATTTTCAGCTTTGGCCGGATACACACTGCAATATACCAAAGGTGAAGTGGTAACAGCAGGTGCCAACACTTTCGTGAATGATCATAATCTCTATAATGCCCTGCAAGATGGTGTTCCGACAAAACCGTATAGCGATGCTTTTGAAAGTGTTTTGAAATCATGGTTAACAAGAGTCAATTATTCTTATAAAGACCGTTATAATTTTACTTTGTCCGCCCGTGCCGACGGATCATCCAGATTTGGTTCGGAATCACTTTGGGGGTATTTCCCGTCAGCAGGATTCTCGTGGAATATTACAGAAGAAGATTTCGCTAAAAACTTAAAAGGAGTTACGGAAGCAAAACTTAGACTTAGCGCCGGAACAACAGGAAATCAGGAAATTGGAAATTATCTTTCTCTGGCTTCTATGGGGTCAGTAAATTATTCTTTTGGAGGCACCATCAACACCGGACTTGCCCCTACCCGATTGGCCAATCCCGATTTGAAATGGGAAAAAACAAATCAGTATAACATTGGTTTAGACCTGTCCTTATTAGACCGAAAAATAAATTTTGTTTTTGATGTTTATTACAAAAAAACCAATGATTTACTGATCAATGTACCCGTGCCGCTTACTTCTGGATATGCAACTGTACTTCAAAACATTGGAGGGGTTGAAAATAAAGGTATCGAGATTGGTTTGATCACCGAGAACTTAAAAACCGAAAACTTTTCCTGGAACTCCAATTTTGTGTTTTCAGCCAATAAAAACAAAGTCGTTGCAATAGGAAACGGAGTTACTCAATTTTTCCCTATCGTTCCAAATGGCTCTTTATTACAGCAACAACCCGTAATTGTGAAAGTCGGAAAACCTCTGGGGACTTTCTGGGGATACAGAACCAACGGTATTTTTCAGACTCAGGACGAAATCAATACCCAACCTAAAATAAACAGTCTGGCCAATACCAAAGTTGGAGACCGAAAATATGTAGATACCAACGGAGACGGAATAATCTCAGCCGCGGACAAAGGAGATCTTGGAAGCTCACAACCCAAATTTGTGGGAAGTATCAGTAACACCCTATCGTATAAGGATTTTGATTTGCAAGTTAATTTTCAGGGTTCTTATGGCGGAAAAGTTTTTAATGCCCTGAACCAACAACTGGAAATCTCTACACTTGGAACGAATGCGTCAACAGTCCTAAATGATCGTTGGACACCAGCAAATCCGAGTAATGAGATCCCAAGAGCATCGAGTTCTCCTCTGGCAATAGTTTCAGAACGTTATGTTGAAGATGCTTCTTTTTTACGACTAAAACTAATCACTTTAGGTTACACCTTACCTAAAAGCGTTGCTAAAAAATTAAGAGCCAACAGTGTAAAATTTTATGTTTCCGCAGAAAACCTGATAACCTGGACCAAATACAAAGGCTATGACCCTGAAGTAAGCTCCTACGAGCAAAACAATTTATATCCCGGTATTGACTTTGGCGCCTATCCAAATTCCAAAACATTCATTTCCGGTCTGAACGTAACTTTCTAAGTAAAAAAATAAAACGATGAAAAAAATACTATACACAATTCTATTAGGTGCAAGTCTGCTGGTATCGTGCACCGATCTCGAGCTAACACCAATCTCATTTGTTACGGAAGATAAATACTTTGTAACACAAGATGATGCAGTGGCAAGCGTAACAGCCGTTTATGCTTCTTTAAATAATGATCCCGGTGAACAAAGTTTATTTGGCAGAAATCTATATTTCCTTACCGACATGGCTTCTGATTATGCCGCTGCGGGAGTTTCTGCAACGAATCCGCAAGTAAGAGCACTGAGCAGTTTGACACATGATGCTACTACAGATCGTGTTCAGGTAGCTTGGCGTCAGATTTATGCCGGAATCAACAGAGCCAACGTAGCGATTGACAATATTCCAAAAGTTTCTGGCTCGGAAGTAATCAAAAGCCGATTGATTAATGAAGCCAAATTCATAAGAGCCTTATTGTATTTTCAAGCGGTTCGTCTTTGGGGAGGCGTTCCAATTGTTTTACATGAACCCACTTCTATTAATGTTGAAAGTTTAAAATCAAAAAGAGCAACAGTAGAGGAAGTTTACGCTCAAATCATCTCTGATTTAACAGCAGCGGAAAGTTTGCCTGCAGTTTATCCCGCAAATGATGCCGGTCGTGCTACATCGGGAGCTGCAAAATCATTGTTGGTAAAAGTATACATTACCCGAAAAGACTGGGATAAAACCATTTTAAAATCTCAGGAAGTAATTAACGGGGGATACGGATATGCTCTTTTTGAAAATTTTGCAGACGTATTCAACAAAGCCAAAAAAAATGGAAAAGAACATATTTTCTCTGTTCAATTTGAACCTAATCAGGCAGGAAACGGTTCTAGCGGCAGTACCTTTCAAGGAACTTCTTTTACCGGATTTACCGCAACAGAACCTGCAGATATTATTTCAGATGTAGCCTTATTTTATGACATCTATGCTCCTCAGGATACCCGAAGAGATGTGAGTTATGCCAAACAATTGTTCAATCCGGCGACAGGATCGTTATATACTTTTCCAAAACCGATTTTCAAAAAGTACCTGGACCTTACCAATCTGGCTTCTCCCGGTAATGTGGCTATTAATTTTCCATTGATTCGTTATGCTGATATCCTATTGTCTTATGCAGAAGCAATTAACGAAAAAAGTGGCCCCACAACAGAAGCCTACGAATATTTAAATCAGGTAAAAAGAAGAGCTTACGGAAAACCAATATTCACTCCTGATGCTACGATCGATTATTCCGGATTAACACAAGCTACTTTCAGAGCAGCTCTTCAGGAAGAACGCAAAAAAGAATTCGTTCAGGAAGGCCAAAGATGGTACGATTTAGTACGCTGGGGAACTCTGGTTACCGAAGTAAAAAAAGTTACTGCCAAAAACTCGGTTTCTGAGAGAAACAATTTATACCCAATTCCGCAAAGCGAAAGAAGTATCGACCCGGTTGGATTACCACAAAACACAGGATATTAATTAACCCAAATAAACAACACCAATGAAAAAAGTTAAAAACAACAGTACAATCAAAAGTCCGCAAAAAGGACTTTTGATTACGGCTTTACTAGCCGCACAATTCGGATTTGCACAATTAAATCCTGACACCGAATTTAAAGGAACTATCGGAAAAACTTTAGTCGACTCCAAAGAATACTGGCCTGAGCCTGTAACGGCGCCAAAAGGAGCACCAAACGTGGTATGGATCTTACTTGATGACGTTGGATTTGGAGCTGCAAGTGCTTTTGGAGGTCTAATACAAACACCAACTTTTGATAATCTGGCCAACAATGGTCTGCGATACACCAATTTTCACACCACCGCAATTTGTGCTCCGACACGTGCTGCTTTATTAACCGGAAGAAATTCAGGAAGAGTACATGTTAGCGGATTTTCACACACCGTTTTGTCTGCCGGTTTCCCTGGTTGGGACGGAAGAATTCCTGCTGACAAAGGAACAATTGCCGAGATTTTACAGGCTAACGGCTACAACACTTTTGCCGTTGGTAAATATGGTGTTACTCCTGACGAAGAGGCTACAGATGCCGGTCCGTTTGACAGATGGCCAACCGGTAAAGGATTTGATCACTTTTTTGGTTTCTTAGGTTCCCAAACCGATCAGTATAAACCGGATTTGGTAGAAGATCAGGCACACGTAACTCCGGACGGAAGACATTTAACGGATCAGATCACAGATAAAGCCATCAGCTATATTACCAAACAACAAAAAGCAGCTCCGGGAAAACCATTTTTCTTGTACTATGCGCCCGGAGCCGTTCACGCACCTCATCAGGTTGCAGAATCTTGGACCGATCAATACAAAGGTAAATTTGATGAAGGCTGGGATGCTTATCGCGAAAAAGTATTAGCCAATCAGAAGAAATTAGGAGTAGTCCCTGCCAATGCTGTACTTCCGGAACGCAATCCGCTTATTACAGATTGGAAAAAACTAAGTCCGAACGAAAAGAAAGTATACGCCCGATTCATGGAAGTTTATGCCGGATATCTTACGTACACCGATCACGAAATAGGAAGAGTTGTAAATCACCTGAAAGAAACCAATCAATTAGACAACACCTTAATTATTGTTTCCATTGGAGATAACGGAGCCAGTAAAGAAGGGACTTTACAAGGAACCATCAATCAAAATCTTTTTGCTCAGGGTGTTTCTGACGAAAAAAATCTTCAGGCCAACTTAGATCATATCGGGGAAATTGGTACGGCAAAAGGGCTCAATACCAACTATCCATTAGGCTGGGCTCAGGCAACAAACGTGCCTTTTAAAAACTGGAAACAAGATGCACAATCCGAAGGAGGAACCCGTAATCCATTGATTATCTTCTATCCAAAAGGAATTAAAGACAAAGGTGGAATCAGAAACCAATACAGCCATGTTACTGATATACTTCCGACTACATTAGATATTATTGGAGTTAAAGCTCCGGAATATATCAAAGAAATCAAGCAGGATAAAATACAAGGTTCTTCTTTATATGCTTCTTTAAATGATCCGAAAGCAGAATCCTTACACAAAGTACAGTACTACTATATTTTTGGAAACAGAGCCATTTACAAAGACGGTTGGAAAGCTGCCGCTGCTCATCTTCCGGATTCTTTTGCCTTAAAAAATAGCTTAGGCAAAAATGAACCTCCTGTAAAAAGCAATTTTGATACCGATGTTTGGGAATTGTACAACTTAAACGAAGATTTTAATGAGCGTGTCAACCTTGCTAAAAAATACCCTGAAAAATTGGCCGAACTTAAAAAACTGTTTGATGAGCAGGCAAAAGAAAACAATGTTTATCCGCTAATTGACTGGCAGGATGTTTTCAGCAGAAGAATCCACAATTCAGGACCGGATAAAGACAAAAACATTCAAGAACTTATTAAGAAAGCCACCCAGCCCGCAGGAGGATCACATTAATTCATTAAACTAAAATTCAGGTCTTTTTGACAAACCTAAAAGACCTGATTCTATTTGAATCATTTAAAATTAAATCAGTATGAAAAGAGTAGACTATGAAATTATTGGAAAAAAGATTGTCGTTGGGGCAATTGTATTTTTAGTACCACTGGTCATTTTGGCTGGAGGTTTAGCATTAGTAAATCAACTTTTAAAATAAAAAATCATGGGAGTCATTCACAATCCACAAAAAAACTTAGCAAGAGACTTTGGAATCAGTCTTTTTATATACAGCTTGCCCGTAGTGGCCATTTATTTATATTTCAAACTAAACAATGGTATCATAGCAGAATCACACCTTACGCTGCCTTCCTTTTTAGAATTTGCAAAGCCGGTCTTTGCCAACATCCGCAGTTGGGGTCTAATCGTTTTCATGCTCATTCTGGGCGTTATCGAATTCGCTGCGGGTCTGTATGACGATCAATGGACAGGACAAGAACGCAAAGTAGACATCATTTGTTTTTTAGCTCCAAAATTGCTTTTACCTCCTGTAATTGCCTTTTTCAGTTTAACCGCTTTGCCTTTTCTAATTCCCAATTTGGCAAACACGCTTTCCTGGGTTCCGTTTTGGGGTGGCTTTTTCCTGATTGCCGTAGCCGATGATTTAACACAATACTGGTACCATCGTTTGCATCATCAGGTACCTTTTTTATGGCGTTTTCACAGAACACACCATTCGGCTCCCTACATGGGAATGGCGATGGCATCAAGACAGAATTTTATTTATACCGTTTTCTTTTCACAAATTTATTTGACCGCGACCTTAACGTTTTTAGGTTTAGGATTACCGGCTTTGTTTGTTACAGTTATAAAAAGTTTTATCACATTGGGCGCACATTCCAGTATTGCCTGGGATAAACCTTTTTACAAATACAGAATATTGCATCCGATTGCCTGGGTTTTAGAACGTTTTATCTCGACTCCCGCCACACATCACGCACATCATGCGGATACAAGCGGAGACGGTGTTGGTCATTTTAAAGGCAACTTTGGCAATATGTTTTTTCTTTGGGACATCATCTTCGGAACAGGTTTGATCACTCGCAAATTTCCGAAGTCTTACGGAATGAAATCGTACAAACAAGAAGAATGGTACGCCCAGTTTCTTTGGCCTATTTTCAAATCTAAAAAAGAAGGAAGTGCTTTGTCCGATGGCGTTTTCGCAGCTCCGTTAACACAAAGAGTGAGCCACAACAGCAATGTTAATATTCCTTCTAATGTCCCAGCACCGGCGGGCCCTGCTTATTATGAGCATGTTGAATCTTAAAAAAAGACCATGAAAAATAAAACAATAAAACACCGTATAACAGCAATTGTATTTTTACTTACAATTGCTGGTTTTTCTCAGAATCGGAGTCAGACAATCGTTCCGTTAGACGTTTTTTATTCTAAAATTAAAAGCCAAAAGAATCCACAGCTAATAGATGCGAGAGGCCCGGAAGAATTTGCTTTAAATCATATCGAAGGTGCCGTCAACTTAAACCTTCAATCCGAAAATTACGCCAAATATGTGGCCCATTTAGATCCATCAAAACCGGTATTCATTTATTCCATCGGAGCCGGAAGAAGTGTGGCTCTTGCAGACGAATTACTAAAAAATGGCTTTAAGGAAGCCTATAGTTTAGAAGGTGGAATTGCCAGTTGGATTGGTGCTGGAAAACCTTTTTACAGCAATTCAAAAAGCAAATTATCTCTAGCCGAATATAAACAAATCATTACAGAGAATAATTTCGTTTTAGTTGATATCGGATCCAAATATTGCGGTGCCTGCAAAAAAGTCAAACCGGTTCTGGAAACTCTGAAAGCCCAATATGGCGAAAATTTAAAAATTGTAGAAATTGAACTCGAAGACAGCCCGAAGGTAATTGCTGATTTAAAAACAATACAAGTTTTCCCTACTCTGATCTTATATAAAAACGGGAAAATAACCTTTAAAAAAGAAGGCTCTGCTGATTTGAAAAAGGAAGTTGATTTGGCTTTGGCAAACAATTTAAACTAACCCAATTTCAATTAGAACAGCCGTTTAAACCGTATTCAATGAAAACCATTATAGCGACCTCATCTCCTATTATTGGTTTTCAATTTTCAAATAAAATCTTTACATGTCAGTTAAAACAAAACAATTCACAATTCACGAAGACTGGACCGTCGTCATTTTAGGATTTTTAATAATTGGGATCTCCCTATTTATTTTTCTTCCTTCAGTACCCGTTTTCAAATGGTCGAATCTGACCGATTTACAAAACGATGTTTTTGATTCCGGCAATCTTCAAATTCTTCTATTGCAGTTTTTATATTTCATTTCTATAGGAACCATAGGTGTTTTTCTCGTTGGGAAATCGGTCAAAAACTTCTTAATTGTTTTTCCTTTAGTCTATTTACTGACCGTCATTGCTTTAATTATTGCCGGAAATTCTGTTTTGAAAGGATTCAATTTAGAAGCCGTTATTTTTAGTCTGATTCTCGGTTTGTCCATTGGTAATTTCTTCAAACTTCCCGACTGGTTTCGTGCCGCACTTTCGACAGAAGTCTTTGTGAAAATAGGTTTGGTTTTATTGGGCACCAGTGTTATTTTTTCCGATATTCTTAAAGCGGGATCATTAGGATTATTTCAGGCATTACTGGTGGTATTGTCGGTTTGGTACTTTGCTTTTTGGCTTTGCAAAAAACTAAAAATAGATGACGAACTTGCCCTGATGATTTCGAGTGCGGTTTCTATTTGTGGCGTTTCTGCTGCCATTGCGACTTCGGGTGCAATAAAAGGAGATGCCAAAAAACTGTCCTATGTCATCTCGATTGTACTGGTAACGGCCGTACCAATGATGATTTTTATGCCGATTATTGCCAAATATTTCGACTTTCCGGAAGAAGTAACCGGAGCTTGGTTAGGCGGAAGCATTGATACTTCGGGGGCTGTTGCCGCTTCCGGCACACTGGTTGGCGAAACTGCTTTAAAAATCAGTACGATTGTAAAGTTTTCGCAAAATGTATTGTTAGGATTAGCCGCTTTTGCCATTTCAGTTTATTGGACGTATAACGACAATACACAATCTGATACCGAAATTTCTAAACCAACTTTAGGCGTAATTTGGCAACGTTTCCCAAAATTCGTAATTGGTTTTATTGGTGCCTCCCTCCTTTTTTCCTTCCTGATTGCTCCGGAAATTCGAAACGAGGTAAAAGACAGTTTGAAAAATCTACAAGGGATTTGGTTTGCTTTGGCTTTTACCAGCATCGGTTTGGAGACCAATTTCAAAGATTTATTAAGCAATACCAGTAAAAAACCGCTGTACGCTTTTCTAATTGCACAATTATTCAATATTATCATTACACTCCTAATTGCATTTTTGCTTTTCAATAAGTAAATTTAGATTCCAATTTTAAACAAAAACAGCATGAAAAAAATAGCAACCCTACTACCACTATTGTTTCTATCGGTAGTTTTAGTTCAGGCGCAAAGTAAAACAGCAGCTTCAAAACCCAATATAATCCTGATCATGGTCGATGATATGGGGTATTCTGACCTGGGAAATTATGGTTCGGAAATAAAAACGCCAAATCTTGATAAACTGGCAAAAGAAGGAACAAGACTGCGTGAGTTTTACAACAACTCGATTTGTGCGCCAACCAGAGCTTCGTTATTAACAGGACAATACCAGCACAAAGCCGGTGTAGGTTTTTTTGATGTGAATTTAGGATTGCCCGCCTATCAAGGGTATTTAAACAAAGAGTCTCTCACGCTTGGAGAGGTTTTTCGTTCCGGAGGTTACAGTACCCTCTTATCCGGAAAATGGCATGTCGGTTCTGAAGATCAGGCACAATGGCCTAACCAGAGAGGATTTGATAAATTTTACGGTATCTTAAAAGGTGCTGCCAGCTACTTTGACACCAAGCCGCTGCCTTTCGGAAAAAAACCTTATCCGGTGAAATTGCTTCGAAATAACGAAGAATTACATCCAAAAGATGATTCTTATTATTTTACGGATGAGATTGGGAATAATGCGGTTACTTTCTTGGACGAACAAAACAAAGAAAACAAACCTTTCTTTTTGTATCTGGCGTTTACGGCTCCACATTGGCCCTTGCAGGCAAAACCCGTTGATATTGCCAAATACAGAGGCAAATTTGATGAAGGCTGGGATGTGTTAAGAGACCGAAGAATTCAAAAACTAAAAGAAAACGGTATTTTACCCGCAGATCAGACCGTAGCACCAAGAGATCCCGAAGTTCCGGAATGGAACAAACTAACTTACGACGAAAAACAATTCTGGAAAGCCAAAATGGAAGTATATGCCGCAATGGTAGACAATATGGATAAGAATGTGGGCAAAGTTCTGGAGAAGATTAAAGCGTTGAAAAAAGACAAAAACACTTTGATTATTTTCATTTCTGATAATGGAGCCCAAGGCGGTTTCAACACTTACAATCCTTTAGGACGAGGTTTAGTCCGAAACGATGGACCAATTGGAACTTCAGGTTCTTTTGATTATCAGGAACAAAACTGGGCCTATTTGTCTAATACTCCATTACAACAATATAAAAACAACATGCACGAAGGTGGATTTAGTTCTCCTTTTATTGCCTGGTATCCTTCAAAAATAAAAGCCGGAAGAATCGATAAAGGAACAGGACACATTATTGACCTCGCTCCTACTTTTTACGAACTGGCCGGAATTGAATATCCCAAAGCATATAATGGTGTGACGACAAATCCTTTGGTTGGGAGTAGTTTGTTACCTGTTTTATTTAATAATGTTTCGCAGGTCGATAGAGGCACACCATTGTTCTGGGAAAGAGCAGGAAACAGAGCCGTAAGAGACGGCAAATGGAAACTGGTTTCTACCTATCCGTCTTACGAATGGGAACTTTACAACATAGAAACCGACAGAGGTGAGACTACTAATGTTGCCCAACAAAATGCGGGAATTGTAAACCAACTTTCGGCAGCTTATTTTGAATGGGCTGACCGGACAGGAGTTGTCGAATACAGCAAATTCAAACTAAAAACAGAGCTGATGCCCGGTGGTGCAGCACTAAAAAAATAATTGTTTTTTTTGATATTTTAAACAATTATAAACAAAAGGCGGTTGTGTTAAACAATCGCCTTTTAAATTTCAACTACAACCTATAATATTTTACATTTTTCGATTAAACACAAAACAAAAACTAATCTTTTAGTTAAAAAGAAAATAATTCAATTATCAATTGATAAAACTACTTTATTTTATCAAAAAACAACTATTTCAATTCAAATGTTACAAATCAAACAATAATTAGATTATTTGTTATTTTTATTGATAAAACATTGCTATTAATTAACATATATTTAAGATATTTGAGATAACTAATCTTAATAAAATACCACATGAGAATTGATTTAAGTTTTAAAAGGTTAGCGACACTGTTATTTGCATTATTCATTCAAGCAACACTCGCTCAAGAAGTTAAGATAAATGGACACATTTTTGACAAAGCAGGATTACCGATTCCCGGAGCAAACGTAGTTTTAAAAGGAACCAAAGTGGTTACCCAAACTGGTTTTGATGGAGAATTTACAATCAATGCAAAAGAAGGACAAACTCTTATCATTTCTTATGTAGGAATGAAAACGTTAGAAATTGAAGCATCAAAATCAATGAAAATAACCCTTCAGGATGCCTCAAATGAACTTGAAGCAGTTGTAGTTGTAGGATACGGAACCCAATCTAAGAAGAATTTAACAGATAATATTGCCAGAGTTACCGCAAAAGATATCCAGCAGGTACCTGTCGCCAACGTACAAAATGCATTGGTAGGTAAATTAGCCGGTGTACAGATCACGCAAACAAACGGTAAAATCGACGGAGGAATTAACATCAGAGTTCGTGGAGCTGCCAGTATCAGTGCCGGAACACAACCTTTGTATGTATTAGACGGTATTCCGTTAATTACCGATGATGAGTCCAGCAATGGTGCACCAACGAACCCGTTGCTTACTTTGAGCACCAATGAAATCGAGTCTATAGATGTTTTAAAAGATGCTTCGTCTGCGGCTATCTATGGAGCTCGTGGCGCCAATGGAGTTGTAATTATTACCACCAAAAAGGGGAAAGAAGGAAAAGGAACTTTCAGCATCAACCTTTCGCAAGGGGTTAGTGAACCCACACATAAAAGAAAATGGCTGAATTCTAAACAATATGTAGAATTACTACAGGAGGCAGGACGAAATGCGCAAGATCTGGAATCTGTAGAAGAAGAATTAGAATTTTTATCTCAGGGTACAGACTGGAGAAACGGACAAATAAACACAGATTGGCAGGATATTGCTTTTCAGACCGGCTATACTACTGATGCAGATTTTTCACTTTCGGGAGGCGATCAGAAAACAAGATATTTCATTTCAGGGGCTTACAATAATACGGTGGGGATTATTGACAGTAATGATTTAGAAAGATTAACATCAAGAGTAAATCTATCCCATAAAGTTTTCGACAATTTTACCGTGGGTATGAACTTAAGCTTCTCCAGATCGTTAATCAACAGAGTTCAGGACGATAATTCCTTTTCAAGTCCATTACAATCAGTAGCACAGTCTCCTATCTCTCCTGCTCGACTCGAAGACGGTAGTGCCAATCCAAATACAGAGTATTCAAATTATCTTTTAGCCAAAGACAATACGTTTTGGAAAACCATTGTGAGAAGACTAACCGGAAAAGTTTTTGCAGAATATAAATTTTTACCGTCTTTAAAATTTAATTCTGATTTCTCTTATGATCTTTTATCTCAAACGGAAGATTACTGGCAAGGAAAAAATGCACCTTTCATGGCTACTGATGGAGCCGTTTTTGCCTCTTCTGTAAACACCGAAAATTACATTTCGAGTAACTACTTTACTTTTGATAAAACTTTCGCGGAAAAACACAGTTTTAATGCTGTTATCGGTATGGAGTATAATAATTACCACAGAAGATATCAGGATGTAAACAGTATTTATTTCCCAAATGATGATTTTAATACCATCGATGGAGGTGCCGAAGTAAATGAAGGCCATGGTAGTGAAACGGATTATGTTTTTGTTTCTCAATTCGGAAGATTAAATTATGCATTTAATAATAAATACCTTTTTAAAGCTAGTATTCGTCGTGACGGTTCTTCCCGATTTGGAAAAAACAACCGATTTGGTTATTTCCCGGCTCTTTCAGCGGGTTGGATTATTTCTAACGAAAGTTTCCTGAAAGACAATTCCGTTTTAACCTACTTAAAAGTAAAAGGAAGCTGGGGGAAATTAGGAAATGCTGAAATAGGCAATTTTGCTTCACGCCAATTGTACCGACCAAATCCTTATAACTTAAAATCAGGTTTAACTTTTGATCAGGCGGGTAATGATAATCTCACCTGGGAAAAATCTACCCAAATTGATTTTGGCTTTGAAGCAGGTTTCCTGGACAGGATTACACTTGAGGTAGACTACTATCAAAAAGATACTGATGGTTTATTATTTGAAGCGCCACTTCCGATAAGTTCGGGAGCAGCTTCTGTTAACAAAAATATTGGGCAGATCAGAAGTAATGGTTTTGAATTTACACTGAATACCAAAAACTTTGATAACGAAAAATTTAAATGGAATACCAGTTTTAATTTAACAACTAACCAGTCAAAAATAAGATCATTACCTAATAACAATGCCGATGTTATTGCTGTTGGCTCCTATACTATTAACAGAGTTGGAGAATATATTTCTTCTTTTTTCCTAGTGGAATATGCAGGTGTTAATTCAGAAAATGGAGATGCTCTTTTTTTCAAAAACACTCTAAATCCTGATGGTACGCTCAATAAAGATCTAACAAGCGACTATTCTCAAGCAAGGAGAGTTATTGTCGGGAATCCTTTCCCTACTTTAATGTCAGGTATGACCAATACGATTATCTATAAAGGTTTTGATTTTACCTTTACTTTTCAAGGAGAATGGGGAGCCAGTATTTATAACACTGCGGGTATTTATCAATCTACAGCTGCCGATTATTATGATAATCAGACAGCAGATCAGTTAAATCGTTGGCAAAACCCCGGAGATATTACGGATGTACCTCAGGCTAGATTTCAAAAACAAAATGGTACACAGGAATCAACCCGTTATTTAGACAAATCAGATTTTGTACGTTTAAGAAATCTTACATTAGGGTATACGCTTCCTAAACAAGCCATCAAGGATACCGGAATGAGCAGTCTGAGATTGTATTTTACAGCTGTAAATTTGCTAACTTTTACGAACTACAAAGGATTTGATCCCGAAGCAAGAAGAGATGATGGGGGAATCGGAGAAGACTTTTATTCAGCACCTCCTGCAAGAACTATGGCTTTAGGAGTAAATATTAATTTTTAAAACTTACAAAATGAAATCAAATAAATTAATTATACTTATAGCTTTCACATTGTTTTTTGCAAGTTGTGAAAATGATCTTGAAATCGAGCCTAAACAAAGGGAAGATGCTACTCTTACCCTAAGCACTGAGGCCGGAGTAACAAATGTGCTGACTGGAACCTATGCACTAGCCGCAAACGGAAATGCTTATGGTGGAAGAGTTTTACTTTATGGTGACTTACTTGGTGTAACTGGTATCACAGCTACCACGGACTTCAGATGGAGAGGAACTTTTGGGGAATTAAGTCAGATGTATAACAAATTAATGTTAGCCAATAATGTAATTATTCAGGGAACCTATGCCCGATATTATCAAATCATAAATGCTTCCAATACGGTTATCGAAAACATCGACAAAGTAAAAGATCCCGACAGAAGAGCCACTATGATTGGTGAAGCTAATTTTTTAAGATCTTTGGCGTATTTTGACCTGGTTCGTTTCTTTGCAAAACCCTACGAAAGTGGCAAAGCCAATACACAATTAGGGGTGGTTATACGATCAAAAGCTATTTATGATTTCAATGTTGACCTCTCTAAGGAAAGAAGCACTGTTGATGAAGTCTATAAAGTTATCATTGATGGTTTAAATCTCGCCTATACTAATCTTCCCGAAGAAAACGATTTTTATGCCGACAAGTATTCCGCAAAAGCACTATTGGCCCGAGTGTACTTACAGCAAGGTAATTATTCGGCAGCTAGAGATGCCGCACATGATGTTATTGAGAATAGTGGTCATGGCCTATCTGTTAAATATGCAGACGCCTTTAATCATGACACCGATAAAACTGAAGACATATTTGCTATACAAATCACCAAACAAACTGGCGTAAATGATGTTGTTACCTTTTATGCCTCTGAAGATAAAGGAGGGCGCGGTGGTGATTTTTCTATTAGAGACCCATATTTAGATAAATTCACAGATCCTAATGATGATAGAGCACACTTTAATTACGAAAATCCGGCAAACGGAAGAATACTAACTTCAAAGTACACCGACCAATTTGCCGATGTTGGCATCATTCGTCTGGCTGAAATGTATTTAATAAGAGCCGAAGCCAATTTTCAGGCGGGAACAGCAATCGGAAATACACCTCTTGACGATATCAACATTATCCGAACAAGAGCCAATGCAGAAAATTTAACAACAGTAACTTTAGATGATATTCTACTCGAACGCCAACTAGAATTGGCAATGGAAGGATTTTTAATTCACGATATTAAAAGAACAAAACAATCAATTGCCAGCCAAAACAGTAAAGGAGAACCGAGATTATTAACTTATAATGCAAACGAGCTAGTATTCCCTATTCCAATAGCAGAAATGGATGCAAATAAGCTTATTACTCAGAATCCAGGTTATGGTCAGTAACTAAATTACTTTTAACTATAAAAACCATTCGTTTAACCGAGGGCACTGAAAAAGTATTTCTAAAAAATGTTAATTAAAAGGAGTAGAAGCTAAAAGTTTTCTACTCCTTTTTTTTATCTTTTCAGTGTAATCATAAGGTATTTTTAGATGTTAATTCAATAGTAACAAATTCAGCTTAGTCCCTATTCTTCATTATATGATTTAATCGTTCCAAAGGATAATCTGCTAAGAAAAATAAACGAACTAATAGACTTTTCATTCATTTATGATGAGTTGCTAAATAAATACTGTATAAATAACGGCCGCACAGCAGAAAGCCCAGTGCACATGTTTAAGTATTTACTTCTAAAGATAATCTATAGTATCTCTGATGTTGATGTAGTAGAACGTTCGCATTTTGATTTGTCTTTTAAATATTTCTTAGAAATGACAACTGAAGAGAGCGTCATTAATTCCAGTTCATTAACTAAATTTCGTAAACTTCGTCTGAAGGATACTGACTTATTAAATCTACTCATTGGCAAAACAGTATCTATAGCCGTTGAAAAAGGAATCATCATATCCAAGTCTATTATAGTTGATGCGAAACATAATTTATCGAGATCCAGTCCATTTTTGTCAATTGATGTATTGAGAGCGCGCTCTAAACTACTACGAAAAACAGTCTATTTATTTGATGACAATTCAAAGAGGATATACCCGACAGAAATGACAGCAATGAATTAGAAAAAGAATTAGAAAAGCGTATAGAAAAAGAAGAATCTTTGAGTTCTATACCAGCTATGAAAGAAAAATTAAACCTGCTTAAAGAAACTATAGAAGACACTCAGGAAAGTTTTATTTCATCAAAAGATACTGATGCTAAAACAGATCATAAATCTGGCGACAGCTATTTCTTTGGATACAAGACTCATTTAGCTATGACAGAAGAGCGCATCATTACAGTAGATTTAGTTACCTCAGGAGAGAAAGGAGATGTTCGCAATTAACAAAACTCATAGAAATTAGCCCAAAAAAAGGAATTAATATCGATACTATTATTAGAGATGGAGCTTATACAGGAACAGAAAACATCAAGCGAGCAAACGCGCAAAATATTAAAATAGTACCCAAACTAAATAGTGCAATAGCTCAAGGAGCTAGAAAAAAAGAAGATAAATTTGATTACAATAAAAACGCTGATAGATTTGTATGTCCTGCAGGATATATGGCTATTCAGAAACCTAAACAAGGAAAAAAATGTTAAAAATCAAGTACAAACCTATTATTTTAATGCCTAAAAATGTAAGTTATGTTCTTTAAAAGAGGGATGTAATAAAGAGTGATCAAAAACAAAAACATATTCAGTATCAATAAAATCTGAATTACATCAAGAACAAATTGCTTTTCAAGAAACCCACTACTATAAAGAAAAAGCAAAACATCGATACAAAATAGAAGCCAAAAATAGTGCGTTAAAAAATGTACACGTTTGCGATAGAGCTATATCGTATGGTATTAACAATATGCAAATGCAGGCAGCAATGGCTATTTTTACAGTCAACTTAAAAAGAATACTGAAATTAATGTAAGAAATTACAATCTAAATGCGCCATATCAAAACACCCCTTATGTAAGTTGAAAATAGACTCATATAGCTTCAAATAAAAAACAATTTTAAAATAAAAACGCTTGCAACGGATTATAAAAGTTCTGTTACAAGCATTTTATTTGTTCTCTACAAAAGAACTCTAATCAAAATAAGAGATATTTTTCAGTGCGCTCGTTTAACCGAATGTTTTTTTAGTTAAAAGCTTGCTGAGACTTTACTACTCTATGTTATTCTTGCGGTTGAGTTTCGGACTTAATTGGCTATACTCTTTTGAAACAGAAATTTTATTTTTCCTTTAGAATTGCAAAAATATCCTATTTCCAAAAAAAAATGAGATACTTTCGTTCCTTTTTATAGTAAACAAAATGAAAACCAAAATAATTACTATTACGAAATACAAATTCGGGCAGCAAAAAAACTGTAGTTCTAGATTCAGTAATGATTTTTAATCTTCACTGATGAATTAGTAATCTATTCTTCTAATAAATATCTCAAGATTATTTATAAAAAGTTGGTTCTGTTTTTTTTTAACAAGTAATAAAACTATTTCATTTAGCTTTTGGATATAAATCTTTTTATTTTTTTCATTTATTTTAATTTCTTCATTTGACTCTCTATCTTTATTCAATAAGATATCTCTTATTTCATCTAGAATTTGCGCATTTACACTATATTGCTGAATCAATAAAAACTCCTTTTTATCTGTACAATTGGTACAAATAATAATTTTTGGAATTGGTTTATCAACATTTCCAGTCCATTCTATACTTATTGAATTGAAAGTATCTATACTAGAGACCAGTTTAGTTTGCTTCATATTGTTACAATTTAACAAAAGTAAAATCAGTACATATTTCATTTTAAAAAGTATTTAATTGACGTTTTGAAGGGGTTATAGTCATTAGAGGTCCTACAAAAGATTGATAATTTCTCATATCAAAACCATAACTAAAAGTATGTAACTCGTGATAAGCATTATTAAATTTGCCTACTAAAGATAATTCTCCTTTCCACCAAGAATTTCTAATTCCTCCTCTGTTCGGGCTATCGTAAAATTCTATATTAAAACCTCGTGAGGTATTTGTCTGTCCAGCTAATTCAGAGTTTGTGTAATAAAAAGGTAAATTATCATCATTTGGTCTTGGGTCAGTATATGTTTGTGACGTTCCGCCTAAAGGCTGATTACTTCTAACTGTTTGAACCCAATTATAATTTGTGTATTTTGAATTTCTAGCCGCCTTAAAACCTAATTCTATTTCAACACCATTACCAGTATTCTTGTATTTCAGTACTTTTATTCTTCCAACATAATCGCCATCTTTATCATAAACTCTAACAGAGCTTCCCATCTTATGCACCGCATGATTCAGTCCACTGACAACAAGCCCTGTCACTGCTCCTTGCCAAATATTACCCTTTGTAAGTGCAGCCCCTGCACCTCCAGCAACTGTTCCAAAAGCAATCATACCTAAACCTGAATCAGAAAGACTCCCAGCTCCTCCCCAAACTTGTGTTGGATTTATCATTTTGCCATTAGCGTCCAGTCCCTCATGATTAATCCCTTTCCCAAAAGCACTAGCCGCAATACTGCTTAAAGCTCCTGCCGCAAAACCACTCCAAAACTTTCCTCCCGAAATAGCAGTCACACCTCCCTGAAATGTACCATGAGCAACTGCACTCACTGTTGCCCTAACATAAAAGTTCGTAATTGTTGATGCTGCACTACCGATCCCAAAAGTCACGGCAGAAGTTGCTGCTCCAATAAAGGTAGCTTTCGCCAATCCTCCTACACTAAACGGGACATCTGCCAATAAAGCGGTCAGAGTATAGGTAGTTGCCGCTATAACAGCTCCAATAATTACCGCCGCTCCTAATGTAATTGCCTCTTCGCCGCTCGGATCCGTATACTTAAGCGGGTTGTTTAATACATATCCATACTTATTGTAATTCTGTGTATTATTAGGCTCTTGCACATAATTATCGGGTTGCAGGAATCGGTGCAATTTTGGGTCGTACAAACGTCCGTTCATATGTATAATCCCTACACTTTGCAAATGTTCGTGTCCTGTATAGCCACGATCCAGAACGGTTAAACCTACAAGAATATTGCCTGCACCATCTTGTACTTTTACAATATTACCCCAGGCATCAAACAGTCTTTTTTCAACTAACACTCCTGTCTGATTGGTTACCGCTACAATTGTACCTTGATAATCTCTGTGTAAATATAAATAATTTTGTGTTGTTCCATCGCTTTTCAAAACTATAGGTGCTGTATAGCCATCTCCTCCAATGTAAGTTACAAACTCAATGGCTCCTGTGACCATATTTTGTTTTACTTCCATAGTACCATCTGCTGAGTAATGTTTACGATACGTTCTTAACAGTTTATCTGCTTGCAAACCGCCGTAAAACATACTGCTACGGTCATTACCATCATTGTAGGTAAAACTTATTTTATCTACTCCTGTCTCCTCTATTTGTACCGGGCTTTTAAAAGTATTGTACGTAACATTTAAGGCTCTTGTTGCAGTCGCTGCATCACTGGTTTTACGAATCTGAACGTCATCGTACCAAACATTTCCTAATCCATTATTATCTAAACGCAGACGTAACTTCTTTACGTTTGCAGGAACTAAAAATGTTTTTACAACTTGTATCCAACTATTTTTTGTACTTGTTATTTCACTACTATAACTAAGAACATTTAAGCCGTCTTTCATCACTAAAACCAATTCTGGTTGTGGATTGTCGCTATAAACCCAAGCTGAATAGGTATATTGAGTAGCAACTGCATTATCAATATCAACCCACTTATCTGAAAAGACATATTGTTCTGTAGTTGCAGTATTTGCTAATTTTAAAGAATTCTTCCCGCTACGGGCTACTTTAGTATTGTCATAACTGTAGAATGCTGTATTAGGGAATCTTTCAACTCCCCAACCGGTTCTGTCTTCAAAACTATCATTAAAAATCCCTTCTCTCATCCCATAATATCCAAGAGCTTCCAGAGTTGGTGTTATGGCTTTGTTTTGATAGGTTTTAGCAGTATCATATTCATAAGTACCTACAGCATTTTGCGTAATTCTTCCCTTGTCATCATAAACCTGTGTCTCCTGAATACCTAATGCATTAGTATATTCCGTCAAACGATCTAAGGCATCATATTTAAAAGTTTCATTTCTGCTGAACAAGTTATTGCTACGACTGTTTAAATTTCCTCTTTTAATTTCAAAAGCGGTATTAAGTGTTACGACATTTACAAGCGTAGGACTTGTTTTATCGTGTTTGATTTGAGTAGCGTAACCATATTGATCATAAGCATTTGTTATCACTATTCCGTTTCCTAAAGCAGCTGTTAAAAGCTGTCCTCTTTCATTCAATGTATTCGATTGCCACAATACTTGTTGCGTACTATCGTCTACAATTTGCCACGGAAATCCGTTTTGATAGGTATTTTTTACTGTTTTAGCACTGGTTTTTCCGGCTGCAGTAGCTGTGGAGGTTTCCTTTTCAACTCTTCCTAGAACATCAAATGACAATTGTTTTACAAAAATAGCATAAGGTGTCGTTTCTGTCGTCTTAAATAATCTTTTAAGAGTATCATACTCATAACTATTTGTAGTTGTTTTTACCTCTGCATTGTCTACGAAAGTATTACTTGTAATTTGATTTAAAGCATTATAAACATAAGTCGTCTTACTATTGGTATTGGTTCCTACAATTGTTTTTTCGGTTGGTCTACCTGCTGCATCATACACAAAGGCAGTTGTTCCGTTGGGCGTGGTCTCTGTTTTTAACTGACCAAAAGCATCATAACTATAGGTATAGATTCCTGCACTCGGATCAGACAACCAAATTTTATTACCCCAACCGTCAATATTCATCTGCACCTTATTACCAAGATAATCAGACTCTTTCATGTGTCCATTCGCAAAGTAAGCAAAATTTATAGTTCCTCCAGGATCTGCACTTTGTACTTTATTCCCTAATGCATCTACAGTAGCAGTGGTAATCTTACCATCATCGTTACTGGTAGTCGTTAAAACAGAATACGATAAAGTTTGTATTTTCCCTGTAGGCGCCGTTATTTTGGTGGGTCTCATTAAGTAATCATATTCATAAGTCGTCCAAAGAGTAGGTGCTGAAAAATAAGGTTCGCTTTCTTTTTGTTTGCGTCCCAATCCGTCGTAAACAATTTGCTTAGACACCATCGTATTTACAGTAAATCCTTTTGTAGAGCTTACTACAACTCTTCCTAAGACATCATATTGGGTAACTGTTTTGGCTTCCAGATTATTAGTGCTAGTGGACGTATATCCACCATTTGCTAATTTCGCATATACGATTGTTGTAGAAATTGGAGTTGTTGAAGAATTCGTTACCGTGGTATTGGTCAATTTCCCCCAGCTGTCATAGGTAAAATTACTAACTACTCCCATATAATCCGTAGATTGGGTAACCTGACCGAGTGTATTATAGGTAAAATTGGTTACGAATCCTTGGTGATCTGTTTTTTTAACCACAAATCGTTTGGTAGTGTCATATTCGTCCTTAATTGTTCTGGCAATTGGCATCGGGACAGCTGTAGGGGCTGAAACTGTTTTAGTCAATAAATTTCCTAATGCATCATAGGTCATATCCTCAACAATAGCATAGGTATTATGCCCTTTCTTTTCCGTTTTGGTCAAGTTAGCACCCGTATAAGTATAGACCTCTTCGGCGGTACGGGTATCTCCTGAAGCAACATTATTAGCAGATGTATTTACCTTTTTAGGTCGTCCAACATAATAAGCACTTTCCACACCTGTTGGATTATTATCATATTGAGAATCTGTTGTAACAGATCCTTGAAGTGTTGCGCCACTATATTGTTTAATCACACTTTTTGTTTCTAAACCATAATAGGTTGGTGATGTTACAACACCATCATACGTATAAGTATTTTCACTTTTAACTCCCGTCAAGGCATCAAGTGTTGTTTGTGTACTCAACAATACATTATACAACTTTGATGTTGGATTGGTATACGTTGAAAAAACATTGGTTTTCGTGGTTAATAACCCACTCGGAGTGGCATCAAAAACCGTAGACGGATTGGTACTGGTCCACGTAACCGTATTTGCACCTCTAAGTGCTACGTCATTATACACTGTTGTCCAAATTTTGGTATCAGTAGCTGACAAGTACCAGCTGCTTCGTGTAGTTTTAGTAAAACCGACGGTTCCATAATTATAATTCGACACGTATCCTCGGTATCTAAAATCCTGAAATTTAGAAATACCGTTAATAGTGGCCGTTAATTTAGACACCAAAAAACTTCCAGAATTCCTGATAATTTCAATATTAGGATAGGTTACTACATTGGCGGAAGAATAAAAATCAGTGTAAATATCACCCTGACCCCCTCCAACTGCTTCCATTGGCAGATATTCAACTGTTTGTTTGATATTACCGCTGGATTCTGTCACCGATTTTAATCTGTTTTCTGTATCTACATTTTTATTGAATTGATAGTATTCAATTTTATTATAATGACCTCTCACTAAAACCAGATCCGTATTCGCTCCATCATATCTGTAATTTGATGTCACAGGAATTGGAATATCAGGAGAGTTGGAGGTAAATACCGTAGAACTATAACCTAATGCAAAACCGGAAGCTCCAACTTTACCTATATTGTTTATAAAACCCGAAACCTCCCATTGCGTATCATGATTATTAATACTCCAATCATCTTTATAATATTTTCTCCACACACGTACCAAATCTGATTTGCCATCAGCATTAATGTCCATTGCATAATAAGTACTATAATGTCTTTGGGTATTGTAATAACTTCCTGTATCAGGCCAGTATTCCACAATATCAAGACTTTCTTTTACAAAAAATTCTCCTCCGGCAGGATTCGGATTGCTATAATAGATGTTCCATTGTGTTTGATTTGCGGCACCTTCACTGGTTGGAAGCATTATATCTGTTTTTCCATCCCCATTAAAATCTCCAAATAACATTTGTTTTGTTGTAGAGTATTGATCTAATGTTCCAGCTCCAAGTAACTCAACCTCAACCCACGGCGCAATCGTCAAGTTCTTAAAACTAACTACTTTATAAGTCTTATTACTCTTAACTAACAAAATATCAGATTTTCCATCTCCATTAAAATCCAATACATATCTTCTCTGATCTCTAGAAAAATGTGTCGAACTAAATTGTGCGTATCCTGGTGTATTGGGAGTTGTTGAACTATTTGGATTTAGATCTAACAAACGATAAACGTTTGGTGTAGTTCCAATTTCTTCATCCATCACACAATCTCTAGTAGTAGGGTCATCAGAATTATAGTTTCTAAATTCTTTGTAACCTAAAATCAAAACTTCAGAAATACCATCCCCATTGAAATCTCCTTCAACATATTCATTTTTAAATTTTTTAAATTCACCAGTAGCACATCTATCTGGCACACAATTAGAGTTGCATTCCCCTGCATTAGGAATAGAGATTACTTTCTCATAATCTAAACCAAAAGTGTTATTTACAGTACTATATATACCAAATATCAAACTATTTAACGATGTATCCTTTAAGTTTAGAATTGAATTATATTGATTCATCTTTCCATTCTTTAAAGTAGTAATTACCGACTTATATAGTGGTGACATTCCTGTAATATTCAAAGGGGAATTTCCGGTATTACCATTAAATAAATTTGTAAAAAGCTGATCATTAGCTACAAAATCTAATCTACCATCACCATCAAAATCACCAGCAAGGCTTATTTCATTAAACAATAAATTATTTGTGTACTCTTTCTCTATCCTTTGAGGTGTAGTAGGACTTAAACAATAGTCAAAAATAACCGGATTTGACAACTCATTCTGAGCATTTATCTCCTGTATTTCTTTTAATCTCTGATAACCTAAACTGGTATCCTCTATGTGTGTAAGCTTATAAGTCCTAAAAACTACATTGTTTGCATAAACTTTTATGTTATCTAATATTTGTGTTGCGTAAACCGGGATTCCTTTTAAATAATCCCTTTCGATACGTGTTGCTGCTTTATAAAAAAAACTAATTTTATCCTGAGCAGCTATACCTGCTACAGTGTTTCCGCTGAAAACAATATTGTTAATATACAATTGGTTTGTACCATTGTAGCCAACAGTGCTATAATTATAATCGATAAAATTACCATTCACATCTTCATATCGTATAATATACCATGAATTTACAGAAACAGAATTTTGCAAACTTCCCGATCCTTTAGAACCGTACCAACTTCTGGAACCATCCGGAGCGGTTACAATAAAATAGGTTATTGTACCTTCTATCTTTAATTCAATTTTAGTATTGCTTTTATATTCCGTCTCGTATGTTGATCCTGCTGTCCAATAAGTCCCTGTTTTTATAAGCAATCGTTGTCCGTCTAATGACAATTTATCATCAACGTCAAAATCAACACCATCAACAAAACCATCAATATCGCGACGGCTTGCTATACGGCTAATAGTCGAAATACTATTAATACTCCAGCCCTGACCCGCTATACCTCCACGTACACCACTACTGTAGTTAAGATTTATTATTGGTGCTACCCCTTTTATACTGGGAGGAGTTGCAACAGGTAAAGTATAAGTTGCAGTACCTGAAGCCGAAATCTGTAGTTCACCTTTTGTATCCGTGAAATTTTGAGAAAAAACAAACGGAGTAAATAAAATAAAAAAGGATAAGTAAATCTGTTTCATAGAATTAGTCTTTTTGTTTAATAATTTTGACTGTTTTTTGGTCTCCGTCGGTATAGTTTAATACAACAAGATAAATACCTGTCAAATATTGCTGAAAAGAAATAGTAAGCGTATTTATGGTCTCTGTTCTCGAAAAAGTTTCTAATGTCTGTCCATTTAATCCATAGACGACTACCGAAGAAACTTTATTATTATCTATTAATTCCCATTTAAGATAAAGTTCTTCTTTGACAGGATTCGGATAATACGAAATCACATCTTCGGGAAAGAATTTTTGTAAATCCCCATCAACTATAGCATCAATCTCTTTAGTTTGATTCGCTGATTTAGCAGTACAGCCACTTAAACATAGTACCCTGCTTATCTGATTTCCGGCTGTATCGTATCCGAATGTAACTTTTTGCTGCGCATTAGCTAAAGCGAAAGTAGCCAACAAAACTATCGTAATAACACTTCTCATAAGTACTTAATTTACTGATTATCAAACTTAAAACCATTACAAATAAATAAAATTAAAATCATTGTACAACATTTTATTTATTCTATTCCTCTATAAAAAAAACTCCAAAAAGCAATATGCCGAAAATACCTGACTTGAGAACGTTTTTTGCAAATGTTAAAATTCATTATTAAACTCTAATTCGTTCAATTTTTAAATGTGACTAGTTCTAAATAAACGATACATTTTTTTAGGACTAGTCAATAAAACGAATTCTAGTTAAAAACAGCAAACTGTTTCCTTGCAAAAATTTTCATAAAATACTTCATGAAGACTCCCTTATTTTTTCCCCTTTTGGCTTCTTTTTAATTGCGTTTTGATCTGCATAAAACGCAATTAAGTCCATTAATAAAACGATGTAATTTCAACAAAAACCAATCATTTCTGTACAAATGTTAGTCTATTGCAACTAAAACAATAATAAATCCATTCAATACACTTATAAAGGCATTATGATTAATTAACATAAAATCAAGACGTTTACAAAACTAATCTTAGATAAAATAAACATGAAAAATGATCTAAATTTTAAAAGGTTTGCAACACTGCTATTGATTTTATTCATCCAAATAACAATCGCCCAGGAAGTAAAAATAACCGGGCAGATTTTTGACAAGGCAGGATTACCGATTCCCGGAGCTAACATAGTTTTAAAAGGAACCCAAGTGGTTGCCCAAACTAGTTTTGATGGAGAATTTACAATCAGTGCAAAAGAAGGACAAACGCTTACTGTTTCATATGTAGGAATGAAAACATTGGAAATTCCGGCATCAAAATCGATGAAAATAACCCTTCAGGCGATCTCAAATGAACTTGATGCTGTTGTAGTTGTAGGGTACGGAACCCAATCTAAGAAAAATTCAACCGATAATATCGCCAGAGTTACCGCAAAAGATATCCAGCAAGTACCCGTTGCCAATGTACAAAATGCATTGGTAGGTAAATTAGCCGGCGTACAAATCACGCAAACAAATGGTAAAGTAGATGGAGGAATTAACATCAGAGTTCGTGGAGCGGCCAGTATCAGTGCCGGAACACAACCCTTGTACGTGTTAGACGGTATTCCGTTAATTACCGATAATGAGTCCAGCAATGGTGCACCAACCAACCCACTGCTTACTTTAAGTACCAATGAGATTGAGTCTATTGATGTCCTAAAAGATGCTTCGTCTGCAGCAATATATGGTGCTCGTGGTGCTAATGGAGTTGTAATTATTACCACCAAAAAAGGGAAAGAAGGAAAAGGAACTTTCAGTATCAACCTTTCGCAAGGGGTTAGCGAACCCACACATAAAAAGAAATGGTTAAATGCTAAACAATATGTAGAATTATTACTGGAGGCAGGACGAAATGCAAACGATCTGCAATCTGTCGAGGAAGAATTAGAAAATTTATCTCAAGGTTCAGACTGGAGAAACGGTGCAGTAAACACGGATTGGCAGGATATTGCTTTTCAGACCGGTCACACGACTGATGCAGATTTTTCACTCTCTGGAGGCGATCAGAAAACAAAATATTTCATTTCAGGAGCTTACAACAATACGGTAGGTATCATTGACAGTAATGATTTAAAACGAATAACAGCTAGAACAAATTTATCGCATAAAGTTTTTGACAATTTTACGGTGGGTATGAACTTAAGCTTTTCAAGATCCTTAATCAACAGAGTTCAGAATGATGATTCCTTTTCAACTCCGTTACAATCAGTAGCACAGGCTCCAATCTCACCTGCCCGATTAGCAGACGGTAGTGCCAATCCTAATACCGAATATTCAAATTATCTTTTAGCCAAAGACAATACGTTCTGGAAAACCATCATGAGAAGAGTGACAGGAAAAGTTTACGGAGAATATAAATTTTTGCCCTCTCTAAAATTCAATTCTGATTTCTCTTATGATCTTTTATCTCAAACAGAAGATAATTGGGAAGGGAAAAATGCTCCTTTTATGGCTACTGATGGGGCTGTTTTTGCCTCTTCCTTAAACACCGAAAATTATATTTCGAGCAACTACTTTACTTTTGATAAAACTGTTGCAGAAAAACACAGTTTTAATGCTGTTGTCGGTATGGAGTATAATAAGTACCACAGAAGATATCAGGATGTAAACAGTATTTATTTCCCAAATGATAATTTTAATACCATAGATGGAGGTGCCGAAGTAAATAAAGGACATGGCAGTGAAACCGATTATGTTTTTGTTTCTCAGTTTGGAAGATTAAACTACGCGTTTAATAACAAATACCTCTTTAAAGCAAGTATTCGTCGTGACGGCTCTTCGCGATTTGGTAAAAACAACCGATTTGGCTATTTCCCTGCCCTTTCTGCTGGTTGGATTGTTTCTCAGGAAAACTTTCTTAAAGACAATTCTGTTTTAACCTACTTAAAACTAAAAGGAAGCTGGGGGAAACTAGGAAATGCTGAGATAGGTAATTTTGCTTCACGCCAGTTATACCAAACAAATCCATATAACGCAAAATCAGGTTTAACTTTTGATCAGACGGGGAATGATAATCTGACCTGGGAGAAATCTACACAAATTGATTTTGGCTTTGAAACTCGTTTTTGGGACAGAATCACTCTTGAGGCCGACTACTATCAAAAAGATACTAATGGTTTATTGTTTGAAGTTCCTCTTCCAATAAGTTCGGGAGCAGCTTCTATCAATAAAAATATTGGGGCAATCAGAAGCAGTGGTTTTGAATTTACTTTAAATACCAAAAATATTGAAAAGGAAAACTTTACATGGAACACCAGTTTTAACCTGACCACCAACCAATCAAAAGTGAAATCATTGCCGAATAACAATACTGACATTGTATCAACCAATACAATCAACAGAGCCGGTGCCAATATCTCCTCTTTTTACTTAGTTGAATATGCCGGTGTTAATTCAGAAAACGGAGATGCTCTTTTTTTCAAAAATACCCTAAATCCTGATGGTACGCTCAATAAAGAGATGACAAGTAACTATGCTGAAGCAAGAAGAGTGATTGTCGGAAATCCGTTCCCTACTTTAATGTCAGGTATGACTAATACGATTATCTATAAAGGATTTGATTTTACCTTTACTTTTCAAGGAGAATGGGGCGCCAGCATCTATAACTCTGCTGGTACTTATCAATCTACCGCTGCTGCTGTTTATGACAATCAAACGGCAGATCAGTTAAATCGCTGGCAAAAACCCGGAGATATTACTGAGGTACCACAAGCAAGATTTGGAGAAAAAAATGGTACACAGGAATCAACTCGTTATTTAGACAAATCAGATTTTGTGCGTTTAAGAAACCTTACATTAGGATTTACACTGCCTAAACAAGCTATAAAGGATACCGGACTGAGCAGTCTGAGACTCTATTTTACAGCTGTAAATTTACTTACGTTCACTAATTATAAAGGATTTGATCCTGAAGCACGAAGAGACCATAAAGGAATCGGAGAAGATTTTTATTCGGCACCTCCTGCAAGAACAATGGCTTTAGGAGTAAATATTAATTTTTAAAACTTACAAAATGAAATCAAATAAATTAATCCTACTGATCGTTTTCGCGTTATTTTATGCAAGTTGCGAAAATGAACTCGATATCGAACCTAAACAAAAAGGAGATGCAAACGTTACCCTAAGCACCGAAGCCGGAGTAACAAATGTACTGATAGGAACCTACGCATTGGCCGCAAACAAAGAGGCCTATGGTGGAAGAATTTTACTTTATGCGGATTTACTTGGCGTAACCGGTGTAACGGCTACAACTGACTTGAGATGGAGAGGAACTTATGGCGAATTAGGTCAAATGTACAACAAATCAATGTTAGCCGATAATGTTATCATTAAAGGAACCTATGCCAAATGTTATCAAATTATTAATGCCACCAATACGGTTATCGACAACATCGATAAAGTAAAAGATCCTGAAAGAAAAGCCGTTATGATTGGTGAAGCTAACTTTTTAAGATCTTTAGCTTATTTTGATCTGGTTCGTTTCTTTGCAAAACCTTATGAAAGTGGCAAAGCCAATACACAATTAGGAGTGGTTATACGACCAAAAGCAATTTATGATTTTAGTGTTGACCTTTCTAAAGAAAGAAGTACTGTAGATGAAGTCTACAAAGTTATTATTGAAGGTTTAAATGTCGCTTATACCAATCTTCCCGCAGAAAACGATTTTTATGCCGACAAATACGCCGCAAAAGCACTATTGGCCAGAGTATATTTGCAACAAAGCAATTATACAGCAGCCAGAGATGCCGCAAATGATGTCATTGCCAACAGTGGCCATGGGTTATCTGTTAAATATGCCGATGCCTTTAATCACGATACGGATAAAACCGAAGATGTGTTTGCTATTCAAATCACCAAACAAACCGGTGAAAATGATGCTGTTACCTTTTATGCCTCTGAAGACAGAGGAGGTCGCAACGGTGATTTTTATATTAGAGATCCCTACTTAGCTAAATTCAGCGATCCTAATGATGACAGAGGAAAATATAATTATGAAAATCCTTCAAACGGAAAATTACTAACTTCAAAATACACCGATCAATTTGCCGATGTTGGCATTATACGTCTGGCTGAAATGTATTTAATAAGAGCTGAGGCCAATTTTCAGGCCGGAACCGCCATCGGAAATACACCTCTCGACGATATCAACATTCTCAGAACAAGAGCCAATGCCAAAAATCTAACTGCGGTAACTTTAAATGATATTTTATTGGAACGCCAACTTGAACTGGCAATGGAAGGTTTTTTAATTCACGATATCAAAAGAACAAAAGGTTCTATTGATGTTAGTGATAAAGGTGATGGCTCGTCTTTGCTTCCGTTTGATGCTGATAAATTAGTATTCCCCATTCCGATAACAGAAATGGATGCTAATAAACTAATTACTCAAAATCCGGGTTATAGTCAGTAACTAAATTACATCTTAACTAAAAAACCATTCGTTGCAGCGAATGGTTTTTTTATGAATTATCTTGTCTTGAAATAGCAAGAAATTTGTTAGCGTAATTTTATGAAAACACTTCAGAAAGCCTATCCATTTTAATATCCCCTTATTTTTTTACCCTCAAATGTTTTTTGTATTCCAATTGTATTACTTTCTTTTTTAAACTATCTGCTATTTTAATATTCCGAGAAATACCAATTCCTTCACGATTTAATATTTCTAAATAACGAACACATCCAAGGTTTTCATTTTTTACTCCGGTTTTCAAAAAATATATTAAATAATTTTTCTGATCTAAATTTAACTTTTTAAAATTTTTCAGATAAGGTAATAAACTAATATCCGTTCCATCATAAGTGAATTTTGCATCTGTATAAAGTTCTAATAAATTCATAAATGCAGTAGATGCATATTCATATTTATGATATTTTTCGACCATTATTAATGTATAAGGAATAATTTCTTCTTTTTTCAAATCATTATATACATAGTATAATTCTAATTCAGCATAAGAAGCTTTATCTCCCTTATATTTTACAGCGTATTTCGCATCTTTAATTCTATCTTCATCAAAATATTTTGATCTTTTAAATTCTTTTTTAATTATATCACTGTTATTATCTACCGTTTTTTTTTCAATTACCTTGTCTCTTTCACAAGACGAAAATGCAAAAACAAAAATCAATACTATTAAATTATTTACTGTTTTCATATATGTTACCCTTTAATATCAACACTATCTTATATCGTAATTCATTCTTTCAATACTAAATCACTACCCAAAAGCATTTACTATTGGCATTCAAAAAACTATCAAAAACTTGATCCTTTATTTTGAAGATATCAAAAAGTCAAACAAAATTTCAACAATCATGGTAAGCCAATTTCTTTTTTTATTCATTTCCGTTTCTCCCAATTTGTTTTGTTTTCAGCTATTTAGAAATATACTTACGTCAATCACAAAAGTATTAAAACAATTGTATGCAAAAAAACCATTCGTCGCAACGAATGGTTTCTATATGAACTAATAATAAAATGAAATTTTAACTTCTAAACTCATTCAAAGATTTCTCAATAATCTCAAGACATTCCTCAATTTGAGCCTCAGTCATGACCAATGGTGGTGCCAATCTGATTTTATTACCGTGAGTTGGTTTTGCTAATAATCCGTTATCTCTGAATTTCAGACAGATTTCCCAAGCCAAATCTGAATCTTCTCCGCAGTTGATTACGATGGCATTCAATAATCCTTTTCCACGAACCAGGGTGATTAAATCGTTACGTTCTGCAATTTCATTTAATCCTTTTCTTAAAAGAATTCCTAAACGTTCTGCATTTTCAGCCAGTTTTTCGTCTTTAACAACTTCAAGTGCCGCAATGGCAACAGCCGCAGCAACAGGATTTCCACCAAAAGTAGATCCGTGTTGTCCCGGTTTGATTACATTCATGATTTCGTTATTCGCCAAAACCGCAGAAACCGGATAAACTCCACCTGAAATTGCTTTTCCTAAAATTAAAATATCAGGTTGCACATTTTCGTGGTGAACAGCCAATAATTTCCCTGTACGGGCAATTCCCGTCTGAACCTCATCGGCAATAAACAAAACATTATGTTTCTCACAAAGTTCTTTTGCTTTTGCTAAATAACCTTCAGAAGGAACATAAACTCCTGCTTCTCCTTGAATTGGTTCTACAAGAAAACCGGCAATATTTTTTGATGATTCCAGCGCTTTTTCAAGAGCTGCTAAATTATCGTATTCAATTTTTATAAATCCGTCTGTAAAAGGACCGAAGTTTTTACGCGCTCCTTCATCATTCGAAAAAGAAATAATGGTAGTCGTTCTTCCGTGAAAATTGTTCTCACAAACAATAATCTGAGCCAGATTCTCATGAATTCCTTTTACCTCATACGCCCATTTTCTACAAAGTTTAAGAGCAGTTTCTACTGCTTCCGCACCCGTATTCATTGGTAAAACTTTATCAAAACCAAAATAATTGGTTACATATTCTTCGTAATTTCCTAATTGGTCGTTGTAAAAGGCACGGGACGTCAAAGTAAGCGTTTGCGCCTGATTCACCATGGCTCCAACAATTTTTGGATGACAGTGTCCTTGATTTACGGCAGAATAAGCAGATAAAAAGTCATAATACTTTTTACCGTCCACATCCCAAACGTATACACCTTCTCCTTTTTCCAAAACTACCGGAAGCGGGTGGTAATTATGAGCTCCGTATTTGTTCTCTTTTTCGATCAAAACCTCAGATTTTGATGAAAGTGATTCTAGTTTATGTCCCATGATATTTTCTTTTATTAATGCAAAAATATAAAATTTATTGATTTATTGCGAATAAATAGTTATTTTTAACTTAAAAATAAGCTTAATAAAACCAATATAACTTATTTTAACATGTAATTAAGTCATTTTAAAATTTAATATTTACTCAGGTACATTAGACTTATTTTTATCTTTACAAAAACTAAACGTAAAAAAGTTACATGGATATTTTAGATGAATTTGATGTGAAAATTATAAAGGAATTAGAAAAAGACGGAAGAATTGCCTATTCTACCATCGCTACTAATCTTAAAATTTCAAATACCATGGTGCACCAACGCATTAATCGTTTATTTGAACAAGGGATCATTACAGGCATCAAACCAATCCTAAACGAAAAACTTATTGGTTACGATTGGGCTTCTTTTACCGGAATAACATTGAATAAAGATTCTGATTCGGAAAGAATTATCGAAGCTTTAAAAGAAATACCCGAAATTACAGAATGCTATTTTGTAACTGGTTCCTATACACTATACCTCAAAATTACAGCAAAAAACCACGAACATATGCGCAAAATATTATACGAGAAAGTCGATAATATTCCGGGAATTGCAAAAACAGATTCGATGGTAGAATTAGGTTGTGCTTTTAAACGAAATATAAGCTTATAATAAACTTAAAATAAAAAAGTATGCGATTACAAAAACTTTCTTTAGTTGTTCTATTCTTCTGTAAATCAATTTTGTTTTCGCAAACCAGTGTTCCAAATCCTGTAAAAAGTGATTTTTCAGGAACATTGTCTTTTTTGGCTTCTGACTGGATGGAAGGCCGTGAACCAACCAGTAAAGGCGGATTTAAAGCCGCAGACTATATTGCATCCATGATGGAATTGTACCAACTACTTCCCTACAACAATTCGTCTCCATCCAAAAATAATACTTTTTTTCAGGACTTCAATATCAAAAGACATGCAGTTCAATCGGTTTCTTTAGCTATAGACAGCGGAAATAACAACACGATTTTACTTTCTCCAAAATCAGAATACAAAGTAACGCCTGTCGACAAATCTTCAAAAAAAGAAGCCGGAATTGTATTTGCCGGCTATGGATTAAGTGTTCCAAAAGAAAACTATGATGACTATGCAAAAATATCGGCAAAAGATAAAGTTGTTTTAGTTCTACAAGGATATCCGGGTTACAAAGACACTGCTTCAGTTGGCTTTAAAAAGTTTAAAAAATGGTTTCCCGAAGAAAATAATTTAGAAGAAACCAAAATCCAAAACGCCATACAGCAAGGGGCTATAGCAGTCATTTTTTTGGATGTAACCGGGAATTTTAAACCCAAATCAACAGACAATTACACTTTCGATTCTTTAGAAAATCCCACGTCCCTTTCTATTCCCATCTTTAGACTATCTGCACCAGCGACCGAAAAAATTCTGGCCGGGACCTCCATTCAATTAGTCGAAACAGAAAAAAAAGCGGCGCAGCAATTAAAGACTTCTTCTTCCTTATTAAAAAATAAAAAATGTAATTTTTCAATTGACTTGAAATCAGAAACTTTTCCGGTTCGCAATGTAATCGGGATGATTCCGGGAAAAGATACTTCTAAATCCATTATAATTGGAGCGCATTACGATCATTTAGGCATCAAAAATGATTCTATTTACAATGGTGCTGACGATAATGCTTCAGGCGTATCAGGAATGCTGGCTTTGGCAAAAAACTGGTCAGCATCTAAAATAAAACCTCCATACAACATTGTTTTTGCCTCTTGGACTGCTGAAGAAACGGGGCTTTTGGGAAGTGAATACTTTGTTCAGCATTTAGATTTAAACCAACAAAAAATCCTTCTTTGTGTTAATATGGATATGATTTCAAGAAGTGCTCCCGAAGATACCAAACAACGCATTTTAAGTATTGGCACTCAAAAAGAAGACGAAAACTTAAGAAAAATCGCTACTGCAGGCAATCAAAACCTTCAAAATCCGTTTGAACTTGATCTTTGGGAAACTAATGGACATACCGGGAGCGATTACGCTTCTTTTACAACAAAAGGAATTCCGATAATGACTTTTTTCAGCGGCTTTCATGCGGATTACCACAGTCCAAGAGATCAGGCTTCAAAAGTCGATTTAAACAAAGAAAAAGACATTCTTTCTATAGTCAATAGCAGCGTGTTACAATTCATAGAAACGCATTCAACAACCAAATAACCACCAAAAAATAACTGCCATGAAAAAACCACTTTATTTGCCTTATTCGTTTGTACTTTTTATTTTCATCACAATCCTGGGCTTTTCCAGCACTGTTGCGCAAGCCCAAAACCCAAAAGGGAAATTATTTATAATTGGTGGCGGAGACCGGTCCGATGAACTGATGAAACAAGTACTGGAAGTCGCAGATTTAAAAGCAACAGATTATATTGTAGTATTACCCATGTCAAGTGAAGAGCCGGATGGTTCATTTCAGTTTTTTAAAGATCAAATGGTAAAGCTGACGAAAAATCCAATTGTGATGTTGAATTTCAATACCGAAACCGCACAAAATAAAACACTGGCAGATTCGGTACAAAAAGCAAAATTAATCTTTATAAGTGGTGGTGATCAGCTCCGTTTTATGAAAGTTGTACATAATACTCCGATAAAAACAGCCATACAAAAGGCTTACGAAAACGGAAGTACCATTTCAGGGACAAGCGCAGGAGCGGCAGTAATGTCTGAAAAAATGATTACCGGAAACCAAAAACTGGAAAAAGAATATTCCGGTACTTTTGACAATATCCGACACGACAATTTAGAAACAGCTGAAGGCTTAGGTTTATTGAAAACCGCCATTATTGACCAGCACTTTTTAAAAAGAAACCGCTACAACAGATTGCTTTCGGCAATGGTTGAATTTCCAAATTTAACCGGAATTGGAATCGATGAAGCTACCGCCATTATTGTTAGAAACAACCAAATTGAAGTAGCCGGAGACAGCGAAGTTATTGTAATTAAAAACCCAAAAGGAATTGTAAAATCCAAAAAGAACAATCTTATTTCGATTGAGAATTTACAAATGGGAATTTATACCGCAGGACAAAAATTTAACATCAAATAATCATGTTACAGCATTTAAAAAAGATTAAACTTATCGTTTTGGTTTCTTGCACAACCTTAACCGTTTTTGCACAAAAAATCAATACAAAAGAAGCCAATCGACTGGAAAAATTGGCGCAACAGGTGACCATTATCCGAGACAATTGGGGCATTCCGCATATTTACGGAAAGACGGATGCTGATGCTGTTTTTGGTTTACTTTATGCGCAATGTGAAGATGATTTTAAACGAATCGAAATGAATTATATTGAAAAACTAGGTCGTCTTGCAGAAATTAAAGGCGAATCGGTTTTATACAATGATTTAGAAATTCGTCTTTTAATTGATGCTGAAGATGCAAAATCTGATTACAAAAAAGCACCCGTATGGCTTAAAAAACTTTTGAACAGCTATGCGGACGCGATTAATTTTTATTTATACAAACATCCCGAGGTCAAACCGGCTCTTTTAACGCATTTTGAGCCTTGGTACCCACTTTTATGGACAGACGGAAGCATTGGTGCCATTAGCACTGCGGATCTTTCGACCGCAGAACTTAAAGCCTTTTATTCCGGAAACAATGACAAGGTAGCTTACGTAGAAAGAGAAAAAAATGTACAAACCGGTTCAAATGGTTTTGCTTTTGCTCCGTCCAAAACAGCTGATGGAAATTCGATTTTGTATATTAATCCACACACTACCTTTTATTTCAGACCCGAAGTTCAAGTCACGAGTGAAGAAGGATTGAATGCATATGGTGCTGTAACCTGGGGGCAATTTTTTATCTATCAGGGTTTCAACGAAAATTGCGGCTGGATGCACACCTCATCCAATGTAGATGTTGCTGATATGTACGCGGAAAAAATCACCAACAAAAAAGGAAAACTTTTTTATGAATTTGACAAAAAGTTAGTTCCTGTTATTGAGAAAGAGATCACAATAAATTACACTGAAAAAGGGAAATTAATTGCTAAAAAAATCAAAACCTATTTTACCAATAACGGCCCGATTATGGCCAAACGCGATGGAAAATGGATTAGTTTGAAATCGATGAATCGTTCTATGAACAGCTTAATTCAAAGCTGGGTAAGAACCAAATCAAAGAATTTTGAGGAGTACAAAAAAGCCATGGATCTAAAAGCCAACACCTCAAACAACACCGTTTATGCTGATAACAAAGGAAATATTGCCTATTGGCATGGTAATTATATCCCGATTAGAGACAAAACACTTAATTGGTCTAAAGTGATAGACGGATCCGTTTCTGCTACACAATGGAAAGGTTTGCATGACGTTAACGAAACCGTTCATTTGTACAATCCTGTAAACGGTTGGATTCAGAATTGCAATTCAACACCTTATACTTCGGCAGCAGAAAATAGTCCAAAAAAAGAAAACTATTTGCCTTATATGGCTCCCGACGGGGAAAATTTCAGAGGTGTAAATGCGGTTCGAATTTTTAGCAAAGGAAACAACTATACGCTTGATAAAGTAATCGCTGATGGTTACGACACTAAGTTGTCCATTTTTGAAGTGCTGATTCCAAGTTTGATCACGGTCTTCGAAAAAAACATAAAAACTACTGATCCTGAATACTCCGATTTAATTGAGCCCATCACTTTATTAAAAAATTGGGACTATTATGCCAAAGAAAACTCCGTTGCAACTACCCTCGCCGTTGAATGGGCTTATAAATTAGACCCAATTATTCAAAAAGCTTATATTGATGAAGGTGAACCGGATCAGGTCGAAAACACCAAACGTTTTGCCCAAAATGCAACGACTTCACAACTAATTCCGCAATTACAATCGGTTTTAAAAGAATTAAAAACCAAATGGGGAACCTGGCAGGTTGCCTGGGGCGAAATCAACCGTTTTCAACGTACAAGCGGAGATCTGGTGCTACAATACGATGACTCCAAACCGAGTTTACCAATCGCATTTGGCCCTTCTTCCTGGGGAAGTTTGCCCGCTTTTAGAAGTAATTATCAAAACAATTCAAAAAAACGTTACGGTTACAATGGTAATAGTTTTGTTTGTGCCGTTGAATTTGGTCCAAAAATAAAAGCAAAATCATTATTAGCCGGAGGAAATAGCGGCGATGAAACTTCTAAACATTTTACCGATCAGGCAGAAATGTACCAAAAAGGAAAGTTTAAAGACGTTTTATTCTACAAAGAAGATATTACAAAAAATGCCGAACGTACTTATCATCCGGGAGAGTAATTTTTAACTTTTAGCATCTCAAAATCAAACCTTGGAGGAAATATCTTTCGAGGTTTTTTTGTATCGTAATATTTCTGATATTTGTTAAAAATTGTAAATTTATGAAAAACCACACTATGCTTCTTTTTGCTACCATTCTATTTTATAGCACTATAAGCGCTCAATTGAAACCTGTAAAATACGCCGACGGAAATCAGACCTTAAACGGATTATTTATAAAATCTGCTAAAAAAAGCCCCAACAATCCGGGAATTTTACTTTTGCCTGCATGGCTCGGAATCGATAATGCTTCAAAAGGAATTGCAGAAAATCTATCGAAACTAGGGTATCATGTTTTTATTGCTGATATCTATGGCGAAGGAAACTATCCTAAAAATACTACTGAAGCATCAAAAATAGCCGGTCATTACAAAACCAACTTTACTGAATATCAAAACAGGATCAACCTTGCTTTACAACAATTAATAAAATCCGGTGCCGATGCTGATAATATTGTCGCAATTGGATATTGTTTTGGTGGTAGCGGGGTCCTTGAAGCGGTGCGTGGACAACTAAATCTAAAAGGTATTGTTTCTTTTCACGGCGGACTGGGTAAGGAAGGCACCAGACCAGTAACACCAATTTCATCAAAAGTTTTGATTTGCCACGGTGCCGATGATCCTTATGTATCACAAGAGGAAATAACAGCTCTTCAACAAGAATTTCGCGATTCAAAAGCCGATTGGCAAATGATTTATTACGCCAATGCGGTTCACTCTTTTACAAATCCTGAAGCAGGAAACGACAATTCAAAAGGTGCTGCTTACAATCCGGTTGCTGCAAAAAGAGCTTTTGAACATTTACAACTTTTCTTAAAAGAAGTCTTAAAAAAATAACAACCAGCTTACCAAAACCAACTTAGTCCATACAACCAATGTCAAAAAGTACCATTAGAAAAGATAAAACCTGTCTGAATTGCAGACATGTCGTGGAGCAAAAATTTTGTCCAAATTGCGGCCAGGAAAACAGCGATACCAGAAAAACATTTCACCATTTATTTATTCATTTTTTTGAAGATTTAACACACTATGAAAATGCTTTCTGGAAAACGATCCGAAATTTACTTTTCAAACCTTCCACGTTAACTAAAGAGTACCTTTCAGGGAAAAGACTGTCTTATTTGGCTCCTGTCCGATTATACATCTTTATCAGTTTTATAACCTTTCTTTTAATTGCCCTATTTCCAAACAAAGTCAGCGAAGATTTCAATAAAAACGCAAAAGCATTATCAGCAGAAATAGCTAAAACGGATAAAAACAGTAAGGATGAGGAATTAAAAATTTCAAGCAACTATCTAGATATTAGACCTATGAAAGAAATCGATTCTATTCAGCAATACGGAAAAGAAAAAGAAAAACTTTCAGAATTTGAATATTGGGCTTACTCAAAAGTTTATAATATCACAAAGCATTATAGTAAAAAAGAGATTTTTGAAAAGTTTATTGAATCCTTTATTCATAATATTCCCAAAATCCTTTTTATCATAATGCCATTTTTTGCTTTTTTATTATGGCTTTTTCACAACAAAAAGAAATGGTACTATTTTGATCATGGAATCTTTACCTTACATTACTTTTCTTTTCTCCTTCTAATGTTTCTGATTTTATTTAGCATAACAAAAATAATTGGTCTGTTCGGAGAGAATAGCCCACTAAGTTTCATCTCTAATATTACCAACTTCGTCGGGGTTATCTGGATGTGTTATTACTTCTATCCGGCACATCATCGCTTTTATGGAGAATCAAGAATAGTTTCATTTGTTAAAAGTGTAATGCTGTTTATTGTAAATTCCTTTTTTATTCTATTTTTACTTACCTTTTATGTTTTTTACATATTTATCAATTTACACTAAACCAAAAATGAAAAAGATTGTTCTCTTATTATTAATTGCTACTGCATTTTCTTGTAAAAATGCGCAGTCTGTTGCGTCGAAAGACAATTCAGATCCAACGAAATACATCAAGCTTATCACCGAAAAAGACTTAAAAACAATGTTATATACGGTTGCTTCAGATGAAATGGAAGGCCGTGAAACCGGTTCAAAAGGACAGAAAAAGGCCGGTCTTTATATGATTGAGCAATACAAAAAAAATGGTATTTCGTTTCCTAAAGGAGCAACAGACTTCTATCAACCTGTTCCGGCAGCTTTCTTAAATGCAAGACGCAACGAAAACCTACCTGATTCAGAAAATATCTGGGCTTACATCGAAGGTTCAGAAAAACCGGATGAAGTATTGGTAATTTCGGCACATTACGACCATGTTGGTATCAAAAACGGAGAAGTTTATAACGGTGCTGATGATGACGGATCCGGAACTGTTGCTGTTATCGAGATCGCAAAAGCATTCGCAAAAGCAAAAAAAGACGGACACGGGCCAAAACGTTCTATTTTATTCTTACACGTTACCGGAGAAGAGCACGGTTTACACGGTTCTCGTTACTATTCTGAGAATCCATTGTTTCCAATTGCCAATACCATTACCGACATCAACATCGACATGATTGGTCGTCGCGATGTAGAGCATGCCAAATCAAACAATTATGTTTACGTAATTGGAGCAGATCGTTTGTCTACAGATTTGCACAATGCGGTTGTAAGTCAAAACGAAAAATACACCAAAGTAGACTTAGATTTTAAATTTAACGACCCGAAAGATCCAAATCATTTTTACGAGCGTTCTGACCACTATAACTTTGCTAAATATGGTGTTCCTGCTGTATTCTTCTTTAACGGAGTACACGAAGATTACCACGGTAAAGGTGATGAACCTGAAAAAATCGAATACGACGCCTTAACCAAAAGAACACAATTGGCATTTGTTGTTGCCTGGGATCTAGCCAATAGAGCGAACAGACCTGTGGTTGATAAACCGATTAAGTAAGGTACTGAGGTGCTGAGTGGCTAAGGTTCTGAGGTTTTAAAACGGAGGGGCAAAGGTTTAAAGCGGCTGAGGCTCTAAGATTTTTCAAATAATAAAACTAAAAAAGAGGAGCCAAAAACTCCTCTTTTTTTATATATTTTATTCTGTAAATATTAAATCAAATTTAAAAACCTTTGCCGCTTTAAACCTTTCAGGAATCAAATCTAAAAATTGCGAAGAAATAAAAGAGAACTATTAGTGCCTCGAAATGAAAATAGCAAATAAAAAAACTAATCCTAAGAGCTGGACGCACTCCATTTGTCATTTCGAAGAATGAGAAATCACACAAGCTGAGCACACACTGTATGGAATATTGGATGTGATTTCTCATTCTTCGAAATGACACTATCAGACAAAATCTATAAAGCTCAGCCACTCGGAACCTGAAACTTGAAACTACTCCCCCTCGAAATTTCGAAGAATGAGAAATCACACAAGCTGAGCACACACTATGTGGAATATTGGATGCGATTTCTCATTCTTCGAAATGACACTATCAGACAAAATCTATAAAGCTCAGCCACTCGGAACCTGAAACCTAAAAGCTGAAACTTGAAACCTGAAACCTGAAACTACTCCCCCCTCCTAAATGACACAGAACCAAGCAAAAATAATAAGTTTAAAAAACATGATACCTCCTAATTTAGCATTTCGCTTTCACGAGACTCAAAGAAACAATTGCACAAGATTTACTTGCCTCTTTTTTACTTCTCCATAAATTTTAAGACTTCATCCCTTTCCCCTTCCCTATAAACCAGAAAACAAAAAAAAGAGGAGCTAAAAACTCCTCTTTTTTATATATTTTATTCAATAAATATCAAGTTAAAAAACTCAGAACCTTAGCAGCTCAGAACCTTCCTCCTTAGTCATTCATAGAAATCAAAAACTCTTCGTTATTTCTGGTTTTTTTGAAACGGTCGTTTACAAAATCCATAGACTCAACCGGGTTCATATCCGATAGATATTTACGCATGATCCACATTCTTTGCAATGTTTTTTCGTCTAATAATAAATCATCACGACGTGTACTTGAAGACGTTAAATCGATAGCAGGGAAAATACGTTTGTTCGCAATTTTACGATCCAATTGTAACTCCATATTACCGGTTCCTTTAAATTCTTCAAAGATTACTTCATCCATTTTAGAACCTGTTTCTGTCAATGCAGTAGCGATGATACTTAATGAACCTCCGTTTTCTACATTTCTGGCAGCACCAAAGAAACGTTTTGGTTTTTGCAATGCATTCGCATCAACACCACCACTTAAAACTTTTCCTGAAGCAGGCTGAACCGTATTGTACGCTCTTGCCAAACGCGTAATAGAGTCTAATAAAATAACCACATCATGGCCACATTCTACCAAACGTTTTGCTTTTTCAAGTACAATATTGGCAATTTTCACGTGTTCTTGTGGCTCTCTGTCAAAAGTCGAAGCGATTACTTCTCCACGAACACTGCGTTGCATGTCAGTAACCTCCTCAGGACGTTCGTCAATAAGAAGAACGATCAAATAAACTTCAGGGTGGTTGGCTGCAATTGCATTGGCAATGTCTTTTAGTAACATTGTTTTACCGGTTTTCGGTTGAGCTACGATCATACCACGTTGCCCTTTTCCAATTGGAGAAAACAAATCGATAATACGGGTTGAAACGGAACTGCCTTTTTCGGCTAATTTGAATTTTTCTGAAGGAAAAACCGGAGTTAAGTGTTCGAAAGAAACTCTGTCGCGAACTACTTGCGGATCGTGACCATTAATTTTTAGTACACGAACTAAAGGGAAAAATTTCTCGCCTTCTTTTGGTGGGCGAACCACCCCTTTTACGGTATCACCGGTTTTTAAACCGAATAATCTGATTTGTGAAGTTGATAAATAAATATCATCCGGAGACGCTAAATAATTATAATCTGATGAACGTAAGAAACCATATCCGTCTGGCATCATCTCAAGAACACCTTCACTTTCTATAATTCCGTCAAATTCAAAATCTGAATCTCTGAAATTATTCTTTTTATTTTTATGATTTGGATTTTGATTCGTACTGTTACCATTTCCGTTCCCGTTTTGATTTGGATTCTGATTCGGGTTTTGATTTTGATTCGGATTCTGGTTTTTAGTCTGATTCGGATTTATTTTTTTTGTCGGAGCAGCCGTTTCTGCTTTTTCAGTTGTCGGAGCGGGAGTTTCCGTTCTTTCTGCTATTGGAGCCGAAGTATCACTATCTTCATTAACTTCCTCGTTGACTAACTCTTTTGCTGCTTCTTTTTCTTTTTGCTGAGCGACCTTTTTTTCGTAAGCTGACTTATTAAATTTTACAATTTTAGGGCCTTTTTTCTCTACTACTTTATTCTCTGCAGCCTCTTCTTCTTTTGGTGTCTCAGTTGGAACCTCCGGAGTTGCTGCAATCACAGGGGCTTCCTCTACTTTATCAAATTCCAGAACCGGTGCATTTTTGCTCGCTGACGCGTTTTTACTAATCGGCGCTTTTTTGACCGGAACAATTCTTGCTCTTTTAGGTTTGTCATCCACTATTTCCGCATCGGCCACAGTGTTAGCTGGCGGCGCTACAGTCGCTTCTTGGTGCGCTAAAATCTGACTGATTAAAGTCTCTTTTTTAACGCCATTAAACTTTATAGTTTTAGCTAACTTAGCTATTTCTTGAAGCTCAGCAAGCTTCATTTCTTTTAATGCAGAAATATCAAACATGAATGTTCTATGAATTTAATTATTTTAACGGAAATACTGTAAAAAGAATAGGTAGATAATTGTTTTGAATTGACCGCAGTATGAAGTGCTTACGGTATTATAATGCAATAATACGAATAAAATTTTATCATACAATAGTATTTATAAAAAAGAAAATATATTTTTGTAAAACAATTTTAGACCATGATACAACGAATTCAAACTATATATTTAATTCTTACCTTTATCGTAACGGGGGTACTACTATTTTTTGTTCCGCTTTGGACATTAAACAACGGAAAAGCATTCTATTTTATGCAAGACCAGATTTACACCGTAGTATTAGGTCTAAGCACAATGCTTACGATTGTAAGTATTATTTCATACAAAAAAAGACAAAACCAGTTTGTAATGGGCAGACTGAATATAATATTAAACTTAATTTTATTAGGATTATTTGTATATCGATCACTAAATTTATCTGGAGAAACTGTACAAGTTTCTGAGAAAGGTATTGGGATGTTTCTACCGATTGTTGCTATCGTGTTATTAGTTTTAGCTAATAAGGCCATCAAAAAGGATGAAGATCTTGTAAAATCTGTAGATCGTTTGAGGTAAACCTATAAACTTAATTTATTTGTGTGAAAAAACCCGGATTTTATGATCCGGGTTTTTTTGTGCCTAAAAGTTTCAGGGATCAAGTCCGAAAGTTGTGGGGAAGTAAAAATCTCGCAGAGTCGCAAAATCGCAAAGTTTTAATGAAAAAACAGAAAAAACTTTGAGACTCTATAACATTTTTAGAAATCCAAAGCGAGAAAGTAGAGAACTGAAAGATGAAACTTAAAAATAGAAAAAAAACTTAGCGGCTTGGCGAGATCGTCAAAGCGAGAAGTTGGAAAATTAGGTACTTAAAAAGCTGTGGCGAAAAAGTATAAGATCTGCTACTTCTAACAAAAGAAATTTCTAAAAATTATTCCACAATTTTTTAACTTGATTCGAAATTACGGAACTACAGGATATTTGTCCCTCCACAACAATATGTCTTGATCCAGTTTCAGCCTGTCCCACCTACCCTGCCAAAATACCCAAGAAAATGCTCATTGTAAGTTATTTTTCATAAATTTGAGTTTCCCTGATTCAAAAAGTACCAATGACACAAAAAATAAGAATACATCTTGCCGATGATCATCAGGTACTCATAGACGGTCTAAGCAATTTATTACACACTGTCCATAACTTTGAAGTGGTAGGCAGCTCATTAGACGGAACTACTATATATGAAGACGTTATAAAAAACAATGCCGCTATTTTATTACTGGATATCAGCATGCCAAATATGGATGGAATTGAAGTATTAAAGGAATTCAGCCGAAAAAATTTCCCTTGTAAAGTCATTATTCTTTCCAGTTACGACGATTTAAAAATCGTAAAAGAAGTAATGAAACTGGGTGCAAAAGGCTATCTCACAAAAAAAAGCGCCGGAGAAAATATTATTGAAGCCATTAAAGTCGTCAACGCTGATCAGGAATATTTTGATGACCATGTAAGAGAAAAAATCTTTGCCAGCTTCACCCGGAACAATCCAAAATTGAACAAAAACTCTTTTGAAGAAAACCAAATACTAAGCCCCAGAGAACTGGAGATTATTACTCTGATCTCATTGGAGTACAGCGGAAAAGAAATAAGCGAAGAACTTTTTATAAGTCTCAATACCGTTGAAACGCATCGAAAAAACATCATGAAAAAGTTAAAAATGAAAAACGTGATCGGCCTTGTAAAATATGCTTTAAAAAACAATTTAATAAAACCCTAATTGCATTACTTATATGTCAATTTTCAGGATACTGCTATTCTATTTCTTTTTTTGGACTTTTAGTTCAAACACTGCTGCCAGTCAATACAATAAACCTCTGAAGAAGAATGGAATTACTGAAAAAATCACAAAGAGCCCTCCACTTCAATCTCATCCGACTGTCAATAAAAACACAGTCAGTTTAGTGTTTATTCTGGTGATAATGGTATTGATTTTATTCTACTTCTACTACCAAAACAACCAGCTAAAACGAAAAAACAAACAAAAAGACATCAAGCAAAAAATACAGCTTAACATAATCAACGCCGCTATTGACAGTCAGGAAATCGGACGAAAAAAAATAGCTTCCTTTCTACATGACGACATCAATTCCTTGCTTTCTTCTGTTGGTTTGCATCTTAATACATTTACGGCTCAAAATAACATTCAATCAGACGAAATCACTAAAGCCAAAGCGATTCTGGAAGAAGTTCACGATCGTCTACGCGATATTTCTCATGAATTAATTCCTGTGCTTTTAGTTCGTTTTGGTCTACTGTATGCTTTGGAAGATTTATGCGAGAAAAACTCAAATTCAAACCTTCATTTTCAATTTTCAAGTTCAATTCCAACCAAAAAAAGGTACATTGAAAAATTCGAAATGAATATTTATTTTATTGTATCTGAATTACTTAACAACATTATAAAACATAGCGAAGCATCAAAAGCTGAAATCGCTCTGCACGAAAAAAACGATCGACTCATAATCACTATTCAGGATAACGGAAAAGGGTTTACCATTGGAAAGCTAAACGAAACGGAAGGTTTTGGCCTTAACCGAATCAGAGCGCGAATTAAAAAACTAAAAGGAAATTTCAATATTACTTCTAAAAAAAATGAAGTTACAGGCACCACGGTAAAAATAGAAGTTCCAATTTAGTAACTCTTTATTTTTTACCGATTTCTACAATCTCCAAATCTTTTATCTTATCATCATCAATTACAAATCGCAGCATCGTCCGCATTTGGTGAAAGCCACTTTTTCCAGCAGCACCGGGATTCATGTGCAGCAAATTGTTCTTTTTATCAAACATCACTTTCAGAATATGAGAATGCCCGCAAATAAACAACTTCGGCGGATTTAATGTCATTTCTTCTCTGATACTTGGATTGTATTTTCCCGGATATCCTCCAATATGCGTAATCCAGACGGAAACATTTTCACACATAAAACGATTGTGCAGCGGAAATTCCAGTCTTGCCTTAGCATCGTCTATGTTTCCATAAACACAACGCAACGGTTTCAGCTTTTTTATCGTATCGGTAACATTCAGATCTCCAATATCTCCGGCATGCCAAACTTCATCAGCCTGTGCTACATATTTTAAAATAACGTCATCAATATGACTGTGTGTATCGGAAAGAAGGAGGATATTTTTCAATTTCTATTAAGGTAAAAGAAGGTTCAGAGGCGCAAAGGTACAAAGGTTTTTCCGTAGAGACGCACAGCAGTGCGTCTTTGATTCGTTCTAATTTTTAATAATGGTAGAGACGCACAGCAGTGCGTCTCTACACGCGTCTCTACGATTTATAAATGCGTACGAAACGAACCTGTACCACTTTTAAAAAAAACCTTTGTACCTTTGTACCTCAAAACCTATGAACCTTTACTTTGAGATATTTTATTCAATTCGCCTATAACGGAACACCTTATCACGGCTGGCAAATTCAGCCAAACGCCTCTTCTGTACAGGAGACTTTAAACAAAGCACTTTCTGTTTTGCTAAATTCGACCATAAATGTTATGGGAGCCGGACGCACGGATAGCGGTGTTCATGCTCAGGAAATGTATGCTCATTTTGATTTTGAAACTCCAATTGACATTCCGACTCTGGTTCATAAACTCAATTCGTATTTACCTAAAAGCATTGCCATTTTTAACCTGATTTTGGTTCACGATGAAGCGCACTGTCGTTTTGATGCCACCAAAAGAACGTACGAATATCGCATCAACACTGTTAAAAATCCATTTTTGGAAGAATTGAGCTGGTACTTTAATCAAAATTTAGATGTAGCTTTGATGAATGAAGCGGCAAAAATTTTACTGAAGCATACCGATTTTCAATGTTTTTCGAAAGTAAATACTGATGTAAACACCTTTGATTGCACGATTTTTGAAGCGTATTGGAAAAAGGAAAACGACAAATTGGTTTTTACGATTTCTGCGAATCGCTTTTTAAGAAATATGGTTCGCTCCATTGTAGGTACTTTAATTAATATTGGTTTACATAAAATTTCGCTGCAGGATTTTGAAAACATTATCGCCAGCAAAAGCAGAGAAAAGGCCGGGTTTTCAGTTCCCGCACACGGATTGTACTTAACCGATATAACGTACGATTATATCAAAAAATAATCCTCAAGTTAAAAAACTGAAATAAGAATAGGAAACAAGCGAAGTAATTAGCTCCAAAATAAAATGAAAGCAAAAGCATTTGATACCCGTTTATTCAAACGAATTCTAAAATATACCAAACCTTACAAATGGCGCTACTATGGCGTTATTATATTTGCTGTTTCGTTGTCTGTTTTTGCAGCACTGCGTCCCTACTTATTAAAACAAACGGTCGACGGCTATATCAAGACTCATGACCAACATGGTTTATTAATGTATATCGTATTAATGGGAGTGGTTTTACTGATGGAAGTTTTCTCTCAGTTTTATTTTGTTTATTGGGCCAACTGGCTCGGACAGGATATTGTAAAAGACATTCGAACCAAACTCTTTAAACATATACTGAGTTTCAGAATGAAATATTTTGATTTGGTACCGGTAGGACAATTGGTAACCAGATCTGTATCGGATATCGAATCTATTGCCCGTATTTTCAGTCAGGGATTGTTTATGATCATTAGTGATCTGATGAAAATGATCGTGGTATTGATTTTTATGTTTTACATGAACTGGAAATTAACCTGGATTGTAGTGGTTGCCATGCCAATTCTTGTGTACATCACCAGAATCTTCCAGCGTAAAATGCAAGTAGCTTTCGAAGAAGTTCGTACGCAGATTGCCAACATGAACTCGTTTGTGCAGGAGCGCGTTACGGGAATGAAGATTGTACAGCTCTTTAACCGCGAGAGAATCGAAGCCGAAAATTTCAAAGAAATCAACAACAAACACAAAGTTGCCTGGATCAAAACCATATTATATAACTCGATCTTCTTTCCAATTGCCGATATTATCTCCTCGATTACTTTGGGATTGGTTGTGGTTTATGGTGGATTCCGAATTTTAAACGGAGATCATTTTACCACTTTTGGGGATTTATTTTCATATACCATGTTTATCGGAATGTTGTTTAACCCATTGCGCCAGATCGCGGATAAATTTAACGAGATGCAATTGGGAATGATCGCTGCCAATCGTGTTTTTGATATCATAGACACACAAGACCATATTCAGGATACCGGAACGCTTGAGGCTCCTATTTTCAATGGAAGCATTGAATTTAAAGAAGTCCGTTTTAGTTATATCCCGGAAGAAGAAGTTATAAAAGGAATTGACTTATCGGTTGCTTCAGGGCAGACTGTTGCGATTGTAGGATCGACCGGAGCAGGAAAATCAACCATTATCAATCTTCTGAATCGTTTTTACGAAATTAACAGCGGAACGATTTGCATTGACGGACACAATATTGAAAACTATACTTTGGCTTCCTTGCGAAAACAAATTGCCGTGGTTTTACAAGATGTGTTTTTATTTGCCGATACGATTTACAACAACATCACCTTACACAATCCTGAAATTACGCGGGAGCAGGTTTTAGATGCGGCCAAAAAAATTGGCGTTCACGATTTTATTATGAGCCTGCCCGACAATTACGATTTTGATGTTAAAGAGCGTGGCGTTATGCTTTCGTCGGGGCAACGTCAATTAATCGCTTTTCTACGTTCGTATGTAAGTAATCCGAGTATCTTGATTTTAGATGAAGCCACTTCGTCGATTGATACGTATTCTGAAGAACTGATTCAGCGTGCCACAGAAACCATTACAAAAGGAAGAACCTCAATTATCATTGCGCACCGATTGGCCACTATTGTAAATGCGGACAAAATTGTAGTAATGGATAAAGGTCTCATTGTCGAAGAAGGAACACATCAGGAACTGCTTAGCAAAACAGATGGGTATTACAAAAACCTCTACGATTCGCAATTTGCCGTCGCAAATTAATTTTCTCATTAACATACAAATTATACATTTTCTTTGAAATTCAGTTTTAGCAATACCACCTCCAGACGAGCGTTTTTAATTTACGGCACGATCTCTATTTTAGTTACCGTGATTTCGGTGTACTTTATTAGTAACCTGATTACAGATCTTACCAACAAAACAAATGAATTAAGCGCCAGTCGGAATTTTGTTAAAAAACAGGAAATCATGACCATGGAATTTTCGAAGCTTCTGGAACATGAAATGCAGATTAAACATCTTCTAAAAATCAGCAGCTCTAAAAATCTGTTATCGAATCTTGAAGTATTGAGTTCAATTCAGGCAACAGATTCGTTGGTTACTAATAATTGGTTTCAGATTAATGACGGTCAAATTCACTTTGAGAATGATACGACCTCTGCAGCTTTAAAAAAGGATATTCGTGATTTTACGGCCACCAATAAATCTGCGCAACATATAAACACCATTGTTCCGCAGGGAAAAGACTGGGCCTGGAGAATTTATTTCAAATCAATTAGTCCTGACGGAACCATTGTTCGTTATGGCTACGACGTGAACTTAAGGTTATTGCATGATTATTTTTCGATCATAGATGTCACGACGTCTAATTACGCTTTTATATTTGACGAAAAAGGGAAATGTATTTATCATCCCGAAACTTCTTTCATAGGCAAAAATGTGTATGATATTGCTTCGATTCAGTCCTCTGATACTATTTTTACTAAAAAAAGCGATTATGTAAAACGTACTACTCTTTCCGAATACTTAAAACTGGATGTCATTCGTTTTACTAAAAAAATGGATATAAAAGGCGCTAAATGGTTTATTTGTGTGAGTTTTCCAAAAGATGTTATTGATGAAGATGTCACTTCTATAAAAAAATACGCAACTTCTATCTATTCGATTACTACGATAATGCTTCTTTTTATTTTCTATCTCTTTACTTATGCCAACAGAAGGGCTTATAAAGAAAAAGAAATTGTAATCAAGGAAAAGAATACCTTACTGGTAGAAAATGAAAAAATAATAAAAGAGAAAGCCCTTATTCAACTCCAACAATTGAAGGAGCAGATCAATCCGCATTTTTTATTCAATTCGCTTAACTCGCTTTATATGTTAATTGGCAGCGATGTAAAAACGGCACAGAAATTTACCTTAAACCTGTCTCGTATTTATCGTTACTTAATTGACCCGCCTGAAAAAAATATTGTCCTATTAAAGGAGGAGCTATTATTTATCGAAAAATATATTTTCCTGCAACAAACCCGTTTTAAGGAAGAGTTATTATTTTCTATCGAAATAGAAGATGAAGCTGCTTTAACAAAAAGCCTTCCCTACTTAGCACTTCAGATTGTGGTTGAAAATGCCATCAAGCACAACATGGCTACAGACGAAATTCCGTTGCGCACCAAAATCGTTATTAAGGCAGATAAAGTTATTATTACCAACAACCTGCAGAAAAAACAACATGTAGAACCTAGTACTCAGTTTGGATTAAATTACCTCCAGAGTATTTACAATCACTATGCTAAAAGTGATTTTGAAGCCTCAGAAAAAGAGGATAATTTCGTATGTATTTTGCCTTTAATCGACATTCACTCCTAAAAACAAGCCATTCACTCCCTTTCCCTTTTTTTTTGTTAGAAAAACAAATATTTTCGAGCAAAAATTAACCTAAAATTAACACCAAAATGAGGGAAAAGGCACTCCTGTTTGATTTAAAAGTAATCTGTGTATTAGTTTTATTTTTATTAGGCCCGATTTCTGCTTATTCACAAAAGAATAAGAAAAAAGAAAACACTACCGAAACAGCAAAAGACACAACTTCTTCTAAAAAAGGAAAAAAATACAATGACCTTGTAAAAAAGGGAACTGTAAAAAAGGGACTATTCAATATCATTCAAGTTAAGACTGATGTTTATTTTGAAATCCAGGATAGTTTATTCGAAAGAGAATTTCTTGTCGTAAACAAATTATCTCAGGTTCCTTTTGAAGTAAATGACGCCGGATTAAATAAAGGAATGAATTACGAAAATAAAGTAATTCGTTTTTATAAAGATACAATTGCAAAGAAGGTATGGGTAAAGTCATACGTTCCTAAAGTCACTTCTCCAAAAGAAGATGTCATAACAGCTTCGGTAAAAGACAATTTTTCTGAATCAATTATCGAAGTTTTTGACATTGAGACCAAAAACAATGATTCGACTTCGGTTGTCATTAAAGTCAATAAAATCTTTGATGGTAAACAGAAAAGTTTTAACGATGTTCTGAGCAATATTAGCTTTGGAGGTTCTGTAAAATCAGACTTGTCTTATATCGAAAACTTAAAATCATTTCCTAAAAATGTGGTGGTAAAATCGCAGCTAACTACTTCTGTTAGTGAAGGTGGCCCTGCATTATCTGTAACGCTTGGCGTAACCAGTAATATTGTTTTGTTGGATAAAGTACCAATGAAACCACGCTTTTCTGATGAGCGTATTGGATACTTCTCAGAAAAACACTGGTATTTTGCCGATGCTCAACAGGCATTGTTGGAAAAAGAACTAATTACCCGTTGGAAATTAGAGCCTAAAAAAGAAGACGAAGAGCGTTATCTAAAAGGCGAATTGGTTGAGCCACAAAAACCAATCGTTTATTACATCGATCCTTCTACTCCAAAACAATGGAGAAAATATATTATTGACGGAGTGCATGACTGGCAAATTGCTTTTGAAAAAGCCGGATTTAAAAATGCCATTATTGCCAAAGAGCCAACAGCTGACGATTTGGATTTTGATGCAGATGATGTACGCTATTCAGTTATTACGTATGCTGCTTCGCAAAAATCAAACGCGATGGGACCATCAGTTGTTGACCCGAGAAGTGGTGAAATAATTGAAGCTGATATTATCTGGTGGCACAATGTAATGACTTCTTTGCAAAGCTGGATGCGCATACAAACCGGACCAATTGACCCGAAAGCAAGAGGAAATACTTTTAGTGATGAACATATGGGAGAAGCCATTCGATTTGTGTCTTCTCACGAAGTAGGTCACACTTTTGGACTGAAACACAATATGGGTTCTTCTTTTGCGTATGATGTTGAGTCGTTACGTTCGAAAGAATTCACTGCAAAAATGGGTGGAACTGCTCCTTCTATTATGGACTATGCCCGTTACAATTACGTAGCACAGCCGGAAGATAATGTTACCGCTATCACTCCAAAAATCGGTGAGTATGATAAATATGCTATCGAATGGGGATACAGATGGTATGCTGCCAACGAGAACGAAAAGTTAAAACAGAATGCTTTAATCGCTTTACACCAAAACGATCCGATCTATTTTTATGGTGAGCAACAAGATGGAGGAAATTTAATTGACCCTCGCTCTCAATCTGAAGATTTAGGAAACGATGCTGTTAAAGCCAGCGAATATGGTATCAAGAACTTAAAACGTGTGGTTGATAATATTTTAAACTGGACTTACGATAAAGATCAGTCGTATTATGAAACTGCCAAATTATATATCGGAACTATTGGTCAATGGCAAATGTACAACCGTCATGTATTAAACAATATTGGTGGTGTTTATCTAAATGTAACAGTACATGGTGATAACAAACAAAGTTATATTCCAGTTCCTGCTTTGATGCAAAAAAGAGCAGCAGATTATTTGGTTAAAAATGTACTTACGATCCCACAATGGTTGTTTTTCAATCCAATATTAGATAAAACAAATCCATTGAAAGATTCTCCTTTGGGACCTTATGAATATACGCCGTATACCTTGTCAAGAGAATTGCAATATGGCATTATGTACGATTTGTTTAGCGATGACCGTTTACTAAGAATTACTGAAAACGAATTGTATCAGCGTAACGAAGCCAAAGAAAAAGTTTTTACGGTAAATGAGTTATTCAGAAAAATACACCAACAGGTTTTTGCTCCAACGATCTTAAACAAATCATTATCGATTCTGGAACGTATGACGCAAAAAAACTATGTAGATGTGCTGATTGTTTCAACAAACAAATTATTTGAAAAAACAGAACCTAAAAAAACAATAGAGGTACTACAAACCTTAAGCATGCCACATTTATGTACTTCTCTACAGGAGGAAAAAATGTCGCGTAACATCAACCAATCATCCTTAAAAAGAGTTACAGAAGTCACTTCTGATAAAAAAGGAGAGCTTGCAAAAGTACTTCAACTTATAAAAAGTAAAAAGAATACCGGAGATCAATCGACACAAAATCATTATAGCGATTTGATACAAAGAATTGAAAAAGCATTAAGTAACACAACCTTTTAATAAATAACCCCCGAAAACATGAAAAAAATTTTACATGCCTTACTGCTACTCCTGGCCATCGCAGGATACTCGCAGGAAACCCGAACCATTACGGGAATTATACTCGATGAAAATGATAAATCTCCAATTCCAGGAGTTTCTATTTTCGTCGAAAACAACTCGATTTCCAACAAAACTTCTATGGCGGGAATCATTCAAACTTCAACAATTGGAACTACTTCTGATTTTGATGGTAAATTTCAATTAAGAATAGCCAAAAATGTTACTGCCTTGAGAGTTACTTTTATGGGATATACTTCTTATACTTTAGAATTATCACCATCTCAAAAAGATTACACAATCAGTTTAAAATCTGAGACTGCAAAACTTCAAGAAGTTGTGGTAACAGGATACCAAAAAATTGAGAAAAGAAAGCTTACTTCAGCCATTACAAAAATCGACATGTCTGCTATCCAGCAAACAGGGGTTTCGAGTATTGACCAGTTATTAGTTGGACAAATTGCCGGAGTTGCTGTTAGCACACCATCGGGAGCACCGGGAGCACCTGCAAAAATCAGAATCAGGGGTACTGCCTCTTTAAGTGGTGCACAAGATCCGTTATGGGTACTTGATGGTTTACCATTAGAAGGAAATGATATTCCTAAAAACTTTGACAAAGACAATATTGATGTTTTAAACAACTATTCTATTGCAGGTTTAAACCCTGACGATATTAAAGATATTACGATATTAAAAGATGCTGCTGCAACAGCTATTTATGGAGCACGTGCTGCAAATGGTGTAATTGTAGTAACTACTAAAAAAGGTAAAGCCGGTAAAATGGTGGTAAGTTTTAATACCAATACTTTTATTACACAAAGACCTGAATTTTCTAAATTGAATTTGATGAATTCTTCTGAGAAAGTAGATTTAGAACTTTATATGGCAGGACGTTCAGATTTAACGTATAGAGACACCGGTGGTGATATAGCTCGTATCCTTAACGGATCGAATGAATTAGATGCTTTCAGAGCCGGTGGATTCTCTTCTTTGAGTCCAAACACACAACAATCGATCAACAGTTTAAGAGGCAACAATACAAACTGGGGTAATTTATTATACCAAACCGCTATCAATACACAACATGGTTTAAGTTTATCCGGTGGTGGAGAAAAATCTGATTACTACTTCTCGCTAGGTTATTATGATGAAAAAGGAACTACTATTGGAACTGGTTTCAAGCGTTACAACGTAACCTTAAAAAACAATTACCAAATAACAGACAAATTCAAAGTGGGTGTTAGTATTTTTGGTTCTCAAAACATAACTACCTCTTACTTAACAGATTCTTACGCTTTTACAAGTCCGTCAACGTACTCCAGAAACGTAAACCCGTACTTAACTCCATACAATGCTGATGGAAGCTACAAATACGATCAGGATATTGCAGGATATTCAGATCGTCGAGTACCTTTTAATTTCATAGAAGAAAGAGAAAACACTTCTTACGAATTAAAAGCAAGAGCCTTAAAAGCCTTATTTGATGCTGAATACAAACTTACCAAAAGTTTAAAAGTAACAAGTCAATTAGGTTTACAATTAGACAATACCGCTAGTGAGAAATTCGCCGGTAAAGACACTTATTATACAAGAAACTTAAAAGAAAAAACGAGCTACTTCAGTGGTGGTAATCAACTTTATTTTCTTCCGGTTGGTGGTGTTATCCAAAACACCAACTCAGACTTTTTTCAGTACAACCTGAAAACAATGGTGAGTTACGCTAAAACTTTAGGAGGAAAACATGAAGTTGAAGCAATGGTTGGTAATGAATTAAGAAGAAATTACAACACAACGATCGCTACTAAAGGTTTTGGTTTTGATGAGAACAATTTAACTACACAGCAAATTGTTTTCCCAAATGCTGGTCTGGCTAAAGAATCAGATTACAGAACCTACGCTAAATCTAAAAACGAGAATGCTTTTGCATCATTCTTTGCAACGGCTGCTTATACCTACAACAGAAAATACAGCTTCTTTGGAAGTGTTAGATATGATGGTTCTGATTTGTTTGGTGTAGATCCAAAATACAAATATTTACCTCTTTGGTCAACTTCTGCTTCATGGGCAGTATCTGAAGAAGATTTCTTAAAAGACAATCTAACGATTTCTAACTTAAGACTTCGTGCTTCATATGGTTTACAAGGAAATATTGACAAAAACACTTCTCCTTATGTAGTAGGTACAAACAGTACGGCCATTATCCTTCCAGGACAAGCAGAGCCTACTATTAATGTTACCAGTCCTCCAAATGATAAATTGCGTTGGGAAAAAACAGAAAATACCAACTTCGGTATGGACCTTGGTTTATTTAACAACCGTATTAGCATTGTTACTGATGTCTATGGAAGAAAAAGTACAGACTTAATTGGTCTGAAAGCACTTCCGTTAGAAAATGGTTTTGAGTTCACTAACATGAACTGGGCACAAGTAAGTAATAAAGGTTTCGAGATTACTTTATCTACAAGAAATATCGACCGTCCAAACTTTTCTTGGAATACAAGTATTAACTTCTCTCACAACAAAAGTAACGTAGATCGTCTGGCTGTAAGAGACAATAGTTTCTTACCAAATCAAGAAGGTTACGCTGTAAATGCTGTATTTGGTTTTAAAACAAACGGTATTGACGAAAATGGTTATCCGTTATTTGTAAACAAAAAAGGAGAAACTGTAAATGCTCAAACTTTCTTTGGTTTATATGACGTTTGGGGAGATTTCTTTCCTGGAGAATTTGCTGACTCAAAGTTAACACCTACTGAATTTAGAGACTTATTTGTTTATTTAGGAGACAGAGACCCTAAGTTTACAGGAGGTTTAACAAATACCTTTAGAGTAAATAATTTTGATCTTGCCATCGCTGCTTCTTTTAATATCAAACAGACCGTTACAAGAACTCCTCCATACAACGGAACACAAGTTGACAGAGGACAAAATTACAGCAGAGATATCTTAGATGCATGGTCACCGACAAATACCTCTTCTAACTTACCTGGAATTACGAGCAAGACATCAGGTACAGGAGATTCATGGATGGCTTACCAATATTTTTCGACAAGGAATCCAATACCTACAATGAACTACTTAGACACATGGACCAGTGAAATGAGTTATATGAGATTAAGCAGTGTTCGTTTAGGATATACATTCCCAAAGACATTTACAGATTACATAAACATTCAAAGTATCAGACTTAATGTTGAAGCAAGAAACTTATTCGTAATCAGTTCTGATTACAAAGGTTACTTTGACCCGGAAACCTTCGGAAATATTTATGCGCAACCTGTTCCTAAATCATTCACTTTAGGATGTAATGTAACTTTCTAATAAAATTTAAAGATGAAAAAATTCTCAAAATATATAGCCCTTTTTGTTGCAGTACTTGCAATAACAAGCTGTGATAATTATCTCGATGTTACCCCTATGGGCCGAGTTATTCCGGAAACATTAGATCAATATCGTGCCCTTCTGACCAGAGGATACAACACTTACCCACAGCACAAATCATTAACTGCAGTTCGTACTGACGAATTAATTATGGATGAATTTGGAGATGAAATTAATCTCTACAAAGACATTTATAACTGGAACGATGCTAACCCGGATCGTTTTACACAAACTTTTCATTATCAGGATTTATATACTACTATTTTTTACACCAATGTAGTCATTAATGATGCATCCTCTAAGCTAGATAATTCTCCTGAAAAAAATCAATTAATAGGAGAAGCTTATGCTTTAAGAGCAATGGCCTATTTTGATTTGATTAACCTTTTCGGAAAACCTTACAATCCTGCAACTGCTGCATCAGACAAAGGAGTTCCATTGGCGCTTGAAATTGACTTAGAGCAGGTTTACATACCTCAAAGTGTTGAAGTAATTTACAATCAAATTATTTCTGATACTGATAAAGCAGGACAATTAATTAACAAAGATACTCAGGCAAAAGGTATTAATTACCGTTTTTCTAAAGTTGCCTTATATGCTTTCGAAAGCCGTCTTTATTTGTACATGCAACAATGGCAAAGATCTTTGGATGCTGCTAATAGAGCCTTGGTAATTAATAACAATCTTGTTGACTTAAAAGCAACTCCGGTTCTTCCAAATAAATACGATTCAAAAGAATCTATATTAGCTTTAGAAGAAGGATATATGACCGGTCTTCAACGTGCTACTTATGCTTCGACAGACTTACTGACAGCCTACAACAGAACAGCAGATTTACGTTTCCCTCTTTTGTTTGTAGCAAGCGGAAGTAAATTCAAAATTCAAAAAGGAGCCAATATCGACCAAAAATGTACTTTCAGAACCTCTGAATTGTATTTGACAAAAGCAGAGACTTTATTAAAATTAGACAAACTTGCCGATGCCAGAACAATTGTATTAAGCTTTATCAAAAACAGATATACTGCGGCTGGATACACACAACTTGAAACTGCAATCAATACAATGAATGCTACAGATTTAAACACTTTAATTTTACAAGAAAGACAACGTGAGTTTGCTGTAGAAGGACAACGTTGGTTTGATTTGAGAAGAACCTCTCAAAAACAAATCGTTCACACTTTGCATGGTGAAACTCACACTCTAATACAAAACGATCCACGTTATACCATTCTTTTTCCGGCAAACGCGAGATTAAACAATCCCAATCTATAATGCCTATTTGTTTTCTAAAAAGTCCAGTTTCAAAGCTGGACTTTTTTTTTGCTTAAAACGGAAGAAATAAAAATATCCTTATCTATTTTTATCTTCCTGACAATAAAACAGAATCACTTAAAAATTTCGATAAAAAAACAATCCAATTTTATTAATTATTAAGCGTAACTAATATATTTGCAGAGCCAAATACCAGCTTCTTTGATACAGAAGCATCATTAACCTTACATTCAAAAGAAGATGAAAATTGCCATTGTTGAAGATGAGTATCTTGCATCGAGTTTTCTGAAATCTATTTTAGAGCAGCAAAATATTTTACAGATAACAGAAATCACTATTCTAAAATCCGTAAAAGAAGCCGTTCTTTTTTTTACCGGAAATCCTGTCGACCTTGCCTTTATGGACATTCATCTCGGCGACGGAAAAAGTCTTGAGATTTTCGAAAGAACCACGATCGCCTGCCCTGTTATTTTTGTTACCGCCTACGATTCTTATGCGATAACGGTCTTCAAACATTTTACAATCGACTATCTTCTGAAACCTTTTGAAGAGCAGGATTTATTGGAAGCACTCGAGAAGTTCAAAAAAATAAAAACCACTTTCAATAGCGATGCTACCCTACAATCCCTTGTTGCTATCGAAAATCCTGAAACCAGTAAAGTACAGCGCCACTTTTTGGTCAATCACGGTTATAAACTTATTTCGATCAACGAAAATGATGTTACCTATTTTGTAGCCTCCGGTAAACATCTTTTTATTTATGCAAATTCAGGGAATAGTTATTTGTACAACAATACACTTACCGATATTATTCACAATCTGGATCCGGTGATTTTCTTTAAAGTTAACCGCAAATACATCGTAAACAGAAACATTATAAAAGAAGTCATCAAACATTCTAATCAAAAAATAGAATTGAAACTTACGACTTCTCCCTTAGAAACTGACCCTATAATTATCAGCAAAAAAGAAATCAATAACTTTAAAAACTGGCTTGATCAATAAAGCACTGCAAACCGTTTTTCTGAGAAAAAAAATGTAATTTAAAATCCGGCACCTCTAAGGCAAGTTCCAAATCCCAAAAAACTTCTTAAAAAAGTTAAATTAGCGTTATAGGAATCATAAAACTGAGCCTCAGAACCAGCAAAGTAGCTTTTCACTTTTCTTTATTATTTATATTTGAGACACAAAATTCAAATGAAAAAGAAAATGCCACAAATAAGATTTTATCCAAACGAAGAATTCAAAGAAATAGAAATAAACGCCTCATTACAACTTAGATATGCCATTTCGAACAGAGGCCGATTAATTAGCTTTATAGACGAAATGGAAAATGGTCGCCTCTTAAAAGGAGGCCTGAGTGACGGCTACCCTACTTTTAGATTTAAAGTCAAAAAAGACGACAAAATTATCAACAAATACCTGTTTTTGTATAAACTGGTTGCGCACTATTTCATTCCAAAAGAATCAGAAGAGCAAACCTATGTTTTGCACTTAGACTACAACAGAAGCAACGACGACAGCAACAATTTATGTTGGGCGACAAAACCCGAAATGATGGCACACAGTCGTAAAAGCCCACGTGTAATTCAGGCCAAAAAGAATCTGATCGAGCACAACTTAAAAGCCGACGGAAGAAAACTGACCACTACGAAAGTCATGTTAATCAAAAAAATTCTGGCCAGACCTGAACAAAAAACACGTCTGAAAATGATCGCAAAACAGTTTGGTGTAAGCGAAATGCAAATCAGAAGAATCGCCAGCGGTGAGAACTGGGGACATATCAAGGTCTAGTTTTTTTGTCTGTTTTACCGTGAAATGTAAATTATAAAAATGTGATACCCCAACTGTCAGGCTGAGCGAAGTCGAAGACCTTTTAACCACAAAAGAGCTTCGACTCCGCTCTCCTTGGCAAACGATACCATTCAACATCTGATACTATACTGTACACAACTCCCCTTCATTAAGATTCCCATTTCACGTCAACCATTTCACAAATCGCAATTCACATTTTACCTTTATAGTCCTTTTTTTAAAATAAATCCTTAAATTCGCAATCACAAATAACAAAGAAATTGAAAATGAGTTTCGGATCTATAAAACTTCATTTTCGGTAGTACTATTAAAAGCAAAAAAAATGAAATACGACGTTATTGTTTTAGGAAGTGGTCCTGGTGGATATGTAACAGCTATTAGAGCTTCACAATTAGGTTTTAAAGTAGCGGTAGTTGAAAAAGAAAACTTAGGTGGTGTATGTTTAAACTGGGGATGTATCCCAACAAAAGCATTATTAAAATCGGCTCAGGTTTTTGATTATTTGAAACATGCTTCAGACTACGGATTAAAAGTTACTGAATTCGACAAAGACTTCCCGGCAGTGGTACAACGTAGTCGTAATGTTGCAGACGGAATGAGCAAAGGAGTTCAGTTTCTAATGAAAAAGAACAAAATTGACGTTATCGAAGGTTTTGGAAAACTAAAACCAGGAAAAAAACTGGACGTTACAGACAAAGACAATAAAGTTACCGAATATAGTGCAGATCATATTATTATTGCTACAGGAGCACGTTCTCGTGAGTTACCAAACTTACCACAAGATGGTGTAAAAGTAATTGGATACCGTCAGGCAATGACCTTACCAACACAACCAAAATCTATGATCATTGTAGGTTCAGGAGCCATTGGTGTTGAATTTGCACATTTCTACAACTCAATGGGAACAGATGTTACTATTGTAGAATTTATGCCAAATGTAGTACCGGTAGAAGACGAAGATATCTCAAAACAATTTGAAAGATCTTTGAAAAAAGCAGGTATCAAAGTAATGACTAATTCTTCTGTTGAAAAATTAGATACCACAGGTGCTGGTGTAAAAGCAACTGTAAAAACAGCTAAAGGAGAAGAAATCCTTGAAGCAGACATCGTACTTTCTGCAGTTGGAATCAAAACAAATATCGAAAACATCGGATTAGAAGAAGTTGGTATTGCTGTAGACCGTGATAAAATTCTGGTAAACGCTTACAACCAAACTAATATCCCTGGTTACTACGCAATTGGAGACGTTACTCCGGGACAAGCTTTAGCTCACGTAGCTTCTGCTGAAGGAATCAACTGTGTGGAGAAAATTGCAGGTTTACACGTAGACCCAATTGACTACGGAAACGTTCCGGGTTGTACTTACGCAACTCCAGAAATCGCTTCTGTTGGTTTGACTGAAAAGCAAGCAAAAGAAAAAGGATACGAATTAAAAATTGGTAAATTCCCATTCTCAGCTTCAGGTAAAGCAAAAGCTTCGGGTAATTCAGACGGATTTGTAAAAGTAATCTTCGATGCTAAATACGGAGAATGGTTAGGATGTCATATGATTGGTGCCGGAGTTACAGATATGATTGCTGAGGCAGTTGTAGCTCGTAAACTCGAAACTACAGGTCACGAAATCTTAAAATCTATTCACCCTCACCCAACGATGAGTGAGGCGGTTATGGAAGCTGTTGCAGATGCTTACGGCGAAGTAATTCACTTGTAAAAATACCCGCGTCAGGACGACGACGGTTATATATAATTTTCAATTAAAAATCCGATTTGTGTAAAGCAGATCGGATTTTTTTTCTGTCGTTTGTTTTAAACCGCAAGGGTCGCAAAGATTTTTTTGATATGCGAGCCTTTATAAAAACGCAAAGTTCGCAAAGCTTTGTCTAAAAAACTTTGCGAACTTTGCGTAAACCCCTGCGCACTTAGCAGTTAAAAAGATTCCTGTTAAGAAGACTTTGTAATTTCAAAATTTGTGTTTAACGGGAAAATATCGCACCTTTAATTTCCAGCCGCAACTAGCCTTAAAACAGTAACGATTAAATTGTTCGAGAATAAAAAAAATCATCTCAATAAAAACATATCAATAAATGAAAATTAAATATTCTATTTTATCAGGATTAATCTTTGCAGTTATTATGTTTACTTACCTTGCGTACACTGTCAAAATAGACATTGCAATTATTGTTAGTGTCTTCATTTTAGTACTCTCACCTATTCTTTTTTACTTCAAAATATTTTCAAAAATTGATTTCTCAATTAAATTTCAAGACATTGACAAACAACTCGTAATTTATCACGGAATGACAAATCATTTTAAAGATGGTATAGCAGTTGGAGGAACACTTTACCTAATGAGTGACAGGCTAATTTTTCAAACCAATTTAATAAACTACATAAAACGACATGAACAAATTATACTTCTAAATCAAATCGAAGCAGTTGAATTTGTTAAGACAATGGGTTTGGTAAGTAATGGAATACTCATAAAAAATAAAAATAGTCAAGAAGAACAATTTGTCGTTAACAAAAGAGAAGTTTGGAAAGAGCACATTGAAAAATATTTAGTTTCGGATAGTAGACATTAAAAAAAAATAGAGCGCTAACAACCGTTAGTAATCATCAACCCAAACTTAGACACAAAACCTCCGTGAGAAAAAATATAAAAATAGGATTTTCGGAGATTGGCGGAATCTACATTGGAGAAGACATTCAAACTGAGCAGCACTTGCATCATGCTATTACCATAGCCGTTTCGTTTTCAGAAAAATTTCACTTTGAATCCGGACAACAGAGTGTTTTTTGTTCAGGAATAATTATTCAACCCAATGCCATTCGAAAATTCATCAATCCGTATAAGAGTTATGTTGCTTTTATTCATATTGATCCGTTTTGTAGTCAGGGATTCAATCTGACAGACAAAAGCGAAACTTTCAAAGAACTATCTCCTGCTCAAACACAAAACATCCTTGAAATCTTAAGGAACTGGTTTTCCGTCAATGAAAATAATGAGAAACTAACCGAAGAATTAATTGTCCAAATTGCTGCGAAAATCGGAATAATATCCAACACAGTTAAAATGGATTCACGAATTGTACAAGCTATTGATTTAATTCGGAAATCAGAAAAAAGTACTCTCAAGCATGTTGCAGCATCAAACAATTTATCTACTTATCGACTCTCCCATCTTTTTAAAGAACAAACCGGAATGTCGTTTAGAGAATTTGTATTGTATTCCAAATTGATAAAATCTTTAAAAGCGATATGCGACAATCAGAATTTCACACAATCTTCCTACTCAGGCGGGTTTTCTGATCAGGCACATTTTACAAGAACTTATTTTAAAGCTTTTGGCATTTTACCTTCGCGAAGTGTAAAATAGCAACTCCGTTCAATTTTTTGGTCTAACTAATGTCAATCTTTGGCAAAACATAAAATATGAAAACATTAGTTGCTTATTTCACCATTAAAGGCAGAACAGAAGAAGCCTTAGAATTTTACGAAGAATGTTTTAACGGAAAAACAACGTTTGTACAACGGTTCTCTGAAACACCTTATCAAGTTTCGGATAGCTACAAAAACAAAATTGCTCACGCCGAATTTAAAGCCGAAAATATTCATTTTTATATCTCAGACGGATTTGAAAAAGAGGATGTAAATTATGGAAATGGTATCGGAATCACTATAAATTTTGACAATCCCGTTGAACATAAATCGGTATTCGAAAAACTAAAAGTTGACGGGAATATTACTTCTGACTTTTTTGAAACGACCATCGAAACCAATTTGGTTTGTGTACTGGATAAGTTTGGAATACATTGGTATCTGAACTATATAAAGGTATAAATAATCTGTCACCAACAGCCACAGGATGAGATTGGAGTTGCAATGAAATTAGCATTTTTATTCCTATATTCGTTGTAGCGAAAATATTCGGCTTCGAGATCTCCAACCTCGCCTGGTGCTAAAACGAAAGTCGTGCGCACTTATAAGCAACGAATATTACAGCTAATTATATCATTTTTTGAAAAAGAAAAACCATGAAATTTAATACATTACTTCCAAAAGAATTAGCCCCATTTTATAATGAGGAATTAAAAAAATATCAAACTGAATATACTGCCAATAATTTAAAAGCTGCCTGGAATCATCTGGAAAGAGCCCATATTATAGGGCAAAAATTTCCGATTTCGCATACTTATGTACACTGGAAGATGTTACAATTCGGATTCAAAATAAAAAGTAAAAAAGAAATTCTTGGACAAATTCCTCGTCTGATCTTTGGTGGTATAAAATCATTTGTAGGCAAAATTCCCACAGGAAATCCCGGAGGCGCCAATGTCCCTCCTTTAAAATCTTTTCCAATTGAAGAAGAAATAAAAAATATATTCCATAAAGCAGGTGTAAGCTATAATTGAGATTACAGGGAGAAAAGATCATACAAAACCGTAGGTAAGATTAGCATTATAGACTTAATCTGAAGAGAATTTTGTATTTCAAAAACTTGTTTTTAAAGTAAAATATCGCATCTTTAATCCCCAAAAGCACTAATTACCAAAACAGTAGCAACGGGTACACCCCACAACACGTTAAAATTGAGCAACCAAAAACATAAAATGAATGAGACATTTATTTTTAATCTTTTTACTTACACTGACAAGTTTAACAACAGTTTTTGCGCAACAAACCAATCCTGCTGACACTATATACCGTATTCAGGACAGCGTTTTAATACCTACAAAGAGCGGAATCCCGATCTCGGCAATTATAGTTCGTAAAAAAACAAATGTTCAACCATTGCCTGCGGTACTTTTTTACACAACCTATTATCAGGGAGCCGGTGATGCTATTCTTGGCAAAAGATCTGCCGACAAAGATTATGTCGGAATTGTCGCTTACGCCCGTGGTATCAGAGGCGACCTCAAGAACTATGTGCCCTATGAACACGAAGGAACGGATATCTATGACATTATAGATTGGATTAGTAAACAATCATGGTGTGATGGAAAAGTTGGAATGTTGGGAGGCAGTTATACCGGTTTTTCGCAATGGGCAACCGCAAAAAACATTCATCCCGCACTTAAAACCATTGTGCCACAAGTAGCAATAATGCCCGGTTTTGATGTGCCAATGGAGAATAATGTTCAAAGCAATATCGCATTAAACTGGCCCTATCAAAATATATACAAATCGCAGGGCATAAGCAAAAATTTGCCTTTTGAATGGTTTGAAAAAGGAAGTTCCTACAGGAGTTTAGACAGTTTAGCCGGAATTCCAAATCCTATGTTTCAAAAATGGCTGCAACATCCTGCTTATGATGCCTATTGGAAATCAGTAGTACCAACACCACAGGAATACGCCAAAATAAACATTCCGGTTTTATCTACAACCGGATATTATGATGGTGCTCAGATTAGTTCTTTACAATACTTCAAACGGCACAACCAATACAACAAAAATGCCAACCATTATCTTGTAATTGGTCCCTATGACCATTGGAGTGGACAACGAAAAGCAACTCCAAATCTAATGGGCTACGAAATAGACAACGTTGCCAACATTAGCATGGGGGATCTCGCTTATCAATGGCTTGATTATATTCTAAAAGACAAACCTAAACCCGATCTGTTAAAAGACAAAGTCAACTTTCAGTTAATGGGGAAAAACGAATGGAAACACGTTCCCTCATTAAACAAAATAAATAACGACACCCTAAAATTGTATCTCAACACTAAAACTTTGACAGTCAAAAAACCAAAACAGAAAGGTTTTGAAATCCAAACTGTTGATTTTAAAGATCGTGAAAATCAAAACAACTACTACACACCCAAAATTATTATTGATACACTAGATGTAAGCGGTGCTTTGGTTTTTAAAACAGACCCTTTTGAGAAAGAATTTTCAATAAATGGCTCCTTTCTTGGCAATCTTTATGCAACTATCAATAAAAAAGACATGGATGTTTCATTGGCTTTATACGAGATACTCCCAAACGGAAAATATTTTTACTTAACGCGATATGTCGGCAGAGCCAGTTATGCAAAAGACAACGCCAAACGACAATTGTTAGAACCCGGCAAAAAAGAAAGCATTCCTGTCAACAACACCCGATTTATAAGCAAGCAAATTAGTAAAGGTAGTCAGCTTTTAATCTTGGTAAACATCAACAAACACCCATTTGATATTATAAATTACGGCTCAGGAAAAGAAGTCGTAGACGAAAGTATAAAGGATGCTGGCGAACCGTTACAGATAAAATGGCATAACGACAGTTTTATAAAAATTCCGATATGGAAGAACTAATTCGACTAATATAAACTGACCGCAGTAACTAATGATCATTTAAAGTATTTTTGTTTTAAGCTCAATCTAAAATTACATTCTACTAAAATTTAATCCCCCCTTATTTACTATTAAAAATCACCAAACGACTAGACATTACAAGACATTTCATGAAAAATCTACAAATTAAGATACTTCTTCTATTTTTATCTTTTTATATCATAAGTTGTCATTCACAAAAGAAAATAGAAAGAGAAAATCAATCAACAATTTATAAAGTCACAGAAGATGATATAGAAATGAACAAAGCTATTGAGAAAGCAAAACAAACTCTTGATAGTTTTGATTATGCTTTTAAAAACAATAACCGCATTTTTACTTTTTTTGGTTTAAAAAAGAGGTTTGAAGAAAATGGAAAAATAGAACATATTTGGATCGGGAATATTCAAAAATTTGAAAAGGGAAAATATATTGGCGTAATTGACAATTTTCCGGAAATAATAAAAGGTATAAAACTTCTTGACACTGTAGAAATAGAAAAAAAAGATATTAGTGATTGGATGTATATACAAAACTCTGAATTACGCGGAGGGTATACGCTTAGGCTTTTAAGAGATCGTATGACAGTAGAAGAAAGGAAGAAATTTGATGCTCAAAGTAGAATAAAAATAAAATAAAAACCTTATTTTTAAATTCATAAAAAGGTAAGTCTAAAATGAGTGCAAACGAAAAAATATCCAACAAGAAAGGAAATTGGTATATCGCAGAAATTATTGAAAAACGAGAGCCTTTTAACAATAACAAAGAAAATGATTTGCGACGGGTTGTAACTTGGGGGAACTTCCACTTAATAAAAGCCGAAAGTCCAAAATTAGCTTATGAAAAAGCTGTTAAAATAGGAAAAGATGGTGAAATTAATTTTACCAATTCTGACAACGTTGAAATGGAATATACTTTTGTCGGAATTGCTGATTTGATTCCAATCTATGAGGACAATATTGAAGACGGAAGTGAACTAATGTGGACAAACTATGGATCAATAAGCAATCGAAAATCAGAAAAGTTTGTACGCACCGAGGAAGATATTTTACAAAATATAAAGTTAAAGAAAGATTAAAAATATCTCTTTAATCTGGTTGGGATTTTAAAGGATTAGTGTTTTTTCATAAAATAAAAAGCTCAAAAAAACAGATTAACAATTACTAAAAAAATAACCCCTCCTGAAAAATGCCCTCAATAAAAAAAATAATTTACTCCTTCCTCTTTCTTTTCAGTTTATCATTGATTGGACAAAACAACGATTCCAAAAAAGACTACAGAATTGAAATAATGACCATTGAGAAAAAGACGAAAGACACTATAATAGGATCATTTTTCGAAATATACTCCGGCAATAAAAGAATCAAAGCAGAATGTTGCACCAATTTTGATGGCATTGACATTTTCACTCTTAATCCAAAAGACATCGTCAAGAATCGTATTGACATAAAAGTTTATGGTCTAAAGTGTAAACCTTATAAAAAGAAGTTTTCGATTAAAGACGATCTGAAAACCACTATTTACCTCAAATACGGAAAAACCGATTACAACAATCCCAAAGAAGACTTTGACAGGATGTACAAAAAGTTAAAGATACAACCCGAACCTATTGAATGTGGGACAGTTGAATAAAACAAAATCAAACTCCTTCTCTTTTTTACATTTTTCAAAACCATTATAATGAAATACAGAAAGTACATCGCAACGACATTCCTATTTGTTTTTCTCTATCTGTTCTTCACTTCCACATTCTTGGAAAATCTCTGGGGATGCCTAATTGATCCCAATTACTACATCCCAAAACAATCCAATGTGTTTGTTTTTAATAGTATAGTTATGGAAAACGGTTCTAGTGATGCATGGATTTATGGAGAAGACGACACTAATTATTACTATAATGCAGGAATTAAAAAAGAAGAAATAATTGCGATCTCTAAGGAACAATCCAAAAAATGTCTGGATTTTAATGTCCAAAATATCAATTCTTGGTGTTTATAACCCATTGTTGTTGTAGAGATGCACAGTAGAGATGCAGAGTAGAGATGCACAGCAGTGCATCTCTACTATTTAATTATTTTTTTCTCATATAATTCATCAAATATCAACTGATCAACCAATGAGGAATTTGCTTTGTCTTTAAATTCTAACCAAGCAAAACTTTCTATTTCATTACTGGCTTTCAATTCACCAACATAGTCAGCAAAATAACAAATCATACGTACATTTACACCTTCCGGATGTCCGTGTGCAGGCGCTTCAAAAGTGCCAAAAAACTGAATCGTATCCTCATTCAATGTAACATTAAGTTCTTCTTCAATCTCTCTTTTTAAACAATCAATATCTGATTCGTCAGGTTCTCTCTTTCCACCAGGGAAAAAAAATGCGTTTTTATTCTTTGAGATGGTACTCAGAACCTTGTGATCATTTACGTGAATCAAAGCCACTTTATCAATAAAATCAGGCATACTATAAAATTAAATTTGACCTCAAATATACTATTAATTAAAAAAAATGCTAAAAGAGAGCCGGTATTTTAATCCGATTTATTCTTCTTTTTTCGTTCGCTCGGCTTCTATGATTCCATTTATTTCTATCACAATCTTCTATGAAGTTCGTTGCTCTTTTTTTCTAATACCAGTCCTGCTCTGCGAAATCAACGAAGATGAAATGATTGTTGCATCTCAAAAAAAATTAAAAAATACTCCGATTTTAGTGCCTTATAAAAAATCGAATATAAATTAATTTTTAACAGTTATTGACAGACCTAATTACAATAATAAAATGCTAATTTTGCGGCACCCAAATTAACTACACCTCATGAAAAAAATTTTAATTCTTGTAATTTCTTTAGTTTTCCCTTATGTTCTGTTTGCTCAGACGAAAACGCAAAATATTTTTGCAAAATCATACAACTATGTAAATGACTTTGAAAAAATTCTGACTCCAAAACAAATAGAAAATCTCAATAACGTTCTAAAAAAAGGGGAAACAAAATCAACTCATAAAATTATAATTGTAACCACTTCTTCCCTAAACCCTTACTCAAACATCTCCGATTATACGCTGGATTTGGACAAATATCTAATCAATGACTTAAAGGTAAATGCTTCCATTTTAATTATCATGAGTGAAAAATTGAGACAAATGCGAATTCAGGGTGTTAACAAGCTACACAGCAAGATTTCCGACAAAGAAATAGAAGAAATCGCAGCCAATTTTGTAGTTCCGGAATTAAAAAAGGGAAATTATTACAAAGGTCTGGAAGATGGCATAGCACAAATATTAAAAAAAATAGAATAAACTTACTTCAATTACAGAACTATACAGCTATAAATTGTATGTGTTTTTCAATCCAAAAAATCCGGTCTGTCTTCACAAACCGGATTTTTTTTGATTCTGTTAAATCTTCCTGAAAAACAACAAATAGTAACGATTTGGTATCAAATTACAACTTGATATCTAATAATAATATCCTACTTTTACGACTCCCAAAAACCAAATCTACCCATGAAAAAAATATTTTTCATCATTACAATTTCTGTAATTTTTTTCAACAATTCATTGGCTCAGTCAAAAACAGAAGCGCAAAATATCTTCGCAAAATCCTACGATTATGTAAATGACTTCGAAAAAATTCTGACTTCACAACAAGTAGAAACTTTAAAAGAAGCCTTAAAATCCTGTGACACAAAAACCAACAATAAAATACTGATTATAACCACCCCTACATTAGGTTCTTACACAGAACTTGCCGATTATTCTCTGGAACTCGACAAATATTTGAATACCAATTTAAAGATAGATGCTTCCATTTTGCTCGTAATAAGCAAACAATTGAGACAAATACAAATTCGCGGAGTAGAAAAGTTACGCAACAAACTTAGTGACAAAGAAGTAGAAATCATCCTCTCTACTTTTGTGATTCCTGAACTAAAAAAAGGAGACTATTTTAAAGGGCTGCAAGAAGGAACAATTCAGATTATAAAAAAACTGGAATTATAACCCGTTAACGGTAAAACACTGAAATCAAAAACTGATTAGTTAAAATATATTTTTTACAGCAAAAATCTGATTTTTTCAAATATACGATATCATTAAAAAAAATTGAGCTTTTACTCATCTCAAATCTAAAGAGAAACACATTAAGCGAAATATACTCTAAAATGCATCAAATAAAAATTCTATTACTTATTCTTCTTTTTTATATTTCTCACACTGTTACTGCTCAAGCTGAGAAAATATCGGGAAAACTTGTAATGAACTATAATTCGCAAAAAATTGATCTACCCAAAAAAATATATGCCATTCTAAAATATAAAAATAAAAAAGACAGCATCTTACTTAGTGATACATTTGAATTTGAGTTTAATAATTTACCTAAGGATACTTTTAAGCTTTCTTTCTCAATTAGGAACTATCCAATAAATAAGCTTTATATCATACGACCAAAAGATACTGAAAATTATAAAATTGAAATCCCCTTTACGCCAGTTTGTCCGTACACCACATCAAAGAGAAAACACAAATGTCCAACATGCAAAAAGAGAAATCAAGTTATACCTATTACCTATGGTTTCGTAGTTGGGATAAAATTTATCAATAAAGATAGCCATGAAGTTGACAGAAAAGGAAAAAAAATAAAACCTAAAAAAAACTCCTCCTTTCCCGGAGGATGTGTTATAACAGATTGTCAACCGAATTGGTATTGCGAAAGAGATCAAACAAAATTCTAAATAATGGAGAAACATTATACGTTTTAAAATCGCTTAAAACCATTCCACCACCAACCACATCCAAAACAAAACAATTCCTGTTTTAAATTGTTAAAATCCAAAATACCAATCATAGTTGACACAGCAAAAAATCGTGTCACAAATTGACAATTCCAACGATATAAAATCAGTCTTTTTTTAACTTTTTTAAGTAGGAGTTATCAAATGTTAATTTTAAAAATATTTCATTTTAACAAGAAACATTTGCAGTACGTTTGTAGTATAAACTATAAATAATTATGACTGAAATTACTTCTTATTGGTGGATTTTACTACTTGTACTTTCCATCTTATTTTACAAATTTGTGCTTCGCGTTTTCTTCGGAATGGTGATTGTTCCGGAAGATAAAATTGGTCTTGTAACCAAGAAATTCGTACTGTTTGGTGCCGACAAATCACTTCCCGATGGTAGAATTATTGCCACAAAAGGAGAAGCCGGTTACCAAGCACAGGCCTTAGCTCCCGGATTGTATTGGGGAATGTGGATTTGGCAATACATAGTAGACATGACAAGCTTTACTTTGATTCCCGAAGGCAAAATCGGACTCGTTTTAAGTAAAGACGGAAAAGAAATCCCAACCGGACGTATTCTAGCCCGAAAAGTAGACAGCGACAATTTTCAGGATGCTACTGCTTTCTTAAATAACGGAGGACAAAAAGGACGTCAGACCGCCTTTATTACAACAGGGTCTTATCGTATCAATACGTTCCTGTTTGAGATTGTTATTGCAGATCAAATTAAGATTTACGAAAACATGATCGGAATCGTAACGGCTCTTGATGGCGAACCAATTCCGCAAGGACAAATTGCAGGTAAATCTATCGAAGGACATAATAACTTTCAGGATTTTGACCAGTTCCTTGACAAAGGCGGAAATCGTGGTTTGCAACCTCAGGTCATGCTTGCCGGTTCGTATTACATCAATACCTGGGGAGTTTTGATTGAACAAAACCCAATGACAGATGTGCCAATCGGTTATGTTGGTGTTATAATCTCCTATATAGGTGAAGACGGACAAGACGTAACAGGCGACACTTTCAAACACGGAAATATTGTTTCCAAAGGACAACGTGGTGTTTGGATGGAACCTCTTGGTCCCGGAAAATATGCGCTTAATAAATACACCACAAAACTGGAAGCTGTTCCGACCACTAACCTGGTTTTAAACTGGGCAAATGCACGAAGCGAATCTCATAATTTAGATAAAAACTTATCTACCATTACCGTACGTTCAAAAGATGGTTTCCCGTTTAATCTGGATGTTGCGCAAATTATTCACGTACCGGCCAATGAAGCGCCAAAAGTTATTGCGCGTTTCGGAAGCATGAACAATCTGGTTTCTCAGGTTTTGGAGCCAACGATTGGTAACTATTTTAGAAACTCAGCTCAGGATAGTGACGTAATTTCGTTTTTATCAACCAGAAAAGAGCGTCAAGAATCTGCTAAAAACCATATCAAACTGGTGTTAGACGAATACAATGTAAACGCTGTTGATACCTTAATTGGAGATATTGTACCGCCGGACTCTTTGATGAAAACTCTAACGGACAGAAAACTGGCCGAAGAAGAGCAAAAAACCTATCAAACCCAAAGAATGGCACAGGAACAACGTCAGGGAATGGAGAAAGAAACGGCAATTGCCGACATGCAAAAAGAAATTGTTCGCGCTTCACAAAGTGTTGAAATCGCACAACGAACCGCAGATGCAACAGTAAAAAAAGCGGAAGGTGATGCAACCAGTTTAAAATTAAATGTAAATGCCGAAGCTGAAGCTACAAAAATGCGTGCCAATGCAGAAGCAGAAGCAACCAAAGCCAGAGCCGGAGCGCAAGCCGAAGCTACAAAACTGACAGCAAGTGCTGAAGCTGAAAGAATCTCAAAAACCGGTTTGGCAGAAGCAGAGAAAATTATGGCCGTTGGTAAATCAACAGCCGAATCTTATCAATTACAAGTTGCTGCAATGGGTGGTGATAATTTTACCAAATACAAAGTAACCGAAGAGATTGGTAAAGGAAACATCAAAGTAATTCCGGATGTTTTAATTACAGGAAACGGTGGTTCCGATGGATCTATAAGTGGCCTGCTTGGCTTAAAACTAATGGAAATGATGGACACCGAAAAAAATGTAAAAAGTCCTAAAAAATAATTGATTTCAATTTTATTATTAAATCCGATTTGTGAGAGCAAGTCGGATTTTTTTATAATACAATTAATCAAATCTAACTTTACTATTTTTTACTAAAATCAATATATAATATCTTCATATGTTTACTCTTACTTTGAATGAAAGCTACGAAAGACTTTTTAAATAAGTCATTTACTTTGACAAATCATGTCTTGTCCTGAAATAGGTTTACACAAAAGTGTAACAAAATGGAACGATATACAAAAATATCAACCTCAAAATGGCAATCTAAATACAGTGAAGAATTTAAGAGATTTGTCTGTAATGAATTTTTA